>MNDR01000021.1 GCA_001915025.1 Gemmatimonadetes bacterium 13_2_20CM_2_65_7
CCGCGATCGCCGTGACATGCGCAGTGACCGCCGCGACATTCATCAGGACGTTCGCGAGCGGCGTCAGGATCTGCGGCAGGGCGACACGACCGCAGCGCGTCAGGAAACGCGCGACATTCGCCACAACCGCCGGGACTTGCGTAGCGACCGGCACGACCGCCGCTCCGATCGGCGTGACATCCGTCAGGACCGCCGTGATCTACGGCAGGACCGCCGCGATTCCTCGCAGCGGGATTCCACCAAAGCTCCGTAACCGCATGCGCGCTGAGCTGAGGGGGGGGGCGCTACCGGCCCCTCAGCTCGGTAGCGACCCGCTCCGCGTCGCGCAGCACGCGCAGGATATTCAGTCCAGCCACCTTTTCCACGTCTGCCTCAGTCCAACCGCGTCGCAGCAGTTCCGCGATCAGATCCGGAAATTTCGAGACGTCTTCCAGACGATTGGGCACTTCCGTGATGCCGTCGAAATCGGAGCCGATGCCGACGTGATCGACACCAGCGATCTGCCGGACATGATCGATGTGATCGGCGACTTGCTCGAGCGTCGCGTGGGGCGCTCGTGACTCCCATGCGCGCATCGAGTCCGCGCGAGTAACCGAATCGGCTCCCGCCGCTCGTAAGAGACGGGCTCGCTCCGCCACGCTGTCGCCGTATACCCGCACGGCCTCGGAAACGAAGCCGGGGTTGAAGTTCACCATCACCACGCCGCCGTTCGCCGGGATCAGCCGCAGGATCGAGTCGGGGACGTCGCGCGCGTGATTCGTGAGCGCGCGCGCCGAGGAATGGGAAAAGATGATCGGTGCCTTCGACGCGTGAATCGCGTCCGACATCGTCATGTCGTTGACGTGCGAGAGGTCGACCAGCATGCCCAGCCGATTCATCTCGAGCACGACCTGCTTGCCGAAGTCGGAGAGCCCACGGTGCGAGCTATCGGTCGACGCCACCGCCCAATCCAGGCTGCGCCAATGCGTGAGCGTCATGTACCGCACGCCGAGGCGGGAGAACATCCGCAGCGCGCCGAGCGAGTTTTCGATCGCGTGACCGCCTTCGATGCCGATCAGGCACGAGATCTTCTTCGCCGCGAAGTTGCGTTCGACCTCGGCGGCGGTCGTCGCCATCGCCAGCGCGTTCCCGTAGCGCGAGCAAAGACGACGGATCAAGTCGATCTGCTCGAGTGCGTACACCGCCGGATGTGGCCCCGAGTCCATCGTCGTTACGGGTACGTACGCCGCCCAGAACTGCCCACCGACAGCCCCCGACCGCAGTCGCGGAATGTCCGTCATCAGCTTGGGCTGGTTGACCGCGAAGTTCACGGAGTCCAGTCCACCGCGCTCCCGAATCGCGTCGGCGATGTCGTTGTGGCCGTCAATCAGCGGGACAGTGTGCAGAATGCGGAGGGCTTGGGCGCGGTAATCCTGGGCGGTCAGATGGAACGATGGAATGATGGAAAGACACACCAACACCCACACTCGGGACTGCAAGCACGTTCCAACGTTCCCACGTTCCATCGTTCCCTCCCTTTCCGGCCCAAAAGCTAGATTACCACGTGATCATGAGCAACGAATCAAAGGTCAAGATCGCGCTGGTCGTGAACGGCGAGCTGACCGAAGTGGCATTCGCGCCACATAAGACGCTGCTCGAAGTGCTGCGCGAAGACCTGAGTCTCACCGGCACGAAACATGGGTGTGAATTGGGCGAGTGCGGCACCTGCACCGTGTTGCTCGATGGCACGCCCGTGCTTTCCTGTCTGGCGCTTGGCCTGGCGTGCGCCGGACATAGCGTGCGCACAGTCGAAGCGATGGCCCAGGGTGGCAAGTTGCACCCGTTGCAGGAGACATTCGCCGATCTGGGCGCGGCACAATGCGGTTATTGCACGCCCGCGTTCCTGCTCGCTGCCGAAGCGCTCCTCGCATCCAATCCGAAACCCACGCGCGCCGAAATCAAGGACGCCCTCGCGGGCAACCTCTGTCGCTGCACCGGCTACATCAAGATTTACGAAGCGGTCGAGCTGGCCGCCGAGCGGATGAATGGCCGAGTATAGAGTCATCGGCAAGGCGCTGCGCAAAGTCGACGCCGTCGCGAAGGTAACCGGGACGACGCGCTTCGCCGACGACCTCGCGTTTCCGAGGATGCTGTACTGCAAGCTGCTGCGCAGCACCGAGCCGCACGCGCGCATCGTGTCGATCGATACCGCGGCAGCGGCGAGCCTCGAGGGTGTCCACGCCATACTCACCGGACGGGATCTGCCGATCCCGTTCGGCATTCTTCCCGTCTCCCAGGACGAGCACACCCTCTGCGTCGACAAGGTGCGGTTCATCGGCGATCCGGTCGCGGCAGTTGCCGCCACCAGCGAAGAGGTCGCGACCGCGGCGCTCGATCTGATCAAGGTCATCTACGAGCCGCTCAAGTCCATCGCATCCGCCGAGGAAGCGGTCGCGCATCCCGAGCCGCGCATCCATGACTACGGCGATGGCGGCAACCTGCACAAGCTCATCGACCTCGAGTTCGGCGACGCCGACGCGGGGATCGCGGCAGGCGACGTCGTCCGGGAGGACCTGTTCTTTTTCGAAGGCAGCACGCATCTGCCGATGGAGCAGCACGCAGCGGTGGCGATGTGGGCGCCCCCCCCCGACGGCAAGCTGACGCTGTGGACCTCGACGCAGACCCCGCATTACGTGCATCGCGCGGTGGCGAAGGTGCTGGCGCTGGCGCCCGCGCGCATACGCGTCATCGCCACGCCGAACGGCGGCGCCTTCGGCGGTAAGAGCGATCCCTTCAATCACGAGATCGCGGTCGCGAAGCTGGCGATGCTCACCGGCCGTCCCGTCAAGATCACGCTGACGCGGGAAGAGGTTTTCTACTGCCATCGCGGCCGCCATCCCACGTTGATGTGGGTCAGGACGGGTGTGAAGCGCGACGGATCGATCACAGGCATGCATTTCCGGTCGCTGCTCGATGGCGGCGCGTATGGGTCCTACGGCGTGGCGAGCACGTACTACACGGGCGCACTGCAGACCGTCACATATCACGTGCCGCGCTATCACTTCCAGGGCGCACGGGCGTTCACGAACAAGGCGCCCTGCGGCCCGAAGCGCGGCCACGGCACGCCGCAGCCGCGTTTTGCCGTCGAAGTCCATCTCGACAAAATCGCGGAGCAGCTGGCGATCGATCCGGCGGAGCTGCGCCTCAAGACGTTGGTGCCACCGAATTCACTCACGGCCAACTATCTCCGCGTCGGCTCGATGGGCCTCGGCACGTGCATCGCCAAGGTCGTCGAGGGATCGGACTGGAAGCGGAAGTTCCGCAAACTGCCGGAGGGCCGGGGCGTCGGGCTCGCGTGCTCGAGCTACATCTCGGGCGCCGGGTTGCCGATCTACTGGAACAACATGCCGCACTCCGGCGTGCAGCTGAAATGCGACCGCGGCGGCGGCGTCACGGTGTTTTGCGGCTCCACCGAGATCGGCCAGGGCTCGGATTCAATTCTCGCCTACATCGTCGCCGAGGTACTCGGCGTCGATCCGTTCGACGTCGCGGTCGTCACGGCCGACACCGATCTCACGCCGGTCGATCTCGGCAGCTACTCGAGCCGGGTGACCTTGATGAGCGGGAACGCCGCCCTCCAGGCGGCCGAACGCGCACGCCAGATCCTGGCGCTGCATGCCGGGCGCAAACTCGACGTCCCCGTCGAGCGGCTGACGTTCGCGGGCGGGCGCGTCTTCGATTCGAAGGATCGGAAGCGCGGCACGTCCTTCGCTGAAGCCGTGCAGTGGGCGGAAGCGGCGGAGGGCACGGTGGGGACGGTTGGATCGTACACGCCGCCCCAGAGCGCGGGAAAGTATCGCGGCGCGGGCGTCGGGCCGTCGCCGGCCTACTCCTACAGCGCCTGTGTGGCCGAGGTGGACGTGGATCCGGAGACCGGGATCGTGCGCGTGCCGACGATCTGGATTGCGCATGACGTAGGTCGATCGATCAACTCGGCGTCCGTGATCGGCCAGGTCGAGGGCTCGATCTACATGGGTTTGGGCGAGGCGTTGATGGAGGAGATGGCGTATCGCGGCGATCTCAAAGTGGTCCACAAGATCCCTTCCCTGCTCGAGTACAAGAGTCCCACCACGCTCGAGATGTGCGACGTCGTCACGTATCTCGTCGAAGATCCCGATCCCAACGGCCCGTTCGGCGCCAAGGAAGTGGGCCAGGGACCGCTGCTGCCGGTGATGCCCGCGGTCGCCAATGCGGTCTACGATGCGGTCGGTGTGCGGATCGACGAGGTCCCGATCACGCCGGAGAAAGTGCTCAAAGCCTTGAAACGGAAGCAAAAAGGCGAGCCTGCGCGCTATGGTCCCGACTCCTTCCCTGAAATTCCGTGGCCCGAGCCGGTTCGGGTCCCGACCCCCTGGGAAGGGGGAGACGGCAAAGCCGTCGACCGAGTGCATGCTTAGGCTGCCCTCGTTCCGCTACCTGCAGCCGACCTCTCTCAGCGACGCGCTGAAGATGAAGGCCGACGTTGGCCCGGACGGCATGTTCGTGGCCGGCGGGACCGATCTGTACCCGAACATGAAGCGGCGGCACCAGGAGCCGAAGACTGTCATTTCGTTGATGGGTATTCCGGAAATGCGAAAGTTGGAAGGTTGGAATGTTGGAACGTGTATTACACTGAGCACACTTTCCAACCTTCCAACCTTCCAACATTCCGCCGTCGCTTCCGCCGCTCGCCTCGTTTCCACCCCCCTGCTCCGCAACATGGGGACCCTCGGCGGCAACCTCTGTCTCGACACACGCTGCAACTACTACAACCAGACCTACGAATGGCGGAAGTCGATCGACTTCTGCATGAAAAAGGACGGCGCAATCTGTTGGGTGGCACCGTCCTCGCCGCGCTGCTGGGCGGTGAGCTCGTCCGATATCGCCCCGGTCATGGTGGCGATCGGTGCCGAATATCGGTTGGTCGGACCGCAAGGTGAGCGCGTCGTTCCCGCGGGACGGTTGTACAACAACGACGGCATCAATTATCTCACCAAGCAACCCGATGAGATTCTCGTCGAGGTTCGTCTGCCGGCGCCGAACGGCTGGGACGCCGTCTACCACAAATTGCGGCGCCGTGGGTCGTTCGATTTTCCGGTGCTGGGTGTCGCGGCATGGATACAGTGGGACGGAAAGACGGTCGTGGATGCTCGTGTCGTGCTCGGCGGCGTCGCCAGTTACCCGCAGGACGTCCCAGAGGCCGGCGCCGCACTCAAGGGTATGTCGCTTGGCGCGGAGACCATTGCCGCGGCCGCAGAGGCCGCGTACCGTCCCTCAAAGCCGATGGACAACACCGATTTCGACCTCTCGTGGCGAAAGCAGATGACACGCGTGTTCGTCACCCGCGCACTAGGAGACCTGCGAGACCGGCACAATAAGTAGCAGCATCATCGCGACACTTCCCCAGCAGCACAGCCTCAGCCACGTTTGTCGCCTTATGACACCACTCCCGAGACCACTCGTTCTCCTGTCGGCGCTCAGTTTCGTCAGCGCGAGTTTAGCCGCGCAGCTGCCCCGCGATCTCGACGCCTATGTCACCCGCGTGATGCACGACTTCGAGGTGCCCGGCGTCGCCATCGCCATCGTGCAGGACGGTCGCGTTCTCCTCGCCAAGGGTTACGGCGTCCGCAAACTGGGCGAGCCAGCACCGGTCGACGAGCGGACGCTGTTCGGCATCGCGTCCAACACGAAGGCGTTTACCGCCACCGCGCTGGGGATCCTGGTCGAGGAAGGGAAGCTCCGGTGGGACGCGCCGGTCATCGACTACCTGCCGGGCTTTGCGATGTACGACCCCTTCGTCACGCGCGAGCTCACGATCCGCGACCTCCTCGTCCATCGCAGCGGTCTGGGACTCGGCGCCGGCGACCTCCTCTGGTGGCCGACGTCTACGTATGACCGCAAAGAGGTCGCGCGCCGGCTGCGCTATATCAAACCCGCCACGAGTTTTCGCAGTGCGTACGCGTATGACAACGTGCTCTACCTTGTGGCCGGCCAGGTGATCGAGACGGTCTCCGGGCAGTCGTGGGAAGACTTCGTGCAATCGAGAATTCTCGCCCGGGTAGGAATGACGGGGAGCACCGTGCGCCATTCGTCAGCCGCAGCTGGCGGGGCGGGCGGGGGGGGCGGGGGGGGCAACGTCGCCACGCCGCACGCGCCGATCGACGGCAAAGTCCGGCCGATCGCGCCGTTCACCAGCGACAACACAAATCCGGCGGGTGGCATCAACTCGAGCGCGACCGACATCGCCAAGTGGATGATCGTGCAGCTCGACTCGGGACGCCTGGCTGGCGGGTCCGATCGCCTGTTCTCTCAGAACACCGCCCGCAATCTCTGGTCGGTGGTGACGCCGATCCGCCCCGGGACTCCTCCCGCCGAGTTGGCGGCACTCAAGGCGAGCTTCGCGGGCTACGGCTTGGGATTTTTTTTGCGCGACTATCGTGGCTATAAAGTGGTATGGCACACCGGCGGGCTTCCCGGCTACGTCTCGCGCATCTCGTTGATCCCCGATCGGAAACTCGGCATCGCGGTACTGACCAATCAAGAGTCCGGCGAGGCATTCGAGGCGATCAGCTGGCGACTGCTCGACCACTTCCTGGGCGCGCCGGCAACCGATTGGGATGCGGCCTATCGCGTGGTCAAGGCGCGCGGAGACTCCGCTACCGCGGCCGAGGAGAAACGTGCGGTCGCCAAACGCGACACGGCGTCGCGACCGTCTTTGCCGCTCGAGAAGTATGCGGGAACGTATCGCGACGCCTGGTATGGCGATGTGACGATTGGGCTCGAGACCGGTAAGCTCGTGCTGCGGTTTTCCCACACGCCGTCGCTGACCGGCGATCTCGAGCACTTCCAGTACGACACCTTCATCGCGCGTTGGCGCGACCGCGAGCTGCGCGCGGACGCCTATGTCATTTTCGCGCTCAAGCCCGACGGGTCCATCGATCAGGTCAAGATGGCCGCCGTGTCACCGGCGACCGACTTCAGCTTCGATTTTCAGGACTTGTTGCTAGTGCCTCAATCTCCGCCTTAGCCTTCGTAAGGATTGCGGCGATGTTCTTGCGCGCTGCTTCAGTCTCCGTCTTCCAACCGGTCCGGTAGACCGCCTTCACGAGCTGGCCAAGCGAGCGGTTCACTTCCGCCATCGAGCCGCCCACCGTGCGCTCTACCGTTTCGGTCACGCGGTCGAAGATGTCTTCGACAATGTCTTTGTGCTCGTCCAAGAATGCCCGTCCTGTGTCGGTGATTTCGTAGACCTTCTTGCCTTCGACGTCGCGAGCGACCACGAGGCCTTCATCCTCGAGCCACTGCAACGTTGGATATACGGTGCCAGGCGACGGCGAGTAGCAGCCGTGCATGCGCTCTTCCAATTCCTTCATGACTTCGTAGCCGTGCCGCGCCTTGTCGCGGAGCAGCTTGAGAATCACGTACTTCATGTCGCCGGCGCCGAACCACTGGCGGCGGCCGCCGCGACGACCCCGGAATCCCCAGGCCCGCGGGCCGAAACCGAACGCGAACCCCTCCGAGCCGAACTTCCCAGTCATCTCTGCCTCATGTTAGATGTTACGCCACGATATTATGGCACGATATATCTTGTCAAGCCATCATTTTCAGCCCGTGCGCCAAGTCACAATCCGACTTGAGCTTGCACGTTCGGGCCGCGCTCCTACATTCCACCCTCGCTTGGCCTGTCGTCCTACTGTAGCGCCCTGGAAGAGGAGCAGCGATGGCTGTGCAAGTCACCCCCCACCCCTCATGGGTGGCGGAGCTGGATTCCACGCTCGAGCCCAGCCGTCAGGCAATTCTCGACACCCCGGTCATCATCGACGCGTCCGAGAATCAACTGGTCGACGGGCAGATCCAGAACTTCCTGGTCTCCTTCTATCCCATCATTCGAGACTTCCCGCAGTGGCTGCAGATGCTCCTCGACCGCTCACCGGCGATGGGGCGAGAATTCTTCACGGACAATATCCGGGTCGAACGGCGACATGACGCGATGTGGCGCGCGATGGGCGATGGCTTCAACGTGTCCAAGAAGCGCTTTCAGGAGCCCGAGCCGATGCTCGCCCCAGTCAAGAAATTCCATGGCTATTTGACGGACATGTGCCGGAACGCCGAATTTGGTACGGCAGTATCGGCGACCAACTACGCGGTGGAAGGCGTAGCGCAGAAGATCTCGGAAAAGGCGCTGCGCGGGCTCGCCAAGAACGAGAAGATCGGCCCACGGGGACGCTGGTGGCTGGAGGAGCACGCCAAGTACGACGATGAGCATCCGATTCATGCGCTGGAAATCATCAAGGACTGCGTCAAGCGCGGCCCCGATTCACCGCAGGCCGTCACCGATGCGGCGCTCGAGAGCCTGGACCTGATGCGGCACGCGATGGAGGCTTCCTATCACGCGTGAGTAAGAGTCGCCGCGTCTCGTCCGCGCGGGATACCCGCCCGACTACCGCTGCCGCCAAGCGGCCGCCGCTGGACCTGCTACAGGCTGCGACGGACATCGTAGCAGCCCTTCCGGATGCCGTCGTCGTGACGGGGATGGATCGCCGAGTACTCGCGGCCAATGAAGCCGGCGCCGACCTGTTGGGATGGGAACTCGCTGACGTCGTCGGCCAGGCGATCGCCGACGCCGTGGCGCCTTACGAGCGGGCGCACGTCGCTTCGCGCGAAGACCGCGTCTTCGCCGGCGAGCCACAACGCTACGAAACCAGAATCGTCAACCACTCGACCGGCGAAGAGCGGGACGTGGCGGTATCGAGCGGACCCTTCCGCGTGAACGGCGACCTGATCGGCACCGTCGCCACGCTGCGCGACATCACCGATCCGAAACGCGCGCAGGACACGCTCGCGCGCTCCGAGGCGCGCTACCGGCATCTCGTCGAGTCCGCGTCCGACGCGATCGTGACGCTCGACGCCAACGGCCGCTTCACCACGGTCAATCACGCGGCTGAAAACATCTCCGGCTACCGGCGCGAAGAGCTCGTCGGTCAGTGGTTCGCACCGATGCTTCCCGACGACGACCTGCCCAAGGCACTCGCGCATTTCCAGCAGGCGCTGTCCGGAGAAACGGGGCTGTTCGAGTCGCAATTCTACCGCAAGGACGGCGAAGTCCGCACCATCTCGATCACGTACTCGACGCCGCAGAAGGACGAAGAGGTCCTCTGTCTGATTCGTGACGTCACCGATCAAAAGATGCTGCAGGAGCAGCTGATTCAGTCCGAGAAGATGTCCGCGATCGGCCAGCTGGTCTCCGGCGTCGCCCACGAGCTCAACAACCCGCTCGCCGGCATCTCGGCCTTCGCCCAGCTGCTGCTCGCCGAAAAGCGCTTCCCGCCCGAGCAGCGTACCGCGGCGGAGACGATTTACAGCGAGGCGCGGCGCGCGAGCCGCATCGTGCAAAACCTCCTGACGTTCGCGCGGCAACACAAAGCCGAGAAGGTGCCGACCGCCCTGAACCAGGTACTGGACGACACGCTCGAGCTCCGCGGCTATGAGCTGCGGGTCCGCGGCATCGATGTACGCCGCGAATACGACGAGTCATTGCCGGACACGATGGCCGATGCGCACCAGCTCCAGCAGGTGTTCCTGAACCTCATCACGAACTCTGAACAGGCGATGGAGCAGCGCGACGGTCACCATCACCGCCTGACCGTGCGGACGCGGCGTACCGGCGACACGATGCGCATCGAGGTGGAGGATACGGGCGGCGGCATTCCCGCGAACTTGATCGAGCGGATTTTCAACCCATTCTTCACGACCAAGCCGACCGGCTCGGGTACCGGCCTCGGACTGTCGATCTCACTTGGCATCGTGCGCGAGCACGAAGGTCGGATCTGGGCCGAAAACGTCCCGCAGGGCGGCGCCCGCTTCGTGGTCGAGCTTCCCGTCATCCAGCCGCGCGCCTCAGGGGAGTTTCAGGCGGTGCCGCAGGTTCACCCCGTGGGTGACAGCCTGCGGGTGCTCGTCGTCGACGACGAAGCATCCGTCCGCGTTTCGCTACAGCGCTATCTCGCCGGCCGCGGCCACGACGTCGAGACGACGGCCAGCGGTGAAGACGCCCTCGCGCGTCTCCGCGCCACGTCCTATGACGCGGTGATCGTCGACATGCGGATGCCCGATCTCTCGGGCGAACAACTCTTCGAGCGGTTGCGCAGCAACGATCCGGCGCATGCCGAGCGTGTGATCTTCACGACGGGCGACCTCGTCAACGAGCAAATGCGTCGTTTCCTCGATGGCTCGGGCCGGCCTTGCGTCTCCAAGCCATTCGAGTTCGCTTCTTTCGATCAGGCACTGCCGGCCGCGCGCCGGCGGTAATTCTCAACTCCTCTCCGGCAGGTCCATGCGCCCGATTCTCGTCGCGCTATCGCTCTGCGTGTGCTCCACCACGTCCGTCTTGGCCCAAGACGCATTCGACTTTTATGCCCGCGGCCCCTACCGGCAGGCGGTCCCCCGCCCCGAAGCCATTACCGGGTATGCAGCGGGCGAAGCGCAGACGATGTACGCCGTGATGCAGCGGTACCTCGACACGCTGGTGGCGACGGCGAGCGACCGCGTGCGCATCGAGACGTGGGGACGGACGACGGAGTACCGGCCCATCCGGGCGCTCGTCATCACGGACCCCGCGAATCTGGCCAAGCTGGATCAGATCCGAGCGGCGATCGCGGAGCTCGTGGATCCTCGCAAGACCTCCGCGGCACGCGCGCAGGCAATCGCCGCGCAAACCCCCGCGATCGCGCTCTTCCAGTACTCCGTGCACGGCAACGAGCCCGCCGGGTTCGAAGCGGCGATGCAGGTCGCCTACCAACTCGCCGCGTCCGACGAGCCGCAGACGGTCGAGCTGCTCAAATCGCTCGTCATCGTGCTGAATCCTTCGGCGAACCCCGACGGCCATGAGCGCTTCGCGGCGTGGTACAACTCCGTCGCGGTCGGCGCCGATCATCCGTGGGCCTTCGAGCAAAATGAGCCGTGGAGCATTACCGGCCGCTACAACCACTACCGCTTCGACATGAACCGCGACCTCGTCGCGCAGAGCCAGCGGGAAGTGCGCGCGATGATGGACGGCATTTTGCGCTGGCACCCGCAGGTGTTCGTCGACCATCACTCGACGACGCCGACGTTTTTCTTCCCGCCGGTCGCTCAGGCGGTGAACATGAATCTGCCGGCGCAGACCACCAAGTGGTTCGACACGTACGGCAGAGGCAACGCCGCCGCGTTCGACAAGTACGGCTGGCAGTATTTCGTCCGCGGCGTGTTCGACTTTTTCTACGTGGGCTATTGGGACGAATGGTCGACCTTCCAGGGCGCGACCGGAATGACGTATGAGACCGATGGCGGGCCCGAATTCCGCAGACGGCGCGACGACGGCACGATCACCACACTCCGCGACGGCATCGCCCATCACTTCATCGCGTCACTCGCGACGCTCGAAACAACCGCCAGGAACCGTCAGAACCGTCTGCTCGACTACTACGACTTCCGCCGCTCCGCCATGACCGAAGCCGCAACGGACCGGCTCAAGCGCGTGGTGATCGTGCCCGGTAACGACCCGCAATCCGCGGCACATGTCGTTGGATTGCTGCTCCGCAACGGCATCGAGGTGACACGGCTGCGGCAGGCGACGTCCTCACGCGCCGCGCATGGCTATCTGAGCCCACGCGCAGCGGCAACAGCGCGGACGTTCCCGGCGGGCAGCTACGTCATCGATCTGAACCAGCCCCAGCGCCGTATCGCCAAAGCGTTGCTCGAGCCTGACGCTGAGCTGCAGCGCACGTTCGTGGATCGCGAGCTGGCGAAGTTTCGGCGCAACCGCCGCCGCGGCGAGGATGCCGACAAAGAGGAATACGGCTTCTACGACATCACGGCCTGGTCGCTGCCGCTGACGTTCAATCTCGACGCCTATTGGACCGAGGATGCCGGAGCAGCCGGTGATCCTGTCGCCGATACGACTCTTGCCGCGCCGCCAGCGCCCACGCGCGCCGCCAGCGCCTACCTCTTCCAGAACGACAACCCCGGCGCGGTGCGGCTGGCGCTGGTGCTGGAAGCCGAAGGCTTCAAGGTGGCCATCGGCACGCAGCCGATTCGCGCCAATGGGCGGACATCTCCGCGAGGTGCGTTCGTCGTTCGCCCGCAGCGGAATGCGCCGACGCTGCACGATCGCATCGCCGCGCTCGGGCCATCCTTTGGCGTGACGGTCACGTCCGTGCAAACTGCCTTCCCGGACACTGGGGACGTCGGGATCGGCTCGGGCGAAGTCGTAGGATTGCACGCGCCTTCGATTCTGGTCGCGGCCGGTGACGGCATCTCCGAGACGAGCTACGGCTGGACCTGGAATTTTCTCGCGCGTGAGATGAACGCGCCGTTCACTCCGGTGCCGCTCCGAGCGATCGCGCGCATGGCCGACCTCCAAAGCTTCAACGTCCTGATCATCCCGGACGGCAACGGCGGGCGCATGCGCCGCGAGCTGGGCGACGATGGCGTCGAACGACTGAAGGCGTGGGTGCGCTCGGGCGGCGTGCTGATCGGGTACGGGGGCGCAGGCGAGTTGGCGTCCAACAAAGACGTCGGTCTATCGACCATCGCGACCGTGGCGCCTGACAGCGGTGCCAAGCCCGATACCACCGCCGCGGGACGCGAACCGGCCCTGCTCTCGCCTTCCGCGCCGGCGCGCGACCGGCTCGAATGGATTCCCGGCGCGATTTTCCGGGCGACGCTCGACACGACGCATTGGCTGACGCTAGGCTATGACCGCGACCGCCTGCCGGTGTTCATTGACGGCGACACATTCTGGAAGCCGTCCAAGGGCGGAGCCAACGCCGCCACGTTCACCGATCCAGTCGACTCGCTGGTGTTGTCCGGTTTCACGTGGCCCGACAATACTGCCCGGCTTCTCAAAGGCTCCACCTGGGCGGTCGTGGAGAACCAGGGCAATGGCCGGGTCGTGCTTTTCCTGAGCGACCCGCTATTCCGGGCGTTTCTGCGGGGACCAGCCCGGCTGCTCACGAATGCCATCTTAATCGGACCGAATCGTTAACCGAAACGGGCGGCATGGACGGCAAAGGCGGCAGCGGATTGCTACCCCATGCCGCCTCTGCCGCCTCTGCCGACCGTTAGATCACGCGGGTCACCCGAACGTCCCGTGGCTTCCAGAGTTTCGGTTTTACGCGGAACCAACTCGGCTCTTCATGCGCGCGCGGAGCCACGTGGAACATCCGATTCTCCTCCGGCACCTTCCAGTTGACCGTGACGTGCTTCTGCTTGCGCAGTACGTCGAGCGTGACCGTCTCGCCCGGATCGTAGGACCGAAGGATCCGCATCGCCTGCATTGGTGAGGTTGGCTTCCGTCCGCCGATCGACAGGATGACGTCGCCGCCCTTCAGGTTCAGCGTCGAATCCTCCGGAACGCGCACAACGAGAACGCCCTCGCGGGTTCCGAAATACTCGCCGAGCTCGGGGTTCAGCTCGACGAGCTCAATGCCTCCCCAGGGGCTTCCGAATGCGAATTCGAACTCGTTACCTGGGCCAGCCTGCATCCGCAGCCTGGGCAGCATCTCCTCCATCGCGCCCATGCCCGGCATTCCCTGCATCTCCAGGCGACCGGTCATTGGGAGGTCTTCGGCCACGATCGTAGCCTTGCGATTCTCGCTGCCCCGTCGATACTCGACCTGCACGGTGTCACCGGGCTCGAGCCGATGTGCCAGCTCGATGAGCCTCAAGCCGGGCCCGGAGTCCTCGCCCTCCTCCGCCGTTGCCCCGCCAAGCGACGTTGTGTTAAAGCGCGTAATCACATCGCCCGCCTTGAGGCCCGCTTTCTCCGCAGGTCCACCGGGAGTCACGCCTTCAATTCTGGCACCGACCTTATCTCCCGCCGCGTCGGCCTTCGTGTCGACCACGACGCCGATGCGGCCGCGGCTACCGCTGAACGAGTACACGCCGAACGGGCCCGTCTCCACGCGCACGCGGGGACGCACTCGAACCCGAGGCTGCGGCGCGTTCTGCGTTACCGACGCAGCGGGCCAGATCAGACAGGCGGCCAGAGCCGCCATGCTCAAATTGCGAATCATTGCTTTCCCCCAGGGCTCTTTAGAGCCCGACGTAACGAGCCCGCGTCGCGCGGGCCGTCACCAGCTCCCGCATCAGGCCGACCCGTTGCCGCCACAGTTTTACGAGTTCGGCGTCCTGCTCACCCACATTGCGCTGCGTGAGGGTGGCAAGCGTGCCATCGATATCCGAAATGCGATCTTCGAGCTCCGCCACGACGGCTGCGCAATGACCGCTGAGCACGCGTCCGTCTACGTCGTAGTGCTGCAAGGAGTCTTCGAGTGTCGCGGATTGTTGTTTCGCTTGCGTGAGCTCGGCGTGCAGGTTGCCGCTCTGGCCGAGGATCGACGGCTGGACCAGCAGGACTCCAGCGAGCAGGGCTGCCGCGGCGAGTGTCCCGCCCCAGGCACTCCGGCTGCGCCGCCGACGGGCCCGCTCCGAGTTCATTACCGCGCGGACGGCCGGCCAGCGATCACGTGGCGGTCGCAGCGTCGGCAATGCCTTGAGCTGCGCCACCCGCTGGTACAGCGCTTCCAGTTCCGCCTGACAGATGGCGCAGGTGATGATGTGCCGGCGTGCCCACACCGACCCCTCACCAGCCCGCAGCGCTCCCAGGTCTTCCATCGTGCAATGCATCATAGCGTCGCTCCTCCAACATCCTCATTCAGCATCCGCCGCAACCGCGCGTGGGCTCGCGCCAGCTGCGACTTGGAAAAACTCACCGACCTCCCCATCTGCTCAGCGATCTCCTCGTGCGTGTAGCCTTCGACGTCATGCAACCAGACGACCGCCCGCGAGGTCTCCGACAGCACCTCGAATGCCCGCTCCAGATCGAGGTTCGCGCCGACGTGCATCGCCCGGCCGCCGGGTTCATCGTCCAGGGATTCTGTCGCGCGCAGTTGATCGCGGCGAATGCGCATCAACGCTTTGGTAGAGGCAATTCGCCGAACCCAGCCCCACAGGTGGCCCTCGCCGCGGTACTGCTTGATGTTCCGGACGACCTCCAAAAACGTCTCCTGCAACACGTCTTCCGCGTCTTCCGGCCGTCTCAGCATCCGCCGCGCCAGATTGTAAACCGGCGTCTCGAAGGCCCGGTACAGGGCTTCGAGAGCGGCTTCATCTCCGGCTTGCGCGCGGGCGACGAGGACATCCGGGACGGCGAGAGACACGGTCATTGTCCGAAAACTATGATGCCACAATCACGTAGAACGTCGCGAATCGATCGAGGGAAATTCGTGGTTCCTTAAGACATTGCGGCGTAGTAGCTTGCCACATGGCCCAGCCCGATATCCAGCAGTGGCTCCATCATTGGCAGGACGAAGCCGACGCCGCGTATCTGTATCTCGCGTTGGCAGGTCAAGAGACCGATCCCCACAAGAAAGACATCTACATCAAGCTGGCTGGCGTGGAAGAGCGGCACGTGCAGATGTGGGGGAAGCTGCTCGCCGAGCATGGCCACGAGGTTGGGCGCACGCAACCGTCGTTCAATGCCAGGGTGCGCGCGTGGTTCGGACGCCGATTCGGGACGCGGTATCTCCTCCCACTCCTGCTGCGGGAGGAAGGGCAGGAGGTCAAGGGATATCTCGACCTCCATAGGGAATCGAGTCTCCCCGACGCACAGGAGGTGTCGCTCCAGCTCGCCAAGGAATCGGCGGCGCACGCGGGGACGCTCGCCGATCTTGCGGGCAAGGGAAACGAGCCGTGGCATAAGACGGGCTCGGGCGGATTTCTGCGGAACGTCGTGTACGGCTTCAACGACGGGCTCACGGCGAATTTTGGGTTAGTGGCCGGCGTGATCGGCGCGGCCGTGCAGCCGCACGTGATCATGATCTCCGGCGTGGCGGGCATGATCGCCGATGCGCTGTCGATGGGCTCGTCCGGCTACCTCGCCGCCAAGAGCGAGCAGGAAGTGTACGCGCACGAAATCGCGATGGAGAAGGAAGAGATTCGGCTGATGCCCGAGATCGAAGAAGAAGAGCTGGCGCTTGTGTATCAGGCGAAGGGGGTGGATCCTCGCACCGCGCGCCGGATGGCGAGCGAAGTCATGCAGGACCCCGTGCGGGCGCTCGGTGAGCAGGTACGCGAAGAGCTGAAGATCGGCGAGGCGCACGCGACGCCGCTCAAGGAAGGTTGGGTGACGGGTGTCGCGACGGCGATTGGCGCCTTCATCCCCGTCGCACCGTTCCTCGTGCTCACCGGGCGAGCCGCGATTCTGATGGCGTTCGTCATCGCAATGCTCTCGCACTTCGCTGTGGGAGCGGCGCGCAGCTTCTTCACCGGCCGCGGCGTCCTCCGCAGCGGCGTCGACATGTTTGTGATCGGCATGGGCGTCGCAGCGGTGGGGTATCTCGTCGGCGATTTGGTAGCAAAAATTCTTTAGACGACCAGATTCACCAGCCGATCCTGCACGTAGATCACCTTCTTGAGCGGTTGGCCATCGACAAACTTCCGCACCGCCTCATCGGCCAACACGCGCTCGACGACCTCTTTCTCGGCCATCCCGCGTGGCACGACGAGGCGAGAGCGAAGCTTGCCGTTGACTTGAATCGCGATTTCGACGTCGCCCGCGCTCGCCAAGCGCTCGTCATAGTCCGGCCAGCGCTGCTCGAGCACGGAACTCTTGCCGCCCCCGCCGCCCCCCCCCAGAACCTCCCACAGCTCTTCGGCGATGTGTGGTGCGTAAGGAGCGAGCATGATCACGAGGGGCGTCACCAGCTCCCTGCCACCGGCGCCCTGCTCCCTCAGTTCATTGACGTACTCCATCATTGCCGCAATCGCGGTGTTGTACTGAAGCGCCTCGGTATCAGCACTGACTTTCCGGATGGTGCGGTGCAGCTTCTGTTCGGCTGCCGGCGTGCCGCGGTTTTGCCCTGGAGTGAGCTGCGCCTCATGGGCGAGCGTCCACACCTTTTCCAGGAATCGCCGGATCCCGATGATGCCTTCGTCCCGGAAGTCGCCGCCCTCCTGGAAAGGTCCAAGGAACATCAGATACATGCGGAACGTGTCGGCGCCCCACTCCTGGATGTAGGTGTCGGGTACGACGACGTTGCCGCGCGACTTCGACATCTTGGCGCCGTCCTTCACGATCAAACCGTGCGCGCGGAATTTCGGATAGGGCGTATCGAAGTGCAGAAGCCCGAGGTCGGACAAGACCATGCAGATAAAGCGGGAATAGAGTAGATGCAGAACGGCGTGCTCATTCCCACCGATGTAGCTCGTCACCGGAAGCCACTGCTTCGTCCGCGCCGGATCGAAGGGGCGGTCGTTGAACTCGGTCGACGGGTAGCGGAGGTGGTACCATGCTGAGTCGAGGAAGGTGTCGGAGACGTCCGTCTCGCGCCGGCCTTTGCCGCCGCACTGCGGGCATTTCACGAAGTACCATTCCTCATGACGCGCGAGTGGGCTCACGCCCGTGTCGTCGGGACGGAAGTCATCGATGAGCGGCAGTTCGACGGGCAAATCCTTCTCGGGAACGGGGACGACGCCGCATTTGTCACAGTAGATGATCGGGATCGGCGGACCCCAATACCGCTGCCGGGAAATACACCAGTCGTGGAGCCGGTACTGGACGCGCGGCGTGGCGAGCGCGCGTTCGGCTAGCCAGGTCACGATGCGCCGAGCTCCTTCACGGCAGCCGAGCCCATCGAACGGACCCGAATTCATCAGCACGCCGTCTTCGGAGACCGTGGGAAGCGTCTCGCCCGGTACCTGGACGACCTGACGAATCGGAAGCTTGAATTGCGTCGCGAACTCGAAGTCGCGCTTGTCGTGCGCGGGCACCGCCATGATCGCGCCGGTCCCATACTCCATCAGCACGTAGTCCGCCGTCCAAATCGGAATCGCCTCGCCCGTCGCGGGATTGCGGGCGTAGGAGCCGAGAAACACGCCGCTCTTCGTCCGGTCCCCGACGCGACGGGAGACGATGTCTTTGGACTGCACCTCACGCTGATACGCTTTGACGGCGGAGCGCTGCTCGACCGCCGTCAGCTCGTCGACGAAGGGATGCTCGGGGGCAATGACGAGATACGTCGCACCAAACACCGTATCAGGGCGGGTCGTGAATACGTTGATCTTCCGGCCACTCGGCGTTTCGAACAGGAGCTCCGCGCCTTCGCTGCGGCCGATCCAGTTACGCTGGAGCAACTTGGTGGAAGTCGACCAATCGATCTGATCGAGATTCGCGAGCAAGCGCTCGGCGAAGTCGGTGATGCGGAAAAACCACTGCTCCAGAGAGCGCTGCTCGACCGCGGTGCCGCAGCGCTCGCAGCGGCCGTCGATCACCTGCTCGTTCGCGAGGACGGTCTTGTCCTTGGGGCACCAGTTCACCGCCGCGCGCTTTTTGTACGCGAGGCCGGCGTGGTACAGCTTCAAGAACAGCCACTGGGTCCACTTGTAGTAGGCGGGGTCCGTCGTCGAGAGCTCGTGCCGCCAATCGAACATGCCACCGAAGCGGCGGAGCTGCCGCCGAAACGTCGCGATGTTCTGCGGGATCAGCTTGGCCGGGTTGGTCCCGATCGTGAGCGCGTAGTTTTCCGAGTGGATCCCGAACGCATCGAACCCCATCGGCTCGAAGACGTCATACCCCTGGAGGCGCTTGAACCGACCGTAAATGTCGGCGCCCGTAAAGGCGAACATGTTGCCGACGTGTAGCCCCTCCGCCGAAGGGTACGGAAACATCATGAGGTTGTAGAACGGCCGCGTCGCTCGATCCAGGTCGGGCTCGTTGGTGTGGCGCTCTGCCCACCGCCCCTGCCATTTTGCTTCGAGCGCCGCCGGATCGTAGCTTGGGATGTTTCGCATACGTGCCCAATACTAAACCGCAACGGAATGGCCATAAAGTCTCAGCAACTGCGGCAAAGTTTTCTGATCTCGGGGGGCGGCGCCGCCGTCCTCCTCGTGCTCTTCGTCGCCTGGCTGGCCAGCAGCCGGGTCGGTCACGTGCTCGAGCAGCAGGCGGATGTGCGCGGCCGCGACGTCGCCACGCGCGTGGCGGCGATCGTCACGCAGTACCTCAAGGAACGGCACCGGGAAGTCGTTTCTCTGGCGAGTATGCCCCAGCTCATCGCCAGCGTCCGGCAGGCCGGCCAGAATGCAGTGGCGCGCGGTCTCGACAAACTGTCGATCCCCACGCTCGAAAGCATGTTCGACGCGTCGCGATCGCTCGGCGGTGATCCCGAATTGCGCGACTACCTCCGCGCCTATACGGCCATCTCGGACTTCTCGGAAATCAGCGTGACCGAGAGTCACGGCTTCAACGTGCTGTTGTCAGGGCAGTCGCCCGATTTCGTTCAGCGTGATGAGACGTGGTGGCAGCGCGCGATGAAAGACGGGTCATATGAGGGCGAACCGCAGTCCGATACGACGGGGACCGGCACGGCACTCGAATTCGACGTCGCGATCCGGGCGCCGCATCAGGAGCGGCCCATCGGCGTCCTCCAAACCCTCTTCAGCCTCGAGCGGTTGACCAAGCTCCTCGGCAGCGAAGACCTGGCCGGCCGCGCCTACCTCGAGATCGTCAACAGTGACAGCACGGTGCTCGTATCGCGCGATCCCACACTGCTCCTGCAGCCACTCGCCGACAGGGACAGGATCCCGTTCAACGCTGACGCTACGACGGCCCACATCACCAGCTCGCATGGCGACCGAGAACTCGTCGTATCCGTGCCGGCGAACCAGGGCGAATGGTGGGTGCTGTACCGGGAGCCGGCGAGCACAGCCTTCGCGGTCGCGCGAACCACGCAGCTCACGATCTGGCTCGGCGCCCTGCTCGTCGGGGCCGTCGCTGTGGGCGCTCTCTTTTGGCTGTCGCAACGGCTGGGCCGGCTCGTGACGGAGCCGGTGCTCGCAGCGGGCGCGATTGCGAGCCGCGTCGCGGGTGGTGACCTCTCGGTGACCGTGGCGACTCATCGGGCCGAAGCGACCGAAGTCGCGGAGCTGATGTCATCGGTGCACTCGATGGTCGTCGCCTTGCGCCGGCTCGTCGGCGCGATTCGCGCCGCTGCCGATGAAGCGGCTGCCATGGCCACGGAGATTTCGGCGTCGACGCAAGAGATGAGCGCGTCGACGCAGGAGATGGCGTCCACGTCGCAGGATCTCTCCCGCCGCGCCGGCGAGCAGGCGCAGATCGTTCGCGCCGCAGCCACTGACGCGGCGCGTATTCTGCAAATCGCCGGGAAGCTCGCGCAGGGCGCAGAGGAAGCGGCGCGCCGCAACGCCGATCTCTCGGCATTGGCTCGACGGCATAAGGAGGGTCTGGACCAGAGCACCGCCCGACTGGCGAAGCTCGCCGACGAAGTCGCGAAGGGTGCCGAGGAAGCCGAGGCGCTGGCGCAGGCGTCGGCGCGGATTCAGACGTTCGTGGCGCAGACGAAAGCGGTCGCGACGCAGACGAACATGCTCGCGCTGAATGCCGCCATCGAGGCGGCGCGCGCCGGCCCGCAGGGACGGGGGTTCGCGGTCGTCGCCGACGAGGTGCGCAAGCTTGCCTCGGTCGCCGCCGCGGCTGCCGGGGACACCGCCGACACGGTTCGCGGGGTCCTGACGCGAGTGCAAGCGACGCGCGACCGGCTGGTGCGGTTGGCGGAAGGCGGCGCCGCGGTGCGGGAAGCGTCGCAGACTGCCGCCCAGGGCCTGACGACGGTCGCCAGCGAGGCGGATGCGAACGACGCCTGGAGCCGCGAGATCGCGCAATCGGCCGGCGAGCTGCGCGCGCTCGTCGAAGAGATCGCGAATCGGCTCGGGACCGTCGCCGGTCAGACGGACACCCTGCTCGCGTCCGCCCAGGAACTGGCCGCCTCAGGCGAGGAGCAAAGCGCGTCGACTGAGGAGATCGCGTCGTCCGCCAACCGGCTCGCGGAAGCGGCCGACCGGCTCACCGGCGCCGTCAAATCATTCCGATTGTTGGCGGACGAGCAACAGCAACAACAGGCGGCGGATTAGTCTCCGAAGTTCGCCAGCCGGACGTCCAGCACGTCCGGCAGCGCCTGCAGCTTGTCGAGAATCCCGTTGGTGAGCGCCTGATCGACGTTGATGGCGGCGAGGGCGTCCGTTCCCCCACCTTGCGTCGAGCGGCGTGCCTGGTGGTAGCTCGCGATGTTGATCCCAGCGCTGCCCAATGCTGAACCGACCCTCCCGATCACGCCGGGCACGTCGCGATTGCGGACGACGAGCATCCAGCCGTCGGGCGCCACGTCCACATGATAATCGTCGATCCGGACCACTCGACCGTGGCTGCCGCCGATGAGCGCGCCCGCCACGCGCACGCGCCCGCGCGCGGTGTCGACCTTCACACCGACGGACGTTTCGAATCCTGCCTCGGGCGCGCCCGTCCGCATACCGAGCTGAATGCCCTTCTCTTCGGCGAGGACCTGCGCGTTCACCAGGCTGACGGGGCCGGCGTTCATGGCCGCGAGCAGTCCCTCGAGCGCCGAGACGAGCACGGGCCGCTGCGCGGCCTCTTCTTTTCCTCCATAGGCAACTTCTACGGCTTTCACGGGGCCGTCGGCGAGAGCCAGGGCCAGGCGACCAAGACGGCGCGCGAGGTCGAGCAGTGGCGCCAGCCGCCGCAACAGATCGCCGCCCATCCCTGGCACGTTGATCGCGAACGACAGATCGCCCGCGACCAGCGCGTCGCGCACTGCGGCGGAGATCTCCATTGCGACGCGCTCCTGCGCCTCGGCAGTCGACGCGGCCAGATGTGGTGTCAGGATGACCCGGTCGAGTCCGCGCAGCGGCGAGTCGGCCGGCAAGGGCTCGACTGAGAACACATCGAGCGCGGCACCGCCAATCCGCTTCTCCCTGATCGCGTCGGCAAGCGCGACTTCGTCGACCAGCTCGCCCCGCGCCGTGTTGATCAGGACCGCGGTCGGCTTCATGAGTTTCAGACGGTTGGCGTCGATCAGATGATGCGTCTCGTCCGTCAACGCGACATGCAATGTCACGACGTCCACCGCCCGCAGCAGCGCGTCGATGGTGAGCAGCCGCACGTGCAGCTCGGCCGCGCGCTCAGGGAGCAGATACGGATCGTGACCGACGACCTGCATACCGAAGGCTCGCGCGAGCTGGGCGACATGCCCGCCGATGCGTCCCAGTCCCACGATGCCCATCGTTTTGCCACGCAGCTCCGTGCCCTCGAACTTCTTGCGGTCCCACTGGCCGGCGCGCATTGCCGCCGCGGCATCCGAAATCCGCCGCACCAGCGACAGCAGCAGGCCCATCGCGTGCTCGCCGGCGCTGACGGTATTCGCGCCTGGGGCATTCATGACGGCGATGCCACGCCGCGTCGCGGCATGCACGTCGATGGTATCGACGCCTGTGCCGGCGCGCGCGACGACGCGCAGGTGCGGTGCGCGCGCCATCAAACTCGCCGTGACGCGAGTCTCGCTCCGGACGATGAGCGCGTCCGCTCCGGCGATGACGCGATCGAGCTCGCCGGCCTTCCCGGCGACGTCGATGACTTCGATCTCCGGAGTTCCCGAGAGGAGATTGAGACCGCTGGCCGCCAGACGGTCGGCGACCACCACGCGCCACGTCACGCGAACGCCTGACCGATCAGCGGCAGCAGCTCATCGAGCGCTTCGACTGTGTGGTCGCCCATGTGTCCGATGCGAATCGTGGAATCCTTCAGCGCGCCGTAGCCCGCACCGATCGTCCAACCCCGTTGCTTGAGTGCCGCAACGACGTCCTTGGCGTGTTTGCCTTCAGGAACCCGCAGGCACGACACCGTCCAGCTATGGCGACCCTCGCGCGGCAGAAATTTCACACCGACCTCCGCGCTCCAGGCTTCGACGCGACGACGCATTGCATCGTGCCGTTTCCAGCGAGCTTCGATCCCACCCTCCCGGTCGATGCGCGCGAGCTGGACCTCGAGGGCGTAGAGCAGCGACACGGCCGGCGTGTTGGTCGGCTGGAACTTGGTCATCGCGGCGAGAAAACTGATGAGATCGAAGTACGCCCCGCGCTCCTCGAGGGTCTTCGCGCGATCGACCATGCGCTCCGACGCGACGCCGAAGGCGAGCCCCGGCGGCAGCGCGAGTGCCTTCTGCGATCCCGTGAAGACGAAATCGAGATTCCAGCGATCCGTTTCGACCGGCGACCCTGCCATGGAGGTCACGGCATCCACGAGCAGGAGCACGTCGTCGAACTCTTTGACGACCTCCGCGAACGCGGCGACGTCCTGCAAGACGCCGGTCGACGTTTCCGAGTGCACGCAGGTCACGGCGTCCACCGGCGTGCGGCGCAACGCATCGCGCAACATGTCGGGCTCGACGGCGGACCCAAGCGGCACGTCCAGACGGATGCACTCTTTGCCGCTGGCGTTCACGATCCCGGCAAAGCGCTCGCTGAACGCGCCGTTGACGAGCGACAACGCGCGCCGGCGCACGCCGTTGCGTACCGCCATTTCCATGAATCCGGTCGCCGAATTGGTCCCGATCAGCACCGGACGACTCGTCCTCGCCAGCGCGCCCAGCTTCGGCGCCACGCCCTGAAGCAGCTTCTCCATGGCCGACGAACGGTGGCCGATCATCGGGCGCACCATGGCCTCGAGCACCTCGGGATGCACGTCGGTCGGACCGGGAAGGAAGAACTTTCCGAACGCGGGACCGGTGCCCCCCCCGCCCGCGCGTGTTGACAGCGAGGCAGTGGAGGTCATGCGCTGGCCCGCACCAGCTCGTCGACCAGGCCGCCCACGACCACCTCGCTCGTCTTGACGAGGCGGACGCCTTCTTCGCCCCACTCCTTCAGCAGCTGCGCGGCCACATCGCGGTCGATCGGCTTCATCGCGTCCACAACCGCGAAGATGCGCGTCTGTGGTCGATGTTGCAGCAGGCCTTCGATTGCGTATTTGTCACAGACGTCGAGCGCGACGCCATACAGCACGATGTCGTGCGGATTGAGGACGTCGAGAACGGGCAGGACATTGGCATTGGAGAAGACGTCGAAGCGGTGCTTATGAAAGAGGATGTCCCCGCGATGGCCGCGGACTCGCGCCGCCAGCGCCGCGTTGTCTTGCGGCTCGGGCTCGATGACCAGGGGGTCGCGCAGCGCGGTCTCGGGAATCTTCCGTTGACCGGGCGTACCGCGCAGGCAATGCTGCGGAAACGTCTCCTTCCAATCGGGCGTCGCCGAGATCTCCGCATGCTCGGGGACGTGATCGTCCGCGCTCGCCACGATGCGAATGCCGTGGCCATGCGCGTAGTCGGTCAACTTCTTCAGATTGGCGACAAGCTGCTCGGCGTCCGGTACGTACAACTTGCCGTCCGCCTTCATGAAGTCGTATTGCGTATCCACGTCCCAGAAGATGACGCGGGGCACGCGGGGCGCGCGGGGCATGAATCTTCTCCTCGGAAGGGTCGGCAACCGGGGAATCTCTCCGGGAGGCGCTGCGAGTGTCAACTACTGCGGCGCATGCGTTATAGCGTCAGCGCGACCGCCACTTCGTCACAGGCATGTTGGCGCGGACAGCGCGCGCAATCAGCCCAGACTTTGAGCGGAAACTGCTCCTTCTCTACCACCTGAAAGCCGAGCCGTATGAAGAACAGCGGCTTGCGGGTGAGGCCGAACACGACCTTGAGCCCCAGGGCGC
>MNDR01000038.1 GCA_001915025.1 Gemmatimonadetes bacterium 13_2_20CM_2_65_7
GCAGCAGAAACGTTGTATGAGCAAGGGCTGCAGCGACTCACTGCCCGTGCGGCTCCTGGGATTACCTGGAGCCTCCACGCAGGCCTCGCGCGCGTGCTGCGTCGTCGAAACGCCCTTGCCGACGCGGCAACGCAGCTTCGGGCCGCGATTGGCGAGCTCGAGCGAGTATCCGGCGGCTTGTTACTCGAAGAGCACCGCGCGGCCTTCCAGGCTGATAAGTGGGATGTGTACATCGAGCTTGCCCAAGTCGAGCGGGCGCGGGGCAAAACAGAAGCTGCATTCGAGACGAGCGAGCGCTTGCGGGCGCGCCAAATGCTCGACCTGCTGGCGCGGGGGCGCGTCGCGGGACGCCAAGCGATGGGTACACTCGCCGGCCGCGAACAGGACCTGCGGCGTCAGATGGCTGAGCTCAGCCGTCAGATCGATACGGCATCGGCAACGCGTGATGGGCTGCGGGGCGGGGAAGCCACGGGTGCTGCCCTGGCACAGACACGTGCGGCGCTAGCTCAGGCACAAGACGCCTACGAGGCGCTGCTGCTGGAAGTACGTGAGACCAGTCCCGCTTACGCGGCGCTTGTCCGCGGGGAAACCGCCCCGGCGCGTGACGTGATGCAAGCATTGACGCCCGACGAAGCATTGCTCGAGTACCTCGTGGGGGACTCCACGACGCTGGTGTTCGTGGTGACTCGCGACAGCGTAACAGCCCTCGATCTTGGCGTGTCACGGGGCGCCCTGGCGGCGCTCGTTGACTTTGCTCGCACCCGCCTGGTCAATCCGACCAACGACGCGGCGCGGCGCGCGTGGCGCGCACCGCTGCGTCGACTGTATGGGCAACTCGTCGGACCGGTCGAAGCGAGCGGCTTGCTCGCCGGCAAGCAGCGCTTGATCGTGGCACCGCATGCCGAGCTGCATTACCTGCCATTTGCTGCCCTCGTCCAGCCTGGCATGCCGGAGCAGCTCCTCGTCGAGCGGTATCTCATCGAGTACGTCCCGTCAGCCTCTGTCTGGCTCCAACTGCGAAATCGGCCACCACGTACGCCGGGCGGCGGCGCTCTGGCCTTGGCGCCCCGGCCTGAAGCCTTGCCCGGCTCGCAGGCAGAAGTCGCCGCCGTCCGCCGGGCATATGGCGATCAGGCGCGTGTACTGGTGGGAGCCCCAGCGACAGAACGCGCGTTTCGCACCCTCGCTCCGCAACGTGAGGTAGTGCATCTAGCCACACACGGCGTCCTCAACAAGCACAACCCCTTGTTTTCGTTTGTCCAGCTTGGCGCCGGTGGCGGAGAAGACGGCCGACTCGAAGTCCACGAGGTGTACGGACTCAGTCTGCAAGCCCGCTTGCTCGTTCTCAGCGCGTGCCAGACAGGAGTCGCGGGCGGAACGATGGCCGATGTCCCTCCCGGAGACGACTGGGTGGGCTTGGTGAACGCGTTCCTGTTTGCGGGGGCGGCGAACGTGCTTGGAACCCTGTGGCCTGTCCAAGACGCCTCGACGGCACGATTCATGGGTCGTTTCTACGACGAGCTCGGCGCGGGGCGGTCAGAGCCCGAAGCGCTCGCGCTGGCACAGCGAACCGCGCTCCGGGAGACTGCGAGCTCCCATCCGTTCTATTGGGCCGGCTTCACGTTGGTCCGGGGTAACTGATTATCGCGGTCTGAGCAACCGCCTCCCGCGCGTCCGTCAGACGCAACGTCGATTCAACACAACGACTCCGTCCGGAGGTCGTATGTTCGTGTCGCGTTGCGTCTCGTTCGCAAGCTTGAGCCTCGTGCTCGGCCTCGTCGGCTGCGATCGTCAGCCGCTCGATCCGCTCGAGGCTTCTTCGGTCGGACCCAATGGCCTGAGGGCGCCCTCGGGAACGGATGCGAAGCCGAGTACCAGCAGCACGATCGACATCACCTGGACGGACAACTCCCCCCCCAACGAGGCCGGCTTCCGCATCGAGCGTTCGGCGACCAGCGGGGGACCGTGGGCAACGGCGGGGACGGTCGACCCCAATGTCACGTCATTCAGCGACGGCGGACGGACGAGCGAGCAGCAAGGGTGCTACCGCGTCTTCGCATTCAAGCGGAACGGTGGTGACTCGAGCCCGTCGAACACGGACTGCACCACCCCGCCTGCTGCCGCCAGCAACCTGACCGCGACGGCGCTGGATCACCAAAGTGTCGACGTTGCGTGGAAGGACAATTCGAGCGTGGAAGACGCATATGAGCTGCAACGCGCGACGGCTCAGGCCGGGCCGTACGACGTCATCGCCACCCTTCCAGCGAACACGATCAGCTACCACAACACCGGGTTAACGACGAACACGACGTACTGGTATCGCGTGCGGGCGACGAAGGACGCGGGATTCGGGGACTTCTCCAACGTCGCGAGCGCGACGCCGTTCCTCACCCCGCCCAAGGCCCCATCGGGGACCGACACGAAGCCGTACTACGGCGTCGCGATCGACATCACCTGGCTCGACAACGCCACGAACGAGGACGGCTTTCGCGTCGAGCGCTCGATTGATGCGGGCGTCACGTGGATCACTGCCCTGACCGTGGGTCCCAACGTCACGACGGTACGGGATTACGATTTTCAGACGGCCGAGCAGCCGGTCTGCTATCGGGTCATCGCGTTCAACGCGCCCGGCGACTCGCCGCCGTCGAATGTCGACTGCACGGCGCAGCCCGCCGCCCCCAGCGACTTGACCGGAACCGGGGCCAGCGGGCCCGCCATCGATCTGTCGTGGAAGGACAACTCCGCACTCGAGGATGGGTTCGAGGTGGAGCGCTTCGGTTCGGGCGTCATCGCGACACTGCCTGCGAACACGACCAGTTATCGCGATGCCGGGGTGAGCCCCGATGTCACCTACACGTATGTGGTGCGCGCGACCAAGGACGGTGGAAGCTCCCCGAACTCGAACTCCGTGCAGGTGGTGGTCGCCACTGTCCCGCCAGCCGCACCTTCGGGGGCGGACGCCTATCCCGGCTCGAGTACCGTCGCGTCCGTGACGTGGGTCGACAACGCGACGAATGAGGCGGGGTTCCGCGTGGAGCGCTCGACGGACGGCGGCGCGAATTGGGTCGCCGCGGGCACGTCGGGGATAAACCAGAGCTGGTTCAACGATTTCGAACGGCCGAGCGAGCAGCAGCTGTGCTACCGTGTGATCGCGTTCAACAACGCGGGCGATTCCCCGCCGTCCAACATGGACTGCACGACGCTTCCCGCCGCGCCGACCAATCTTGTCGCGACGCCCGTCGAGAGTTCGACTATTGAGCTCACATGGGCAGACAATTCCGGCGTCGAAGATGGCTACGATGTCGAGCGGTTGTTCGACTACTGCGACTACGACGGATGCTACTCGTACTGGGCCTCGATCGCGACCCTCGGTCCCAATGCGACGAGCTATCGCGACACAGGGCTAAGTCCGGGCGAGTTCGCCACCTACTTCGTGCAGGCCCTCAAGGATGGCGGTAGCTCCGACCAGTCGAACCAAGCCTCTGCGACGGCGCCGTAAACAGAGACGGAGGATCTATGACGACTGCTTCCCGCATTCTCGCTTCGCTGGCCCCACTTGTCCTACTCGTCGCGTGCGGCACCGACGCCGACCGGAGGATTACGGGAACGATCTCGGCCAGCCACACGTCCAACTTCTCCGCCTGGTCCGACCCGGTGAACCTCGGCCCGACGATCAATACGTCCCCTTACAACGACCAGCAGACGGCGCTCTCCAAGGACGGGTTGAGCCTCTATTTCGCCTCGACCCGTCCGGAGGGCCCGGGCGACGCGAATCTCGACCTCAACATCTGGGTCTCCCAACGCGCCTGCGCGGACGACGGCTGTCCGTGGGGAACGCCCGTGAGTCTGGGGTCCACCTTCAATAGTTCAGTCGCTGACTTTGCCCCGGCGCTTTCGCGGGACGGTCACCGGCTATTCTTCGCCTCGAATCGTTCCACAGGAGGTCCCGGGGAGAGTGACATCTGGGTTTCCTGGCGAGAGAATGTCCATGAGGACCTCGGTTGGCAAGCGCCGGAGAAGCTCGGGCCCGGGGTAAATACTTCCGGGTTTGAAGGCGGTCCCAGCTACTTTGAAAACGACGACGCAGGCGTACCACAACTCTTCTTTAACAGAAACCCGTTGCCATCTAATGCCGCGGGTGACATCTACGTCAGCGAGCAGGCCGCCGATGGATCCTTCGGCATAGCGGTTCCAGTGGCGGAGCTCAACTCGGATGCGACCGATCAGCGGCCGTCCATCGCCCACAACGGGTTGGACATCTACTTCTACTCGAACCGGCTCGGTTCAACGCCCAACCCCTCTGGTGCGCCGACCAACGACATCTGGGTTGCGACGCGAGAGAGCGTGCTGGACCCCTGGTCGCCCCCGACGAACCTCGGCCCGCCGATCAACACCGGCACTGGGGAGCTGCACCCTCTGATTTTCTCGCATGGTGGGACGGAGTGGCTCTACTTCACGCGCAACGTGGCGACCCCGCCGGCCATTGACCTCGATCTCTTCGTGAGCACGCGGACGCGCGTGGGTCAGGGGCCGGAATAGCCCATGGAGGATCCATGAGAGCCATGAAACGCATGCTCCCAGGGTTCGTCCTTCTGAGCTTGAGCGGGTGCGGAGTGGAGTCGGGGCCGCTCACGTCTCCGATCAGGGCCGATCGCTTCGCCAGCTCAGAATGGTCCGAGCCCGTGAACCTTGGCTCGATCATCAACACGACGTTCAACGAGCAGGGTCCGTCGCTCTCGAACGACGAGCTGAGCCTCTACTTCGGCTCTGACCGACCGGGTGGATTCGGGGGATTCGACATTTGGGTCTCCAGGCGCGCCTGCACGGATTGCCCGTGGGAAGCGCCGGTGAACTTGGGGCCGGTGGTCAATTCAGCCTTCGATGAGACGGGACCTGGAATGTCCATCGACGGGCATTTGCTGTTCTTCAGGAGCACGAGGCCAGGTGGTCAGGGCCTCGGGGACATCTACCTGTCACAGCGAGCCAATCCGAAGGACGACTTTGGCTGGGGAGCACCCGTGGGCCTGGGGCGCGACGTGAACACGGCCGCGGCGGAGGTGGGTCCGGAATACTTGCAGAGCGCGGAGGATGGAGCGGGGAATCTCTATTTCAATCGAGCGCCGCCAGGCGGGACCGCGGATCTCTACTACGCGTCGATCACGCGGGACGGTGAAACGCGTGGACCCGCCGTGCTGATTTCCGAGCTCAGTGACCCCGTTGCGACGGATCAGGGCCCGACGCTGCGCTCGGATGGCAGGGAGATCATCTTCTTTTCGACACGACCCGGTGGAGTCGGAGGGGCGGATCTTTGGACATCGACCCGGCGCAGCGTCCACGACCCCTGGTCCACCCCGGTGAACGCCGCCGCGCTGAACTCGCCCGCGGCCGAACAGCAACCCAGTCTGTCGGGCGACGGCCGGACGCTGGTCTTCGCGTCTAGTCGATCCGGCGGGTTTGGCGGCACGGATATCTGGATCTCGACCCGTACATCGAGCGGCAAGGAGGTGCCATGAACACGACGCAACGCAGCGTCCCCGGTCTAGCGCTGTTGGGGTTGATCGCGTGTGGGACCGAGCCTCAGCAAGTCACGTTCACGCTTCAGGCTGACCGCTTCGCCAGCTCCGGGTGGTCCGAGCCGGTGAATCTCGGCCCGCTGGTCAATTCCAGTGCGCTCGACGGCAACGCCGGCCTGTCGCCCGACGGGCTCACGCTCTACTTCGTCTCGACCCGGCCCGGTGGCTTGGGCAACACCGACATCTGGGTGTCGCACCGGCAGTGCGCGGTGTGCGATTGGGAGGCCCCCGCCAACCTCGGGGCGCCGATCAATAGCGACGCCGCCGAGGGCGCCCCGACGTTGTCCGAGGACGGCCGCCTACTGTTCTTCTTCAGCGCCCGCAGCGGCGGCTTCGGCAGCGCTGACATCTATGTGTCGCCGCGGGTCAGCACGGGCCTGGAAGGGGACATGTGGGGCGATCCGGTGAACCTCGGGGCCGACGTGAACACCGCGGGCACTGAGAACGGATCGTACTACGTCCGGGAAGGCGGTGAACCGAATGCGGTGCTGTACTTCAATCGTACGCCGAGCGGCGCCAACATCGAGATCTATCGGGTCTCGCTGACGAACGAGGGCGAGCCGCTTGGACCCGCCCTCATCGTGCCCGAGCTGAACAGCCCGGCAGGCGATCAGAAAGTCGCAGTGCGAGCTGACGGACACGAGCTGCTCTTGTCGACGAACCGCGAGGGGGGGTTCGGTAACTTCGACATCTGGGCGTTCACGCGCCAGGGCATCCACGATCCGTGGTCGGCGGCAGTCCATCTGGACGCCCCGCTCAACACGCCGGACATCGACTCGCAACCGGCGCTGTCGCGCGACGGGCGGACGTTGATCTTCACGTCGAACCGGCCCGGTGGTTACGGGGCCCAGGACCTCTGGATGTCGACACGGAGACCGAGTCCGCAGTAAACAGGGCTTGACGTTCAGGCGAGGACGTCACTCACCCGGCGCGTGAACCCCCGGCAGTACGTCCTCTCCTGAGCGAGTCGTCGTCGTTCGACCCGCCCCCCCATGACCCGAATCACAGTCTCCCGCGGACGCAGGGGACTACGTTGCGCCAGGGAGGTTTCAATGCCGCTCCCACGCGTGCGCGTTGCGATTCTTGCCGTCGCTCTTGTCGCGGCCTGTGAGCTGCCCAGCCGCCCCGACACTCCAGTCGCGTCCGTCACAGTCGCCCCAACCTCGGCCAGCCTCCATGTCGGCGACACGCTGCGGCTCGGCGCCACCCCGTGGGACTCGTCCGGAAACATCCTCGCGGGGCGGAGCATCGCCTGGATCTCGGACAGCACGGCTGTTGCGACCGTGACGCCGAGTGGGCTCGTGCGCGCCGTCGCGGCGGGCTCGAGCACGATCCGGGCGACGAGCGAGGGCAAGACCGGCACTGCCGCGGTGACCGTGACGGCATCGGGCGGAGGGAGTGCGCCGTTCGGCCACGTGTTCGTCGTGACCGAGGAGAACCACGACTACGCGTCGGTGATCGGCAGCTCGGCGATGCCGTATCTGAACAGCCTCGCGCAGCAATACGGGCTCGCCACGCAGTACTACGCCAACACACACCCGTCCATCGGCAACTACTTCATGCTGACGACGGGCCAGATCATCACCAACAACGACAGCTATTCCACGATTGTGACCGTGGACAACGTCGTCCGGCGCCTGCTCGCCGGCGGCAAGACGTGGAAGTCGTACGCCGAAGATCTGCCCGCGGTCGGGTACACGGGCGGCGACGTGGGGAACTACGCGCGCAAGCACAATGTCTTCGCGCTGCTGTCCGACGTGGTCAACGACTCGATGCAGCGGAGCAACCTGGTGCCGTTCACCGTGTTCGCGACGGACCTCGCGAACGGTACGCTGCCGGACTTTTCGAACATCGTGCCGAACCTGTGCAACGACGCGCACGATTGCTCGCTCAGCACCGCCGACACGTGGCTCGGGAACAACATCGCGCCGCTGCTCACGAGTCCGACGTTCCAGCGGGACGGCCTGCTCATCATCCTGTTCGACGAGGCGGGAAGCGACAATACCAACGGCGGGGGCCGGATCGCCTGGGTCGTCATCAGCTCGAGGACCAAGACGGGCTACCAGTCGACCACGCTCTACCAGCACGAGAGCACGCTGCGCTTGATCCTCGAGGCGCTGGGGCTCACGCAGCTCCCGGGCGCGGCGGCCACGGCGCCCGGGATGGGCGAGTTCTTTACGCCGTGAGGCTCACGGTCTCCCCGCGGCAATTGGCCCCCTAGGATTCGAACCTAGATTGACGGATCCAAAGTCCGCTGTCCTGCCATTGGACGAGGGGCCAGTAGGCTGCGGCGTTTGAAGTTAATGAGGGGCGAGCGACGATGCTCGCCCCGTTTTGCCGTCCATCGTAGCTTTCCCGCGTGACCGCCTACCAATACCCAGACAGCCACGTCTTCTACCGCAAGCTCGGCCACGAGTACCCCAAGATCGTCCGCGGCGAGGGCTGCTGGCTCATCGACGAGCGCGGCAAACGCTACCTCGACGCCGTCGGCGGCGCCTACGTCGCGAACCTCGGCCACTCGAATCCGGAGATCGCCGAGGCGATGGCGCAGCAGGCGCGACAGTTCGGCTATCTCTCGGGCACGCAGTTTACCCACGAACCGGTGGAAGAGCTCGCTGCGCAGATCGCCGAGACGCTCCCCGGGGACCTGTCGAAGCTCTACTTCCTTTGTAGTGGCTCCGAGGCGGTCGAGGCCGCGCTGAAGCTGGCGCGGCAGTACTGGGTCGAGCGCGGTCGCTCCGAAAAACACAGGATCATTGCCCTCGGACCGGGCTACCACGGCAGCACGCTGCTTGCGCTCTCCGCTTCGGCGCGCGAGGCGCACAAAGCGCCGTTCCGGCCGTGGCTCGTCGACGTGCACCGGATTCCCGCGCCGTATCCCTACCGCTGCGAGTGCGGCGGACGGGGCACCGCATGCCCGGTGTGCAGCGCCGCGGTGCTCGAGGAAGCAATCGAGCAGCTCGGCGCCGATCACGTCGCGGCGTTCATCGCGGAGCCGGTCGGCGGGTCGTCGACCGGCGCTTCCACACCGCGCCCGGAGTACTTCAAGCGCGTGCGCGAGATCTGCGACCGCCACGACGTTCTCTTCATCGCCGACGAGGTGCTCGTCGGCGTGGGCCGCACGGGGACGTGGTGGGCGATCGAGCCGTACGGCGTCGCGCCCGACATCATGACGTTCGGCAAGGGCGTCTCGGGCGGTTACGCGGCCCTCTCCGGCATTGCCGCCCCGGAGCGCATCGTGGACACGCTGGCGCGCGGCTCGGGAAGCTTCATCCACGCGCAGACCTTCTCTCATCACCCCGTCGCGTGCGCGGCCGGCGTCGCGACGATGCGATACCTGAAACAGCACAAGCTGGTCGACCGCTGCGCGAAGATGGGGCGCCTGCTGCACGAGAAACTCGCTCCCCTCACGAAGCTGCCGCACGTGGGCGACGTGCGCGGCCGTGGTTTGCTCGCGGGCATCGAATTCGTCGACGACAAAGCGAGTCGCGCACCGCTACGGCGTTCCGCCCGTTTCGCCGAGCAGTTCGCGGACGCGGCCATCGAGGCGGGGATCACCGTGTGGCCCAATGGCGCGCATGACCACGACTCAACCGTGCTCTCCCAATGTCCCCCCTCTCCGCAACGCGGAGAGGGGGCCAGGGGGTGAGGACAAGATCACTTACACGTCTGCCAACGTTGACTGGGACCTGTTCGATCGCCAGTTCGACGAAGCGCTGGACCGCGTGCGCGCGCAATTCGGACGCGAGTATCCACTCTATATCGGCGGCGAAGCGGTCACCTCGAGCGCGAAGCCGATCGTCGATACGTCGCCGATCGACACGCGCATCGTCTTGGGTAACTTCGCGACCGCCACGGCGGCGCACGTTAACCAGGCAGTGATGGCGGCACGGGCGGCACAGGCGGCATGGGGACGTCGCGATTGGCGAGAACGGGTGGCGATCCTGCGTCGCGCTGCCGAGCTCATTCGGGAGCGGAAGTTCGAGCTCGCGGCGGTGATCGGCGTGGAGGTCGGGAAGAGCCGGCTCGAGTCGATGGGTGACGCCGAAGAATCAGCGGACTTGATCGATTACTACTGCCAACAGATGGAAGACGCGGACGGCTTCGTCCGGCAGATGGCGAAGGTCACGCCGATCGAGCGGAACACGGACGTGCTGCGTCCCTACGGCGTGTTCGCGTGCATTGCGCCATTCAATTTCCCACTCGCACTCTCGACCGGGATGTCGTCAGCCGCGCTCGTCGCGGGCAATGCCGTCGTGTACAAGCCCGCCGAGGACACGCCGTGGACGGGCTTGAAGCTGTATGAGGTGTATCGCGACGCGGGGCTCCCAGCCGGCCTCTTCAACTATCTCTCGGGGCACGGCCCCGAGGCGGGTGAGGCACTGTGGCGGCATGCCGGGATCGATGGGCCGAAGGCGTCACGCGCTCCGCGTTTGGGCTCCAGAACCAGAAATGCAGCGCCACGTCGCGCGTCTATGTCCATCGACAAGTGATTGATGAGTTCGTGGAAAAATTGTTGGAACGAACCCGGTCCCTAAGAATCGGCGATCCGACAGAGCGCGACGTGTTCTTTGGTCCCGTGATCAATGCCGACGCAGTCAAGAAATTCGAGCGCGCCGTCGCCCAGGCAAAGCAGGACGGGGAAATCCTCCTCGGTGGCGGACGGCTGACGGGCAAGCAATTCGAGCGCGGCCTCTACGTCGCGCCGACGATCGCCAGGCTGCCACTCAACTCTTCGCTCTTCATGGAAGAGTTGTTCGTTCCGGTGCTTGCGGTCGGCGAGGTGAGCGATCTCGATCAAGCCATCGCGGAGACGAACAAGGTCGACTACGGGCTCACGGCGGGCATCTTCTCGCGGCGGGAGAGCGACATCACGCGATTCTTCGACGCAGTGGAGGCGGGCGTGTGCTACGTGAATAAGCGCACCGGCGCGACGACCGGCGCGTGGCCTGGCGCGCAGCCGTTCACCGGATGGAAAGGATCGGGCTCGACGGGGAAGGGCGGATGCGGCCCGTATTACGTCGCGCAGTTCATGCGCGAGCAGAGCCGCACGGTGATCGACTCATGACGCGTGATTATCCGCGCATCGTCGTCCCGCCGCCGGGACCGAAGGCACGCGCGATCGTCGAACGGCAGGATCGCTGGGCGTCCACTTCGTATCCCAAGGAATACCCACTGGCGGTCGCGCGCGGCCAGGGCGCGATGGTCGAGGACGTCGACGGCAATCGCTTCCTCGATTTCATGGGGGGCATCGCCGTCGCGTCCACGGGGTACGGGCATCCCAAAGTCGTGCACGCCGTGCAGGAAGCGGCTTCCAAGTTTCTGCACATCTGCGGCAGCGATTTTTACTATGAGAGCTTCGCCGCGTTGTGCGAGCGGCTGGCGCAGCTCGCCCCCGGAACCTCCAAGAAGCGCGTCTTTCTGACGAACTCCGGGACGGAAGCCGTCGAAGGCGCGATCAAACTGGCGCGACATTCGACCGGCCGGCCCGCGATCATCGGCTTCCTCGGCGCGTTCCACGGACGCACGTACGGCGGCTTGAGTCTCACCGCCAGCAAGGCGGTGCAGCGGCTCGGCTTCGCGCCGTTCCTGCCCGAAGTGCATCACGTCCCCTACGGCTATCGCTATCGCTGCGAGTATTGCCGCGGCGAATCAGCGTGCACCATGCGCTGCGTGTCGTGGATCGAGGACGAGCTGTTCGCGAAAAAGGTGCCGCCCGAGAGTGTGGCGGCGATTTTCGTCGAGCCGATCCAGGGCGAGGGTGGTTACGTGGTGCCGCCGCCCGGCTATCTCAAAGCCCTGCGCGAGCTGTGCGACCGGTACGGCATCGTGCTCGTGTGCGACGAAGTCCAATGCGGCGTCGGACGCACCGGCAAGATGTGGGCGTGCGAGCACGAGGGCATCGAGCCCGACGTCCTGCTGTCGGCAAAAGGACTCGGCAGCGGAATGCCGATCGGGGCGATCATCGCGAAAGAGTCGGTGATGAAGTGGAAGCCCGGCGCGCACGGCACCACGTTCGGCGGTAACCCGGTGTGCTGCGCTGCGGCGCTCGCGACGCTCGACATCGTCGAGAAGGAGCTGCTGCCCAAAGTCCCGCAGACCGGCGAACGCTTGATGGCCGGTGCGCGGCGCCTGGCGGAGAAGCATGGGCCGATCGGGGACGTGCGCGGTCGGGGGCTGATGGTGGGCATCGAGTTCGTGAAGGATCGCGCCACGCGCGAACCGGCGCCCGAAGTTCCGCGCGAGCTCGTCGACCGCGCCTTCAAGAAGGGCTTGCTACTCCTCGGCGCGGGGAAGAGCACCCTCCGGCTCGCGCCGCCGCTCGTCGTGGACAACTACGACGTGGATACCGCCCTCCGGATCATCGACGAGTGTCTGAGCGAAATGTCGGACTAGCCTCAAAAGTCATGTCGCTGAAGGACGCCGTCGCGCGCTTCGTGCACGACGGTGACACGCTCGTCATCGAAGGCTTCACCCATTTGATCTCGTTCGCTGCCGGACACGAAATCATCCGCCAACGCCGGCGCGAGCTTACCCTCTGCCGCCTCACTCCCGATCTGATCTACGACCAGATGATCGCGGCCGGCTGCGCCAAGAAGCTCGTGTTCTCGTGGGCCGGGAATCCGGGCGTCGGTTCGCTGCACGCGTTTCGCCGTGCCGTCGAAGGCGGGAAGCTCGAGCTCGAGGAGTACTCGCACTTCGGCATGGTGGCGCGGTTTGCGGCCGGCGCGGCTCGCTTGCCATTCTGGACGTTGCGCGATTACGCGGGGACAGATTTGCCGCGCGTGAATCCGCGCATCAAGTCCGTGACTTGCCCGTACACCGGAGAATCGCTCGCCACGGTCCCGGCCCTGAATCCGGATGTCACGGTCGTGCATGCGCAGCGTGCCGACGCGCACGGCAACACGCAGATCTGGGGACTGCTTGGCGTCCAGAAAGAGGCGGCGTTCGCGTCGCAGCGCGTCATCGTCGTTGTGGAGGAGCTCGTTGACGAGAGGGTGATTCGGTCCGATCCGAACCGCACGCTGATCCCCGCCGCGATCGTGAGCGCCGTCGTCGTCGAGCCGTGGGGCGCGCACCCGTCGTATGCGCAGGGCTATTACGATCGCGACAACGACTTCTATGTGGCGTGGGAAGCGATCTCACGCGATCCGGCCGCGCTGGCTCGCTACCTCGATGAATTCGTGTATGGCATCCCCGACCGCGCGACGTACATCGAGCAGCAACCAGCGCTTGCCAAGCGGCTCACGGCCCGCGCGCAGGTCTGTGCGGGGGTGAATTACGGTTTCTAACGTCTACACGCCGGACGAGATGATGACCGCCGTCGCGTCGCGAGAGTTGCGCGACGGCGAAGTCGTGTTCGTCGGGATCGGGCTACCCAACCTCGCGTGCAATCTGGCGCTGCGCACTCACGCACCCAGCCTCGTCTTGATCTATGAATCAGGCGCGGTCGGCGCGGTGCCGGAGCGCCTGCCGGTGTCGATCGGCGATCCGGCACTCGTCACGGGCTCGCTGATGGTGTGTGGCATGGCGGACGTGTTTCAGCTTTTCCTCCAGAACGGTCGGATCGAGGTCGGGTTTCTCGGCGGCGCGCAGGTCGATCGCTACGCCAACATCAACACCACCGTCATCGGGTCGTACGCGAAGCCCAAGGTGCGACTCCCAGGCTCCGGCGGTGCGGCGGAAATCGCGATTCACCCTCATCGAATTCTGATCGTGTCGAAGATCTCGCCCAGGACATTTCCCGAACGTGTGGACTTCGTGACGAGTCCGGGCCAACGCGTCGCTAAGGTGATCACCGACCAGGGTGTGTTCGAGCGTGACGCCAGTGGGTAATTGGTCCTGACGGCGTTGTATCCCGGCGTGTCAGTCGCGGACGTGCGGGCGGGGGTGGGGTGGGAGCTGCGGAGCCGCCCCGCTCTCGATTGTGTCGAACCGCCGACAGCAACCGACCTCCGTCTGTTGCGCGAAGTGCTCGATCCCCAGCGTTTGTACCTCAAGGGATGATTCTCGCCGCGGCATTCGTCGTTCTCGTCCAGAGCGCGGGGGATTCGCTCGCCACCCACGTTCGCCAGCTGGCGGACAGCTACCTCGCCGCCTACTTCGAACGACATCCCGATGAAGCGACGCTCGACGGTGTCGCCAAGACCCGCCACGACCGGTTGCCGGACAATTCGCCGAGCGCCCTGGCGCGTTGGCGGCAGCGCGAGGACGCTTGGCTTGCCGAGCTCGTGGCGATCGACCCGACACCGCCGGCGGGACGCCCGGAGGGCATTTCGTACGGCGTCATGCGCGATGCGCTCGAGGGCTCGATCGCCACGCGCGTCTGCCGGTACGAGCTCTGGAGCATTGCGCACACGGGCGGCGGCTGGCTCGCTATGGTGACATCGCTCGCGGAGGTCCAACCGGTCGGAAGCGATGAGGCGCGCCGCCAGACGCTGGCGCGCTGGGGTGCGATTCCGCAATACATCGCGAGCGAAACCGCGAATACGCGCGCAGGGGTTCGACTCGGTTACACCGCGCCCCAGCGCAATGTGCGGCTCGCCGTGAGCGAGCTCGACACGCTACTCGCGGAGCCGCTCGACTCTTCGCCGCTCTTCGATCCCGCACGCCGTGACTCGACTCCCGAGTTCATGGCAGCGCTGACGCGCATCCTCGAGCGAGAGATCGTGCCGGCGATCCGGAGTTACCGCGAGTTCCTCGCCCGCGAGTATCTGCCGCGTGCTCGGCAGGCGACCGGCGTGTCCGCGAATCCGCGCGGCGCCGAGTGCTATCGCGCCGCGATTCGCGCGACCACTGGTCTGGCGGTGTCGGCGGATTCTGTGCATCGGCTCGGTATCGCGACGGTCCGCCAACTCGAGAACGACATGCGGGTGATCGCCGAACGATCGTTCGGTACATCGGATGTCGGCGCGCTGCTCGAGCGGCTGCGCTCAGACACGGCGTACACGTTTCACACGCGCGATGAGATGCTCGAGCACGCCCGGAGCGCTGTGATGCGTGCGACGGTTGCCATCCCGCGCTGGTTCGGGCGGCTCCCGCGCGCGGCCATCGTGGTGGAGCCGTACTCGGCGTTCCGCGAGCGTCAGAGCGTCGGGGAATGGAATCCACCGGCCGAGGACGGCAGCCGGCCCGGGATTTATTTCCTTTCGACGGACGATCCCCGGCACAAATCGCGCGCCGATCTCGAGGCGCTCTCATTTCACGAAGCGATTCCCGGGCACCATTTACAGGGATCGATCGCGCTGGAGCGTGGCGACAGCATTCCGGCGATCGCGCGCTATTTCTGGTCGGCGGGGATGGGCGAAGGGTGGGCCGAATACGCTGAGCAGCTCGCCGACGAAATGGGTCTGTACTCCTCCGACACCGCCCGGCTTGGCGCCATCGCCGACATCACCCTCTCGGCGGCGTTGCTCGTCGTCGACACCGGCATCAACGCATTCGGATGGACGCGGGAACGGTCGGTCGCGTACATCCGCGAGCACACGCGGGTGCCGCGGTTGCGCGCCGAGGTCGGGGTGGACCGCTATCCGGCTTGGCCGGCGCAGGGGTTGTCCTATGCGCTGGGCCGGCTCGAGATCCGGCGATTGCGCACCCTCGCGCAGCAACGGCTGGGCGCGAAGTTCGACATCCGCGCATTTCATGACCACGTGCTCGAAGCCGGCGCCGTGCCCTTGCCGCTGCTGCGCGCCAACATCACCCGATGGCTCGACGCCGCGCGTTAGCGGGGGGGGCGGGGGGGGCTCTGCTCCTTTGCGCCGTCGCCGCGCGGATGGATGCCCAGCGTCAAGGCGTCTTCAAACAAGTCGATCTGCCGCATCCCTATTACTGGCGCGAGATGTACGTCCCGCAGGTGACGAGCGGGCCAAGCGCCGTGACGTGGTCACCAGATGGATCGGCGCTCATCTACTCGATGCAAGGGTCGCTCTGGCGCCAGCGAATCGGCTCGGATTCCGCAGAGCAGCTGACGTCGGGACCCGGATACGATTACCAGCCCGATTGGTCGCCGGACGGAAAGTTGATCGTCTTCGCTCGCTACGCACATGACGCGATCGAGCTCGAACGGCTCGACTTGGCGTCGGGGACCGTCACGCCGCTGACGGCGAATGCCGCGGTGAACGTCGAGCCGCGCTGGTCTCCTGATGGGACGCGGATCGTCTTCGTGTCCTCGGTCTACAATCGTCGCTGGCACATCTTCGTCCTGAGCCCCGAAGGGGCGAAGGATCCGCTGCGGCTCACCGACGACAATGACAGCAGACTGCCGCGCTACTACTACAGCCCGTGGGACCACTACATCTCGCCGACATGGTCGTCCGACGGCAAAGAAATCATTCTCGTCTCAAACCGCGGGCACATTCACGGCAGCGGCGGCTTCTGGCGCATGGAGGCGCGCCCCGGCGCCCCGCTGCGCGAGCTGCGCTACGAAGAAACGACCTGGAAGGCTCGGCCAGATTGGTCGCCCGATGGCAAGCGAGTCGTTTACAGCTCCTACCTCGGCCGACAGTGGAATCAACTGTGGCTGATGACGAGCGAGGGCGGCGATCCATTTCCTCTCACCTATGGCGAGTTCGACGCGACCGCGCCGCGCTGGTCGCACGACGGCAAGCACGTTGCTTACGTCTCCAACGAGGGCGGCAATACGTCGCTGTGGGTCATCGATGTGCCGGGCGGCAAGAAGCGGCGGGTCGAAGCGCGTCAACGGCATTATCGCGGGACGGTGGGGACGCTGCGAATCGATGTCGTCGATCGGAGCGGACGAGCGATCGCGGCGCGGCTGTCCGTGACAGCTGAGGACGGCCGTGGGTACGCGCCGGACGACGCGTGGCGGCATGCGGATGAGGCGTTCGACCGGACCGAGCGGCCGTACGAGTACGCCTACTTCCATTCAGCCGGTCGCGTGGTCGTGACCGTGCCGGCGGGGCGGCTGCACATCGAGGCGTGGCGTGGGCCCGAGTATCGGATGGCGCGCGTGGATGTGAACATGCCGGCCGGCGGCCGTCTGGTTCGTCGCATCGTCCTCGAACGGCTCGACAACCTTCCAGCCCGAGCGTGGTGGAGCGGTGACGTACACGTGCACATGAATTACGGCGGCGCCTATCGCAACACGCCTCGGCACCTCGCGTTGCAAGCGAAGGCGGAAGACTTGCACGTCGTCGAGAATCTGATCGTCAACAAAGAGCAACGAATTCCCGACATCGATTATTTCCGCACGGACGCAGATCCCGTCTCAGCGCCGGACTTCCTGCTGATGCATGCGCAGGAGTTTCACACCAGTGTCTGGGGACATCTCGGTGTGCTGGGTCTCACATCGCATTACCTGATCCCCGAATACGCGGGTTACCCGAATACCGCCGCGGCGAGCCTCTATCCGACCAACGCCAACATCGCCGATCTCGGACACGAGCAAGGTGCCCTCGTCGGCTACGTCCATCCGTTTGATACGAAGCCCGATCCGAGCGACACCACCGCGGGGCTCACCTACGAGCTGCCCGTCGATGTCGCCCTCGGCAAGGTCGATTACATCGAAGTGATGGGGTACTCCGACCACCTCATCACGTCGGAGATCTGGTACCGGCTGCTCAACTGCGGCTTTCGGTTGCCCGCGGCCGCGGGAACTGACGCCTTCCCGAATTTCGCGAGCCTGCGGGGACCACCGGGACTCGTGCGGGTGTTCGTGCAATCAGGCGCGACGCTCGATCATCGGCAGTGGCTCGCGGGGATCAAGGCCGGCCGCACGTTTGTAACCAACGGCCCGTTGCTCGATTTCAAGATTGCGGGCCGCGCGATCGGGGAAGAGATCAGAGTGAGCCACGAAATGCAGCGGCTGCCGGCGTTCGTGCGGCTGCGTTCGAACGTGCCGGTAGATCACCTGGAAATCATTGGCAACGGGAAGGTCGTCGCGCGGCTTGCCCTCGGCGCCGACCGCATCACGGCCGACGACACCGTGTCGGTCCCGGTGAGCGGCAGCGGTTGGTATGTGCTCCGGGCCTACAGCGATCGCGCCGAGCTGCCGGTCCTCGATCTGTATCCGTTCGCGTCGACGAGTCCGATTTTCATCACGGTTGACGGTGCACCGGCCCGTTCACCAGACGACGCCAGGTTCTTCCTGAACTGGATCAACCGGATGGAAGGGACGATCCGGGCGAGCAGTACGTGGAACAGCACGGCGGAGCAGGAGAGTGTGCTGCGCTCCCTGGCTGACGCGAAACGGGTGTTTCAGTTCCAACTCGTTACGCTCTTTCGTTAGAGCAATCCCTTCGGCCGCGTCCGTCTCACACGCCGGTGTCATCCATCCGCGAGGCGGCCATGCAAATGCGGTCATTGTGCAGGGGAATCTTTCAGTGCATCACGATGTTGCTGGTGACAGGCTGCGAGAAGGGTACGCCCGCCGCCAACGACGCGCCGGGCCTCGCGTTGTCGCAGCAGCACAGTCCCGGTTCCGTCTGGTCTGAGCCCGTCAACCTCGGCGCGCCGGTCAACTCTCAGTACACCGAGCAATCGCCCGCGCTATCGCCCGATGGCCTCAGCCTCTACTTCGCTTCCGATCGACCGGGTGGGATGGGCAACGTCGATCTCTGGGTTTCCCATCGCGCATCCGAGGACAGTCCGTGGGAGGCGCCCGTCAACCTGGGTTCGGTCATCAATACCCCAGCGGTCGAAAGCGGACCCAACCTCTCGAGCGATGGTCTCATGCTCTTCTTCCAGACCAACCGGGCCGGTGGGCACGGCAGCAACGACATCTACGTCTCCCACCGTACGGATCCCTATGACGACCTCGGCTGGCAGGCGCCGATCGATCTCGGGCCGGACGTCAACACCGCGACCGGTGAGTTCGGCCCGTTCTTCCTGGAGCACGGCGATCAGGGACCGGTTCTCTATTTCGCGAGAGGGCCGAGCAACACGTTCACCGACATCTATGTGGCGCCGATGCAGGAAGACGGGCAGCCGCGCGGCCCGGCGCAGCTCGTCGCAGAGTTGAGCGATGCCAATTTCAATGACGGGCGCCCGACGCTGCGCGCGAACGGGAAAGAGCTCTTCTTCTTCTCCAATCGTCCCGGCGGCTTTGGGGGAGCTGATCTGTGGATCTCAACGCGGCAGACCCCCCACGATGCCTGGTCGCAGCCAATGAACCTCGGCATGCCGCCAAACTCTGCTGCAGGGGAAATCGTGCCGTTCCTGACCGCGGACGGCCGAACGCTTCTGTTTGCGGACGATCGGACGGATGGATTGGGCGGTCAGGATATCTGGATGTCGACCCGCTCCGGCTCCGACGATGAATCCGATGTTGATCCTGGCGAGGCGCCGTCAACGTCGATCAACCTCGGGCCCACGGTGAACGGCGCACTGATCGAGGCGCGGCCCGCGATCTCCTTCGATGGCTTCGAGGTCGGGGTCACGACCCGGACCCGGTTGAAAGACTGACGATTAAGCATGCGGAAAGGCCCCACGGGTCGTTTCGGCAAGGAGGCCACAATGGCAGGGCACGCGAGAATAGAAAAGATCAGTTTAGCGTTGACGGCCGGGCTCCTGGCGGTTGCGTGCACGACGCATTCGGAGCCGGAGGTACCCGCGTCCGTGGCACTAACGCCCGGCAGCATTGATACGCTGATCGGCGCCGGCGACACCGTCCGGCTGTCGGCAGCCGCGCTGACGAGTGGCGGTAAGACCGTTCGGGGCGTGTCGTTCACGTGGACCAGCAATAATCCCGGCGTGGCCGTCGTCGATGCCAACGGTCTTGTCACCGCAGTTTCCAACGGCACAGCGACCATCACGGCGCAGAGTGACGGCGGCCTTTTGGGGCATGCGACGTTCAAGTCCGCCACTCTTTCGGCCACGCTTCAGACGTCTCTCAACTATGCCGTGTCTTCCAACATCGGGAATCATCCGATGGCCCTGACGTGGAACGGCAGCTTCTATTACGGCATCTGGGATGGCACCTCACCCGGGCAGATCAAGCGCTTCGACGTGAACGGAATCCTCCTCGATAGCACCAGCGTAAACCTCGATCCTCGAGACCTGGAGTACTCCACGGCCGACGGGAAGTTTTACGTGAAGATCTATGGCCAGGACTGGTATCGCGTCGATGTCAGCACGGGTGCTGCGACGCTCGTCTTTCCTGGGATGTTTGCCAATTCTCAATCCTCGCCCGCCATGAGCGCGGATGGATTGACGGTATACGAACACGAGAGCGGCACCATCCGCGTCCTCTCCGCCGTCACCGGCCAGATGCTTCGACAAATGACCGGCTTTGCAACCGGAGTGTATCCGTCCACCGAAGGCCTTGCAGCCGATGGATCGCATCTCTTCACCTGGGATGGCAGCATCGTCTACATGTACGATCTGCAGGGCCGCCTTATCACACAGTTTACCGTCCCTAGCGGGAACTTCGGCTTCTCGCTGTCCTATGCCAAGGGGCTGCTCTGGACGTCGACTGATGTGAGTTCGGGGACGGGCACTTGGTACGGGTACCGGTTGGTCAGGCAGTAGCTTCGGTTGCATACCGCCGCGGCCCTCAGCGGCATGACTAGCCGCTGGGGGGCTGTGGCGCAGGAGCAGCGGTCGCGCGCGTCGCCGTCTTGATGAGCCTTTGCTGTTTTTCCCCCAGCCGCTGCACCGCGTCATCCCGCTCGCTCTCCTTCTTATAGACCGCCGCCACCGCGCTCCCCGAGCCGCACATCCGTACCCAGACCGGTCCCGTGCCCGCTACGCGTTCATATAAGGCGCGCAGGTCCGGATGTTTCGCGAAGACTGGCGCCTCGAAATCGTTGCCTCCCAGCCGTCCGATGCTGCCCCACGTGGCCAGGGCGTCGGCGTCGAGCGCGACCGGTCCGCGCGCACTAATCGTGGGATTCTGTTCGTCCCACCAGCGGTAGGCGTCCGGTGTCGCCACGTCGATTGGGGGAATCGCGACGAGGGCGGGAAGGGCCGGCGGTGCGGGGACACGGAACTGGCGCTCTCCACGGCCCCACGCAACCGCGAGCGCGGCACCGCCCGCAAAGAACGCCACGTCCGAGCCGAGCCGCGCAGCGAAGTGCAGCAGCTCATGTCGTGGAACCGCGTTGCCCGCGAGCGCATTCACCGCGTGCAACGCCGCTGCGCCGTCGCTCGAGCCGCCACCGAGTCCGGCCCGAACAGGAATACGCTTGGTCAGGGTGATCGCCACTCCAAATCGGTTGCCCGTCGCGTCGAGCACGGCTCGCGCCGCGCGCACCGCAAGATTTTCGTCGGCCGGCCCCAGATCAGGTCCGTTGACCGCGAGCGTTACGCCGGAGTCCGTGCGACGGACGTGCAGCTCGTCCGCGAGCTCGAGCAGCGCGAACGCCGTTTCGATCTGATGAAATCCTGTTGCCTCCCGAGCGAGAATGCGCAGAAAGAGATTGATCTTCGCATGTGCCGCGATGCGAACGGCATCCGTCATGTAGTGTCCGGCGCGGCGCTGAGATCACGCAGCCCCAGGTGCAGGCGCGAGAGCGACCACAGACCGAGCAAGGTGATTGGGAGGAAGGTCGTCAGGTGATACGTCAGCGCATAGCTCGCGGCTAGGCTCGCGTTGACGCCGTACACGCTGAGGGTCAAGAGAGTCGCCGTCTCGAAGACGCCGATGTACCCGGGCGTCGATGGCACCGCCACTCCGAAGCCGATGATTCCCTGCAGGAGCAAGGCGGCTTCGGCCGGCACCTGGATCCCGAACGCGCGAAAGCACACGGCAAACGCGGCGGCGTTGGTGAGCCACAGCGCCAGCGACCAGAGGACGACACCGCCGAACCGTGCCGGGCTTTTCAACACTTCGAGGCCCGCCACAATTCCCTCGGTCCAATGCATCACGCGAGTGGCGGCGGTGGCGGGGAGCACGCGACTCGCGATTCGGCCGAGCAGCGCCAGCCACGGAGCGGGGCGGTGCACGACGATGAGGGCGAGCAGCAGCACCGCGCCGAACAGCACTGCTGCCGTCGTGGCCACGGTCGAAAGTGATCGCCCGCCGACGAGCGCATGGCGCGGAAAGGACGGCGCCGCGATCGCGACGGCCATGAGCGCCAACATCATCAGACCGTCGAAGACTCGCTCGACCCCGATCGACGCGAGCGACGTCGTGAAGCGCACCGGCAGCTGGCGCGTCGCGACGTACGCGCGCGCGACCTCGCCGGCGCGCGCAGGCAAGAGGTTGTTTGCCATGAAGCCGATCGCGGTGGCATGCCAGAGCGGTAGCGAGGGAAACCGGTGGCCGTCGATATCACGCAGAATCAGGCGCCAGCGAATCGTGCGCAGCGGAAATGTGGCGGTGGCGAGCACGACGGCTGCAAGGAGCAATAGAGGACTGGCGTGGCGCGCGTCGTCCCACACCTGCCGGAGGTCGATGCGATGGAGCACCCAGGCGAGCAACGCGACGCTGACGGCGAGCCCTAGGAGCCAGGCGCCTCGCCCCGCCCCCCCCGCCCCCCAACGACGGCTGCTACTCGGGTTCGATGGCGAGGACAACGAGGTCGCAGACTTCGTCGATGATCGCGCGGAGGCTCTCGCCGCTCGCGCGCTTTGCGGCTTCTCGCAATTCCTGCGCGCGCTGGCGGGCACTGGCTCCCTTGTAGAGCAGCCTCCCGATATCGACTGGTTCTCCGTTGGTTCGGCCGGCAATCAGTTCTTCCAGCGACGCTGGTCCGATCCCCGCGGCGACCATGCGCTGATAGACCATCCACGTGCCCGCGATGTCGGTCGCAGATTCAGCGCCCCCGCGCCCCCCCCCAACAGGTTCTCGCACTGCGCCAGACCTGCGCGCGCGATCGGCTGGCGTCGAGGGGGGCGGCGGCGCTGCGGGGGCAGGGGCAGCCGGTTGGGAATGGGTGGGCGCGAGCGATTCGATCGGCACGGCGGCCCCACCGCCAAGGCGTCGTATCGCGATCGTCACGGCTGCCAGGGCCGCGGCCGTGCTTGTCTCGTCACCGGATCCCGATGCCGAGAGCACTTCGCCGGCCTTGCGGAGCTCGGCGGCGAAGTGCGCCGCTTGATTCACCGCGATCCCACTCGACACCGCTTCCCGCGCGGCCTGCGCAAATTCCGCGACACGTTCGGCGACCGGTCCGCCACCAGCGGCGCCGAGCACGCGGAATGTGCCGGCAAGCGTATGCGCGCGCAGCTCGCGTTGCGTGGCACTCGGCGCGCGCTCCAGCGAGTCGGCGGCCTGACGCAAATGCTCGCCGTGACTGACCAGCTCCAGGCGGCCCAGCGTCGCCGGGCGCGTGGGCGTGGCCGCCGTTCCGCGCCGCACGATCGTCCCCAGCGTCTCGATCGGGACGATGTCCGGCTCGCTGTCCATGAATTTCACGAGCAGCCCGGCGAACCGGCGGAACTCGGCGCTCTCGGGATCGGGGCGGCCGCGCTCCGCGACTTCGCGCGCGGCGTGCGCGATCGACGTCGCCGCCATCTGGAACAGCTCGGCGATCATGTCGCCCCAACCCTGCGGCGGGTTTCCGGTTGTGCGGTTCAGCTCACCGATCGCCCGTTCGATGCCTTCGAGCAGATCGGGTAGCGGCGGCAAATCGTTGAGCGCCGCCAAACCGCGCAGCGGTTGAATCGCCTTGAGCACCTGCTGCAACGGATCGTGCGCGAGCGGATTGGTGCGGAGCACCCGGCCGGCGCGGTCGAGCGCGCTGGCGATGGCCGCCCCTTCGCGGGCTACGAACGCACGCGCTCCGGCATCGAGGCCCATCGCTTCCGCCGCGCGTACCTGCGCGGAGGGCCGTCCACCCAACTGCTCGAGTTGGCTGGCGAGTGCTTCGGCTTTGGCGCTGTCGGCGTCGCTCCACTTGCCGGCGTTGCGCACAAAGATCTTGATGTCATCGACCGCGCGAGTCGCGATCTGCTTCGTCGCGGCGTCCCACTGACGCCGCCCTTCCCGCAAGGCGCGCACGAGTGCCTCGAACCCCATGGCGGCCCGGGCGATCGGCTGCTGGCTCGCCATGAGCGCACTGCCGCGCAGGGCGCGCGCGAGCCGCACCAGCTCATCGGCCGGCGGCGTCGCGGATGCCTGGAGCAGCCCATCGAGCCGGTCGAGATACTCCCCCGCCTCGAGCGCGAAGAAGTCCGTCATGCCGAGTGGCTGTGGAGCGCCAGGTGTGGTCATGGCGCCTCCAAGCTAGGTATTCCGAGCGCCATTCACCAGCGTTTTCATGCGGCGCACCGCTTCTTCCAAGCCCCAGAACACGGCGTTGCTCACGATGCTGTGGCCGATGTTCAGCTCTTCGATCTCAGGGATGGCAGCGACGGGCTGCACGTTCTGATAGGTGAGGCCATGCCCCGCATGGACCGCGAGTCCAATGCTCTTGCCATGGGCAGCGGCCCGCCGCAGCTCGTCGAGCGCTTTGGTTCCGCGTCTCCATGTGTGGGCATAGCGGCCGGTGTGCAGCTCAATCGCCGGGACGCCGAATTCCTTCGCGAGATCGATCGTGCGCAGAGATGGATCGATGAAGAGACTGACCCGAATCCCCGCGGACTGCAGTCGCGCGATCGCGCCGCGCAGGCGGCGATCGGTGCGGCGCAGTGCCAGTCCGCCCTCGGTGGTGATCTCCTGCCGCTTCTCGGGGACGAGGGTTGCCTGAAAGGGGCGGGGTTGTACGCGTGTCGCGAAGCGCACGATCTCGGTGTGCGCCCCCAGCTCCAGATTGAGAACGGTCCGCACGCTGCGCGTGAGTGCCGTGACGTCGGCGTCCTGAATGTGACGGCGATCTTCACGCAGGTGCACCGTGATGCCGTCCGCACCCGCCCGCTCCGCGGCCGCCGCGGCCTGAACAGGATCTGGCTCGTCGGTCTTGCGCGCTTCGCGCAGCGTCGCGACGTGATCGATGTTGACGTAGAGACGCATGGTGTCTTACCTTCGGGTCGTCCCGACCATAGGTCTTGCCTCGTGAAGCGACGGCTCGTCCTTCTCGTCCTGCTCGCCGCTCTGACCGCTTGTGGTGGAAATCGCGGGCCGCAAACGCCAGTCCCGCAATCGATGAACGAGTCGCTCACGCAGTTCATGGCGGCCGTGAAGGCGAACGATCTCAAGCGGATGGGCGAGCTGTGGGGCACCGAGCACGGGCCCGCCGCGGGCTCGATGGACAGCGACGTTCTGCGCCGGCGCATCACGGTCATTCAGAAGTATCTCGAGCATAGCGGATATCGCGTCATCGAAGGGCCGTTGCTCGTGCCCGGGCACGACGATCTGCGCACGTTCCGGGTCGAGTTGCAGCGGAACAGTTGCAATCAAGTGCTGCCGATCGACGTGGTGCGGACGCGCAGTGGGGGATGGCTGGTGTACGACGTGCACCTCGAAAGCGCAGGGAATCCAGTTGGTCCTTGCCAGCCGAGTGGGACGGGAACTCGCCCCTAGGGCGCCGCGTTTCACCTACTCAGTTAGCTCCAACAGAATGCCGTTGGTTGCTTTCGGATGCAGAAAAGCGATTCGCCGTCCGCCGGCCCCGCGTCGGGGCGTCTCATCCACGAGCTGGTAGCCGGCCGCGCGGCAACGCGCCAATGCGGCGTCGAGATCAGGCACGCGGTAGCAGACGTGATGGATGCCCGGTCCCCGTTTTGCAAGGAATTTCGCCACGGGACTGGCCGGGTCATTGGGTTCGAGCAGCTCGACGTCGACATCGCCAAAGTGGAGGCTGACGATCTTGGCGCCATCGACGGCTTCGGCCCCCCCCCCCCCGCCCCCCGGACCGGGGGAGAGGCCCAGGACGTCGCGATAAAAGCGCAGTGCCTCGGTGATGCTCGGCACGGCGATGCCGATATGGGCGACAGCAGGATTCATGCACGTGAAACTAACGTCTACTGAAGGGGAGTGAAGGATTATGGAAGGGGAGCATCTCGTCGCGATCACAGACGCCACTTTTCAGGCGGAAGTGGAGCAGCACAAAGGGCTCGCCGTCGTCGATTTCTGGGCCACCTGGTGTGGTCCCTGCCACATGGTCGCGCCGATCATGGACCAGCTGGCCGGCAAGTACAACGGCAAGGTGAAGATCGTCAAAGTGGACGTGGACGCCAATCAGGCGACCGCGATGCGCTTTAACGTCCGCTCGATTCCGAGTATTCTATTCTTCAAGGATGGACGCCACGTAGACACGATCGTGGGTGCCTACCCGTCGTTGGCGTTCGAACAGAAGATCGAACAGCACCTTTCGTAGCTTCCTCCCCGGAGGACGATGCGCGCGAGCACTGCTCGCCTGACGAATTCGCCGGTTCGCCTCGCGGATCTCCAGTTTCCGCAGGTGAGCCGGCTTATTCATCGCACGCGGCTCGCCTTCATTCATCTCGACAACCTGCTCGCCTACGCGAAGCGTGATCGCGACGGGCGGATCGACGGCTATCTCGCGGCCCATCTCCCCGATGAATGCCTGCTGTTGTTGTTTCGCAAGGGAGAGGCGGTCAACGCCGCGTCGCTGCATACCGCCGGTCGGCAGGTCATCACGATCACCGAGGGACTGAAGCGGATGCGCGCCGAGGTCGAGCGGGGCGATTTGACCTACTGCGCCGCGCCGATGGAGCAGCTCGCCTGGATGTATGCCGCTTGCGCGGGTGCCTATCAACCGCGGGACATCGACGTCAATCAACCCGAGAAGTTTTTCCCGCTGCTGCAGCAGGAAAGGGTGACCGGCGTCCTGGAGTTGATTTCCAACGGCCGCGTCTCATATCTCAAATTCGATCACGGGAAGTATCTGAGCGGGCATTTTTGCGACAAACCGGAGAACGTTCCGCCCGCCCGCTACCTCGAGTCGTTGTTCGATCCGGGCCCTCCTCCCGGTGACACGAAGCCCGCGATGTCCGCGGGGACATTCCCTGCTGCGGACGATCTGCCCGCGCAAGCGGCGACGGCGTTAGTGAATACCTATCGCGAGCTGTATTGGCGCATCGTCGACGCCGTCGAACGGGAGTTCCCCGGCGAAGCGAAGCGCCGGGCACAAAAGGTGACCGCGGCGATCGTCGACGCACATCAGGCGCTCGCGCTGCTCAGCGTGCCACGCGGCAGCGACACGCCCGACGCCGTGGTGCGGCCCGAGGAGCTGTCGACGGCGCTCAGTGACTGGGCGCTCCAGCTGCTCGAGGGCGCGGAAGTGATGATGCCGGGGACGGCGCCGAAAGTCCTGAAGGACGCGACACGCGAGCACCGCTATGTCTTGCAGGCCGCCGGATTCTACGGTCGTCTCCCCTGGCGGGTGACGTGGTAGCGTGGCCGGCACCCTCTACGTCGTCGCGACGCCCCTCGGTAACCTCGGCGATCTGTCGCCGCGTGCCGCCGATACGCTGAAGCGCGTGGCGGTCGTCGCCGCCGAAGACACCCGCCACAGCAAACCGCTGCTCACTCACACCGGCTCCAATGCGGAGCTGGTGAGCTTTCACGCGCACTCATCCGAGCGCGCCCTGGAACGCCTGCTGCGCATCCTATCAGAGGGACGAGACGTCGCGTTCATCACCGACGCCGGTACACCGGTGATCAGCGATCCCGGTGTTGCCCTCGTCGCCGCGGCGCGAGAGCGGGGCATTCAAGTCGTGACCATTCCGGGCCCGACCGCCGTCGCGGCAAGCCTGTCTGTATCAGGCGTCGGGGGCGACCGCTATTTGTTTCTCGGATTTCTCCCTCGCAAAGGAAACGACCGCCGCCGTTTGTTACTGACCGTCGCTCAGAGTGAGTGGACCGTGGTCATCTTCGAGGCCCCGAACCGCGTCGCGGAACTGCTCGCCGATCTTTCCGATGTGTGTGGAGCTGACCGCCAAGCGTCGGTCTCTCGTGAGCTCACGAAGGTCTTCGAGGAGACACGTTCGGGGACGTTGCAAGAATTGTCAGCACACTATGCAGAGGCTCCCGCGCGAGGCGAGGTTACAGTAGTCATCGCGGGAACTGGAAAGCCGCACATCGCAGAGCGGCCCACCACTCCGGATCCCGGCGAGCGGGCGCGGGCTTTGCTTGCTGAAGGGTTATCACGCAAGGATGTGGCGGAACGATTGGCGGAAGAGACCGGAATTTCACGGAATACGGCGTACAGACTGGTGAATGAGCTATGAGCGGTTGGGCTTCTCTCACCATCGGTCGCCTGCACTACGACGGCGGCGGTGACTGGTACGCGAACCCCTCCGCTTTACCGAACCTGCTGACCGCGCTGCGCGAGCGCACGACCCTGCCGGTCGCGGAGCGCGAGCGCGTGGTGACGCTGACCGGCCCGGAGCTATGGGACGTCCCTTACATCTATATGACGGGCCACGGCAACGTACGCTTCTCCGACGTCGAGTTCCGTAATCTCCGCCGGTATTTGGAGCAGGGTGGGTTTCTGCACGCGGACGACAATTACGGGATGGACAAGTCGTTCCGGCGGGAAATCGCGCGCGTTTTTCCGGACCATCCGCTGGTTGAAGTCCCGCTGACGCATCCGATCTACAACCTCGTCTATGCCTTCCCACGCGGGATTCCCAAGATCCACGAGCACGACGGCCTGCCCGCGCAGGGGTTCGGAATTTTTTTGGGAGACCGGCTTGTCGTATACTATTCCTACCAGTCGGATCTCGGGAATGGATGGGAAGATCCGGAGGTCTACCATGATCCAGCGGAGCTTCACGAGGCGGCGCTGCGAATGGGCGTGAATCTCTTCACCTACGCGGTGAGCGAAATCAAATGACGGAAACGGCGCGGCGGCTGCATCGGCTGGGCGCTCCGCATGTGCGTGCGCGCGCGCTTGCCGTCTTGCTCGCCGCTCTCGGCGTGGCGCTCGCGGCTGCGGCGTTAGGGCTCGTGCTGGCGCCGGCCGTGCCCGGTGTGACCCTCTCCTGGGTGCTGATCGCGCTGAGCGTTGCCGCAGCGGTTTGGGCCGTCTTGCGCGTGCGGCGCGAGGCGGCGGCCGCACCCATTGGCCGGCTGGTTGAGTCTGCCACCGGCGGGCGTGCCGGGAGCGTCGTCGGCGTGGTGAGCCCGTCCATTAACAAAGGCAAGGGAACGAGCGCCGCGCTGTTAGTCGCGGCCGATACGCGAGCGGCGACATTCGTTTCTTTAGCGGCGCCAGCAGTCAACGCCACGTTGCAGCGGACGACGCGACGCCGCCTCGCCGCGGGCGCCGGCACTGCGTTGCTGGGAGCGGTGCTGTTCGTCGCCGGCGCGCCCGCATCCGGCCGCGCCGCGGCGTTCTGGCATCCGGTTCGCGCGTGGCGCGACGCGCATGCGCCCGTGCGGCTGACCGTGGATCGGCGGACGGTGCGGCGTGGCGGCAGCCTCAAAGCGATGGTCACGGTGCCCGGTGCAGTTCGCGTCACGCTGTGGACACGCGGTCCTGGCGAACCGTGGAAACCGACGTTGCTCCCGCTCGATACCGACGGGCGTGCGACGCGGCAGCTTGGACCGATCGAGTCCGACCTCTACCTGAAGGCCGCGAGCGGTGGACGCACGAGCCACGAGATCAAGGTGACCGTTTCGCTGCCGGCGTTCCTCGCAGACCTCGGCGTCACGGCTCGCTTTCCTTCATATCTCGGTCGCTCGGATGAGCCGCTGCTGGCCGGTCCCGATGTCATTCCGTTGCCGGCCGGGACCGCCCTGCTGACGAGCGGCTCAGCGAGCGTTCCGCTCGCCGCTGCCGCGTGGACGTTGGGAACGGGGAGCCGGACGGAAGTGCAGCGTGTGGAAGGAAATCGGATCGAGGGCCGGTTTACTCCTATCGCCAGCGGCACGTGGCGACTACAGGTGCGCACCGCTGACGGCTCTGCCCTCGAAGGCATCACGCCTGAGCTGCATCTCCAGATCGTGCCCGATTCGGCGCCGGTCGTGACACTTCCGGTACCGGGAAGAGACACGACGTTGCCGTTGTCACTCCATCAGCAGTTGGTTGCCGACGTGCGCGACGATCACGGCATCTCGCGGCTCGCGGTCGTGAGCTGGCGAGTGAGCCGGACCGGGC
>MNDR01000079.1 GCA_001915025.1 Gemmatimonadetes bacterium 13_2_20CM_2_65_7
CAGATCGACGTTCTCCTGCCGGCTCGCGACCGTCAGGATCTCGAGGCCGGTGCGGCGCACCAGCGTCTCCAAGTCTTCGAGGACCGTCCGCCCCGGGCGGGCGTGAATCGAGATTTTCGACCTCGTGGATTGGCGCTCGACGACGATTTCCACGCGCCCGAGCCCCTGCAGCACAACCAGGACGACCAGCGTCGTTGCCAGTGCCTCGGCGTAATAGCCGCTTCCCAATGCGACCCCGATCGCTGCCACCACCCAGATCGTCGCCGCGCTGGTGAGTCCCACGACGGCGCCGCGCGCGTGGAGAATCGTCCCCGCCCCGATGAACCCGACGCCGGTGACGATCTGTCCGGCCACGCGCGTCGGATCGGCGGCGGCTCCAACCATGGCGATGGACACATGCGTGTACAGCACCGAGCCGATACAGATGAGAATGTTGGTGCGCAGCCCCGCCGGCTTACCGCCGAGCTCCCGCTCCAACCCGATCGCGCCCCCAAGCAGCGTTGCCAATCCCACCTGTGCGACGAGCGCGAGACGGAGTATCTCGGCCATCCGGCGCATCATCTCGCCCATATCAGTCTTCTCCCGCCTTGAGGAATCCCATCCGGTCCCGCACCTCGGCCATGGTCTTGCGCGCCAGCGCACGTGCCCTGCCGGCTCCCGCGCGCAACCGCTCCAGGACCGTCGCGGGCTCGCGCCGCAACGCATTCGCGCGTTCGCGCATGGGCGCGAGCGTCGCTATCATGTTGTCCGCGAGCACCCGCTTGCAGTCGAGACAACCCCAGCCGGCGGTCCGGCAGTTGTGCGCGACCTCGGTGACGGTGTCGGGTGGCGAGAAGCCCTCGTGCACGGTGAAGATGTTGCAGATCTCGGGCGTGCCGGGATCCTTGCGGGTCTTGCGAGCCGGATCGGTCGCCGCCGGGCGCAACTTTTCCCAAATGGCCTCCGGCGATTCGAACAGGCCGATCGTGTTGCCGAGGCTCTTCGACATCTTGGCCTTGCCGTCGAGGCCCAGAACGCGCCTGGTTTTCGTCAGCAGCGGTTGGGGCTCGGGGAAGTAGCCCGTGCCGTGGCGCGCGTTCCAGCGCCGCGCGATCTCGCGCATCAGCTCGAGATGCTGCACCTGATCTTCTCCTACCGGCACGAGGCTAGCTTTGTAGAGCAGCACGTCGGCTGCCTGCAATATCGGATAGGCGAGCAGGCCGGCGGGGACGCTTTCCTGACGCTGCGCCTTGTCCTTGAATTGCGTCTGCCGCTCGAGCTCGCCGAGCGGCGTGACGCTCGTGAGCAGCCAGTTCAGATCGGTATGTTCGGCGACGTGGGACTGGACGAAGACGATGCACTGCTCTGGGTCCAGCCCGACGGCGTACAAGCTGACCGCCATGTCGAGCGTCAATGAGGCGAGCGTGGCGGCGTCGTACGGCTGCGTGATGGCGTGAAGATCGACGATCGAGAACAGGCAGTCGTGCTGGGTCTGCAATCGCACCCAGTTCTGCACTGCGCCGAGGTAATTGCCGATGTGGAGCTCGCCGGAGGGCTGGATGCCGCTGAAGACACGCGCCATTGGCGTTGCAAAGTGCGAGATTACAAGGACTTAGTCAAGGTCGCGGAGGGTGCGGCGCGGCGCGCAGCGGAGTATCTGCGCGCCGCCGTTCGCCCCGGCTGGCAAGCCTGGACGGAGAAAAGCCAGCACGACTTCGTGACCGACATCGATCGCGGATCCGAAGCGCTGATCGCCGAGCAGTTACAGCGCAACGTGCCCGGATCGCTCGTCGTCGGCGAGGAGCTGACGCCGGCTCTTGTCGCGCAGGCCGAGGTCGTCTGGATCGTCGATCCGCTCGACGGCACGACCAACTTCCTGCACGGTTATCCGGAATACGCGGTATCGATCGGGTGCGCGGTCGGCGGTGCGCTGTGCGCGGGGGTGATCCACGACGTCACGAGAGATACGGTCTACCGCGCGTGGACCGGCGGTGGAGCGTGGATCGACAAGGCGCGCCTGAAGGTATCGACGGTGACGGAGCCGAAACGCGCGCTGATCGCGACAGGGTTCCCATTTCGACAGCTCGGGACGCTCGAGACCTATTTGCGACAGTTCGCTGCCATCACGCGCGATGTCAGCGGGATCCGCCGCGCGGGTTCGGCGGCGCTCGATCTCGCACATGTCGCCGCCGGCAATTTCGATGCGTTCTGGGAGCTGGGCCTCGCGCCGTGGGACATTGCCGCGGGCGTCGTGCTGATCCGCGAAGCGGGTGGCCTGGTCACGCGGTTCGACGGCAACGAGGACGTGTTGAATCACGACAACATTGCCGCCGGCAACCCGGCCATGCACGCGTGGCTGCTGAAAACGCTCGGGAGCGTTTGAGTGCAATCACCGTTCGTTGAATGCGTCCCGAATTTCTCTGAGGGCCGAGATCCGCGCACGATCGAGGCGCTGCGCAACGCGCTGAAGGCGGTCCCGGGCGTTAGTCTCCTCGACGTGCAAACGGATGCTTCGCACAATCGATCGGTGTTCACGTTCGTTGCCCCGCCCGCGGCGGCACTCGAGGCGGCGTTCGCAGCGATGTGCGTCGCGACCCAGCGGATCGATCTGACGAAACACAAAGGTGAGCACCCGCGCATGGGCGCGACGGACGTCGTACCGTTCGTGCCGGTCTCGGGGATCACGATGGATGACTGCGTCGCGCTCGCCAGGGCGTTAGGCGGGCGCGTGGGCAAGGAGCTACAGATTCCGGTCTTGCTCTACGCCCGAGCCGCCACCCGTCCCGAGCGCGTGCTGCTGCCCGACGTGCGCAAGGGTGAGTTCGAAGGAATGCAGGGCACAGCGCTCGAGCCGGATTTCGGACCTAACCGCGTCCACCCTACAGCTGGGGCCACGGCCATCGGTGCCAGACCATTTCTCGTCGCGTACAACGTCTATCTCGACACGAAGGACGTCGCGATCGCGAAGGAAATCGCCAAGCAGATCCGAACGTCGAGCGGCGGCCTTCCTGCGGTGCAGGCGAGTGGCTTCGAGGTCAATGGCCTCGCCCAGGTGTCCATGAACCTGCTCGACATCGACATCACGCCGCCCGCGACGGTATTCGGCGCGATCAAGGGATTGGCGGAGAAGCGCGGCCTGAATGTCATGAAGAGTGAGATCGTGGGCCTGATTCCGGAGCGCGCGGTCATCGGCGCCGCTGGAGCAGCGCTGCAGCTTCCTGACGCGGCGGATCACATCCTCGAGGCAAAGATTCGCGAAGCGCAGGGGGGGGGCCCGACGCTGGACGGCTGGATCGACGAGCTGGCCAGCGGTGCAGCGACACCCGGTGGTGGGAGCGCCGCGGCGCTTGCCGGCACTTTGGCTGCCGCACTCGTCGCGATGGTCGCGCGACTTACGATCGGACGCAAGGCGTACGCCGCGGTCGATAAGCGCGCCCGGGAAATTCTTGTCGAGGCGGAGGCACTCCGAGGAGAGCTGCGCCGGCTGGTGGATGAGGATGCCGCGGCTTATGCTGCCGTCAGCCGGGCCTATAAGATCGCCAAAGACGATCCCCAGCGCACGCGCGCCATAGACGACGCGCTGCTCGCTGCGGCCCGCGTTCCCGCGGAGGTCGCCAGGCGCGCGTCGCGGGTACTGGAGGTGGCTGAGGAGCTGCAAAAGATCGGCAACAGGAACGCGCGCTCGGATGCCGAGGTGGCCGATGGACTGGCGGTCGCCGCGATTGCGGGCGCCGAGGAAAATGTCAGAGTAAACCTGGCGGCGATGTCAGATCCAACTAAAGGGCGGGAATTGCTGTCAGGATCCTAGGTCCGTTCTCCCCGATCGCCACGGTATGCTCGAAATGCGCCGATAACGATCCGTCCTGCGTCACCACCGTCCACTTGTCATCGAGCGTGCGGATCGCCGATCCGCCCTGATTGATCATCGGCTCGATCGCGATCGTCATGCCGGGCATGAGCCGTGGACCGCGCTTGGGTTTGCCGTAGTTCGGGACCTGTGGCTCCTCGTGAAACGCCGCGCCGATGCCGTGCCCTACGAGCTCCCGCACGACCGAATACCCGGCAGCTTCCGCCACTTCCTGCACGGCGTGCCCGATGTCGCCGACGTGATTACCGGCCCGCGCTTGCGCGACGCCCGCTGCCAGCGCGTCCTGTGTGACCTGGAGCAACCGCGCCACGGCCGGCGTGACGTCGCCAACCGGAAACGTCGCCGCCGAGTCGGCGTGCAGCCCTTCGAGCCAGACACCGACGTCCACGCTGAGGATATCGCCGTCGTGCAGCACGCGTTTGTGCGACGGGATGCCGTGCACGATTTCCTGATTGATCGACGTGCACAAGGTGGCGGGAAAGTCGTACAGCCCCTTGAACGAGGGCTGTGCGCCCGGATGACTGCGAATGAACGTCTCGGCGAGGCGATCGAGCTCTTCGGTCGTCACATCGGGCTGGATGTTACGGCCCACCAGCCCCAGCGTCTCGGCGACGATCCGGCCGGCTGCGGCCATCGTCTCGATCTCGCGCGGCGATTTGATCGTGATCATCGGCCGATGATCCGCTTGATGTCCTCGCTGATCTGATCGACCGTCCCGGTGCCGGGGACACGGTGTACGATGCCGCGCTGGGTATAATGCGCGATGAGGGGAGCGGTGTCGCGCTGATAGATGTTCTGGCGATTCGCGATGGCCGCGGGCGTGTCATCGGTGCGGCCACGGTCCGCCATGCGACGCACCAGCTCATCCTCGGTGACGTCGAGCAACAGAATGTGATTCAGCCGCTGCCCGCGCTCGGCCAGCGTTTTATCCACGAGCTCGGCCTGCGCGGCGGTGCGCGGGAAGCCATCCAGGATGGCGCCCTGCTTCGCCTCCGGGCGCGCGAGCTGGTCCTTGATCAAACTGAGAATCACGCTGTCGGGCACGAGCTTCCCGTCGTCATAGTACTTCTTGGCTTCCACGCCGAACGGCGTCCCGTCCTGCATGGCCGTGCGGATCAAATCGCCGGTGGTGATCTTGGGAAGGCCGAGACGCTCGGCGAGGATGTTACCTTGAGTCCCCTTCCCCGAGCCCGGCGCCCCCAGGATGAGGATATACACTAGCGGCGGAAGCGAACCCGCGAGGTGCCGGCGCCCGCGCCGCCACCCTTCATAAAGCCGTCATATTGCCGCAGCAATAGGTGTTGCTGGATCTGCTGCACGGTATCGAGCGCTACGCCGACGACGATTAGCAGCGCCGTGCCACCAAACCCGAACGGCATGTTCAGCGTGTTGGACACAACCATCGGCAGCAACGCCACGAACGTCAGGAAGATCGCGCCCGGCAGCGTGATGCGCGTGAGCACGGTGTCGATGTAATCCGCCGTCGCCGCACCGGGCTTCACGCCGGGGATGAAGGCGCCCTGCTTCTTGAGATTCTCCGCCAGATCCACCGGGTTGAAAATGATGGACGTGTAGAAGTAGGCGAAGAACACGATCAGAGCGGCGCTGGAAACGACGTACCAGACAGAGGTGGTGTTGAAATACTCGGCGAACTGCTTCAGCCATGCCACGCCGCTGAACGTCGCCACGGTGCCTGGCACAATAATCAACGATTGGGCAAAAATAATCGGCATTACGCCGGCGCTATTGATGCGCAGGGGAATGAACGTTTTCTGAGCCTCGGTCATGCGTCCTCGGCCCAGGACTTTGCGCGGGATCTGTACCGGGATGCGCCGTGCCGCCACCGTGATGGCCACCGTCCCCGCGACGATGAGGATCATCATCAGCAGGACGATGAGCAACACCGGGAAGCTGAGCGTGCCCGTGCGTAGCGCTTCGACCGTGCGCAGCGTCTCCGGCAGGATGCGCTCGATGATCGAGAAAAAGATCAGCAAGCTCATGCCGTTGCCGATCCCCCGCTCGGTGATCTGCTCGCCGAGCCACATGACGAAGACGCCGCCGGTGGTGAGCGTGAGCACCGTCGTCATCCGGAATCCCAACCCCGGATGAGCGACCGCGTTGGGCAGCTGCTCGGAGAAGATCGCGAAGCCGTACGCCTGGAAGATGCACAGCACGACGGTGAGATAGCGCGTCCACTGCGTCAGCTTCCGTTTCCCATCATCATCGCGCTGCATCTTCTCGATGATGGGGAATACCGGTCCGGCGAGCTGGAAGACGATGCTCGCGGAGATGTAGGGCATGATGCCGAGCGCAAACACGGTCGCGCGCGAGAACCCGCCGCCCGCGAAGAGGTCGTAGAGCTGGAAGAGGGTGCCCTGTCCCGCGTTCCTCAGAAAGTCGGCCAGCGCGTCGACGTTGACGCCGGGCGTCGCGATATGTGCCCCGATCCGGTAGATCGCGAGGCACAGAAAGGTGAACAGGAGCTTTTCCTTGAGCTCCGGGACCTTGAACAGATTGGGGATCGGATTACTCACGCGATCGTTCCGCCGGCCTCTTCGATCTTCGTCTTGGCGCTCGCTGAAACCGCCACACCTTTCACCACGAACTTCCGTCCCGACACGTCTCCCGTTCCCAACAGCTTGATCGGGTGATCGGGCCGGCGAACCAGCCCGGCGCCGAACAGCGTCTCCGGCGTCACCTCGACCCCTTCGGCCAGCAGCACGAGATGCCGCACGTTGACGACCTGCGCCGGCTGCTTGAACGGATTGGTGAAGCCGCGCTTGGGAATGCGCCGGATGAGCGGCATCTGCCCGCCCTCGAATCCAGGACGTACCTTGCCGCCCTGCCGCGCCGTCTGACCTTTCCCGCCGCGGCCCGCTGTCTTCCCGATGCCTGACCCGGGGCCGCGTCCCTTGCGGATGCGCGCCCGATGCGAACCCTCGGGCGGCCGCAGGTCGTGGAGCGAGAGCCGCGTTGCGGGCGATTCGGCCTTCGCTTTCCGTTTTCTCTTCGTTTTGGTGACCGGCATCTACTTCTTTCCTTCTTTCTCTGTGGTCACCTGCACGAGGTGACGCACCTGTTGGAGCATGCCGCGCAGCGCCGGGTGATCGGGGTGCACGACTTCATCCTGGTGATGTTTGAGACCCAGTGCGATCAGCGTGCGCTTCATCCGGTAGGAGTGGCCGCTGCCGGAGCGCACCTGCTTGATCCGCAGGTTTCCCTTTCCCGCGGGCGGCAGTACCCGATCGCGGCCCGGTTTCCGCTTACGGTATTTGCGTGTCGGGGGCAGCCTACCCACGCGTCACCACCGATTCCTGCCTCGCGCGGTACGGAATCGCCTCCACCTCGATGCCCCGTTCCCGCGCGACTCGCCGCGCGGTCGTGAGACGCTTCAGGCCGTCCATCGTCGCGCGCACCATGTTGTGCGGGTTCGTCGAGCCCAGGCTCTTCGTGAGAATGTCACGAATGCCGGCGCACTCGAGGACCGCGCGCACCGGACCTCCGGCGATCACGCCGGTTCCCGACGCCGCCGGCTTGAGCAGCACCCGACCGGCACCGTGCTTCCCGATGATTTCATGCGGGATCGTGCCGCCGGTGAGGGGCACTTCCGACATGCTGCGGCGCGCCGCCTCGACCGCCTTGCGCACGGCTTCGCTGACCTCGTTTGCCTTGCCCGTCGCGATCCCTACCTGGCCTTTGCCGTCGCCGACCGCGACCAGCGCGTTGAAGCTGAAGCGCCGGCCGCCCTTCACGACTTTCGCCACGCGGTTGATCGCGACGACGTTCTCGACAATTCCGTCGCTGTCGCGCTGGCGGTCGCCGCCGTCGCGCCGGTCACCACCCCGGCCCCTGCCGCGACCACCACGTCCTCCGCCACCGCCGCGAGGCCCGCGCGCCGGGCGGTGTTCTTCGGGCGCCGGTGGAACCTCGGCGGCGGGGACGTTGGTCGCAGTTCCCGTTTCTTGCTTTTGGTCTTCCATTAAAACTCCAGTCCTCCTTTGCGCGCGCCATCGGCCACGGCTTTCACGCGTCCGTGGTACTGATAGCCGCCGCGATCGAACACCACTTTCGCGATCCCTTTTTCTTTTGCTTTCGCCGCGATCAGCCGGCCGAGCGCGAAGCTCCGCGCGACCTTGCCCTTGCCCTCTACCTGGACGCCTTCGGACGTATCGGCGGCGCCGGCGAGCGTGATGTTGCGCTGATCGTCGACGAGCTGCGCGTAGATGTGCTTCGACGAACGGAACACGACGAGGCGCGGCCGCTCGGCCGTCCCTTCCACTTTCTTGCGAACGCGGAGGTGCCGGCGATACCGGTTGTCGGCCGCTGTTTTGATCTTGTGAATCGATCGCATGATTATTTCGCCGCCTGGGCCGTCTTGCCCGCCTTGCGGCGGACCTGCTCGCCGGCGTAGCGGATGCCCTTGCCCTTATAGGGCTCCGGTGGACGGACGTTGCGCAGCTCCGCGGCCACCTGCCCCACCAGTTCCTTGTCGACGCCCTCGATCTTCACGAGCACATTATTGGTCACCGTAATCTTGATGCCCTTCGGCGCATGATAGGGAACGGGATGCGAGAACCCCACCACGAGCTGGACGCCGAACGGCTTCATCTCGGCCTTGTAGCCGACGCCCTGGATCTCGAGCGACTTCGCGAACCCTTCGGTCACACCCTGGACCATGTTGGCGACCAGCGTGCGCGTGAGGCCGTGCAGCGCCTTGTGCTGCGCCTCGTCGGATGGCCGCTTCACGACGACGGTACCGTCCTCGAGCGCGATCGCCATATCCTCGTGCAACGTCCGGCTGATCTCGCCCTTCGGGCCCTTGACCGTGATGCGGTGGCCCCCCCCGTCGATCTGTGCCGTCACCCCTTGGGGCAGCGTGACCGGCTTTCTTCCGATGCGCGACATCTGTTTCTCCTACCAGACGACCGCGAGCACTTCGCCGCCCACGCGGGCGGTACGGGCTTCGCGGTCGGTCATGAGACCCTGCGGCGTGCTGAGAATCGCCATGCCAAGGCCGTTCTTGACGCGCGGAATCTCGCGCGCCTTGACGTAGCGTCGCAGCCCGGGCGACGACACCCGCTGCAGCTCGCGGATGACGGGCGCGTCGTTGTGGTACTTCAAGTACAGCCGCAACAATCCGTGTTGACCATCGTCCAGCACCTTGAAGTCCTGGACGTAATGGTTGTCGCGGAGAATCGTGGCGATCGCGACCTTCAGCTTCGACACCGGCATGTCGACCCGGCGGTGGCCCGCGAGACACGCGTTGCGCACCCGGGTCAGCATATCGGCGACGGGATCAATAACGCTCATTCGTGTCCCTCCGCCCCCTCTTACCAGCTGGCCTTGCGCACGCCGGGGATTTCCCCGCGCAGCGCAAGCTCACGGAAACAGATGCGGCACAACTTGAACTTGCGCAGCGTGCCACGGCTCCGGCCGCAGCGCTGGCAGCGGTAGTAGCCCCGCACCTTGAACTTCGGGCCCCGCTTCACTCTCTCCAACCACGCCTTCTTCGCCATGAGGTCTCCTAAGCTGCCGCGCCGGCGGTTTCGACCCGGAACGGCATGCCCAGCTCTCGCAGGAGGGCCAGCGCGGTGTCGTCGCGCCCGGCGCTCGTCACGAACGTGATATCCATCCCGTGAATGCGCTCGACTTTGTCGTAGTCGATCTCGGGGAAAATCATCTGCTCCTTGATGCCCAGCGTGTAGTTGCCGCGCCCGTCGAAGCTCTTCGACGGCAGCCCACGGAAGTCGCGCATGCGCGGCACCGCGATCGAAATGAAGCGATCGAGGAACTCGTACATGCGGCCGCCGCGCAGCGTCACGGCGCAGCCGATCGCCTGCCCTTCGCGCAGGTTGAAATTCGCGATCGCCTTCTTGGCGCGCGTGACCACCGGGTGCTGACCGGTGATGGCGGCGAGCTCGGCGACCGCGGCCTCGAGTCCTTTCGGGTTCTTCGGCGCGTCGCCCATGCCCACGTTCAGCACGATCTTCTTGAGCTTCGGAATCTCATGCAGATTCTCGAACGCAAACTGCTGCTGCAGCTTGCCGCGCACCTGCTGCTCGTAGAAGTCCCACAAGCGCGCCCGCGGCGCCGGCTCGACCGGCTCGGCGGGCGCTGCTGCCTCGGCCGCCGCCGCTTCCGCCGCCGGCTTGCCCTTTTTCTCCTGCTTGGGCTGCTTCGGCTGCTGCTGCGGCTTCGGCTTCTTCTCCTGTTTCTCTTTCTCGTCCGCCATACCTACCTCACGCGCGGGATCGGCTGGCCGGATTTCACCGCGATCCGTTCCAGGGTCCCGTCCTTGTCCAGGCGGCGGCGCACGCGCGTCGGCGCTCCCGACTTCGGGTCGAGCAGCATCACGTTGGACGCCGCGATCGGCGCCGCGAATTCGATGATCCCGCTCTCGCCCTGCGGCGTCGTCGCCCGTTTGTGCTTCTTCACCAGATTCACCCCTTCCACCACGACGCGGAACTTCTTCGGATAGACGTGGAGGATCTTGCCTTCCTTGCCCCGGTGCTCGCCGCTGATGACGCGCACGACATCGCCTTTGGCGACGTGCATCTTGTGCCGGATCGGCGCGGTGCGCCGCCGCTCGCGCCGGGACTTCTTGTAAACGAGCGGCTTCATATCAGATCACCTCCGGCGCCAGCGACACGATCTTCATGAACCGTTTCTCGCGCAGCTCGCGGCGCGTTCTCGTCGAAGCGGATGTAGGAGCCGTCCTTGCGCTTCGTCTCCTTGGCCGTGCGCACGATGACCGCCTTCACCACCTCGCCCTTTTTCACCTGGCCGGTGGGGATGGCGTCTTTGATCGTGACCACGACGACGTCGCCCAGTCCCGCGTAGCGGCGCTTGGAGCCGCCGAGCACGCGGATCACGAGCGCGCGGCGCGCGCCCGAGTTGTCCGCGATCTTGATCTGCGATTCTTGCTGCACCATAGCTCTCTCCGCTTACTTCGCGCGCTCGATGATCTCGACCACGCGCCAGCGCTTGCGCTTGGAGAGCGGCCGCGTTTCCACGATGCGCACCGTGTCGCCCAGCTTCGCACCGTGCTCGTCATGCGCGGCGACCGTCTTGGTGCGGTTGATCTGCTTGCCGTAAAAGCCGTGCGCGAAGCGACGCTGCATCGAGACGGTCACCGTCTTCTGCATCTTGTCGCTCACCACCGTGCCTGTCCGAACCTTCCTCCGGCCGCGCTCCGTCATGCTGAGGCCCTCTCCTTCAAGATCGTCTGTATGCGCGCAATATCCCGTCGAATCGAGCGCAGCTGGAGCGGATTGGTGAGCGACTCCGTCGCCCGGCGAAACTCCAGGCGAAACCGCTCTTCAGTCAGCACGGCGAGCTTCTGCTGCAGCTCGTCGGTCTTGAGCCCGCGGAGCTCCTCGGGTCGATTGGCCGCCGGCATCTTACCGCTCCTCCCGCTTCACGAACTTTGATCTGACCGGCAGCTTCGCGGCCGCGAGATCGAGCGCCGCGCGCGCCGAAGACTCCTCGATGCCTTCGAGCTCGAACATGATCCGGCCCGGCTTCACGACCGCCACCCACCCTTCCGGATTGCCCTTGCCCTTACCCATCCGCGTTTCCGCGGGCTTCTTGGTGATCGGCTTGTCGGGGAACAGGCGGATCCACACCTTGCCGCCGCGCTTCATCTCGCGCGTCAGCGCGACGCGCGCGGCCTCGATCTGCCGATTCGAGACCCAGCCCGGCTCGAGCGACATCAACCCGTAGTGGCCGAACGCGACGGTGTTGCCGCGCGTAGCCATCCCGGACGTGCGGCCTTTGAACTGCTTGCGAAACTTGACGCGCTTCGGTGCCAGCATGGTTTAGACGCCCGTTGAATAGGTGCGGCCGTGGAGATCCTCGGTCCGCTCGCCTTTGAAGATCCACACCTTCACGCCGATCGTCCCGAACGTCGTCTTCGCGGTCGACGTCGCGTAGTCGATGTCCGCGCGCAGCGTATGCAGCGGCACACGACCTTCGTGGTAACCCTCGGTGCGGGCGATTTCCGCGCCACCCAACCGGCCCGCCGTCTTGATCTTGATCCCCTGCGCCCCCATCCGCATCGCGCTCTGCACCGCACGCTTCATCGCGCGGCGGAACGAGATGCGCTGCGTCAGCTGATGCGCGACGCTGTCGCCCACCAGCTGCGCGTCGAGCTCGGGCCGCTTGATCTCCTCGACGTTGATGCCGACTTCCTTCCCCGTCAGTTGCGCCAGCTCATCGCGCAGCTTGTCCACTTCCGCGCCGCGTTTGCCGATCACGACGCCAGGCCGGCCGGTGTGGACCGTGACGGTCACCTTCCCCGGCTTGCGCTCGATGTGCACGTCGGCGATCGCGGCATGGCTGAGGCGCGTCTTGAGATACTTCCGGATCAGCTCGTCTTCCTTGAGCAGCTCCGGGAAGTCATGGCGCGCGAAGTAGCGGGACCGCCATTGTTTGACGATGCCCAGCCGGAACCCATACGGATGTGTTTTCTGTCCCACTTACTTGCTCGCTTTCTTTGTCGTCTTCTTCTTGGCCGGCGCTTTCTTCTTTGCCTTCGCACGCGGCTTCTTTGCTTCTTTCACTTCCGCTTTCGGCGCTGCCGGCGGAGGCGCAACCGGGGCGTCGGTGCCGGCGACGCGAATCTCGACGTGGCTCGTCCGCTTGAGAATCGGTGTGCCCCGTCCCATCGCCGCGGCCGTGAAGCGCTTCAGCGTCTGCCCTTCATTCACCACCGCGTAACTCACGCGCAGCGTATCGGCATCGAACGGCGTGTTCTGCCGCTGCGCCGCCTGCTGCGCATTCGCCACGGCGGACTTCAGCACCTTATGGATCTGACGCGCGGCCCGCTTCTTGGAGAAGCGCAGGATCGCGTCTGCTTCAGGCACAGCGCAGTCGCGGATCAAATCGATCACGAGGCGCATCTTGCGCGCCGATTGCCGGACGCCGCGTTGGATCGCTCGAGCCTCCACCCGCTACTCCTTGCCCTTGGCCGCAGCTTCGCCGGCCTCGGCCGCTGCCGCCTCGGCTTCGCGCTCCGCCGCCGAACCCTTGGCGCCGTGGCCACGGAATAGCCGCGTCGCGGCGAATTCGCCCAGCTTGTGGCCCACCATGTTCTCGGTGATGTAGACGGGGATGAACTTGTTCCCGTTGTGCACCGCGAGCGTGTGTCCCACGAAGTCCGGCGTGATCGTGCTGCGGCGCGACCACGTCTTGAAGACCTTCTTCTCGTTCCGCTCGTTGAGGGCGCGAATCTTCACCATCAACGACTCCTCGACGTACGGACCCTTCTTTACGCTACGACCCATGTTGGAAACCCCAATTCGAAATGCCGAATTCGAAATGCGAAATCGCTGGGAGAGTATTTCGCCTTTCCCATTTCGCATTTCGCATTATTGTGTTGCTCTCCCGCGCTTGCGACCGCGCACGATGAGTTTCGTGGACCGTTTCTTCTTGTGCCGCGTCTTCTTCCCTTCGACCTTGCCCCAGGGATTGGTCGGCGGACGACCGCCCGAGGACTTGCCCTCGCCGCCGCCGAGCGGATGGTCCACCGGATTCATGGCTACGCCGCGCACTCTGGGGTTGCGTCCCAGCCAGCGGCTCTTCCCCGCTTTACCAATCGACAGCAGCTCGTGCTCCGCGTTCCCCACTTCGCCGATCGTCGCGAGGCACTCGCCGCGCACCATGCGCATCTCCGTCGAGCGGAGCCGGAGCGTGACGTAGTTGCCCTCTTTCGCAACGACCTGCGCGCTCGTGCCCGCGCCGCGGCACAGCTGGCCGCCGCGGCCGATCTTCAACTCGACGTTGTGCACCGCGGTGCCCAGCGGAATCTCGAACAGCGGCATCGCATTGCCGGTGCGGATGTCGGAACCCGGACCGGAGACGACGCTGTCGCCCACGTTGAGACCCTTGGGCGCGATGATGTAGCGCTTCTCGCCATCGCTGTAATGCAGCAGCGCGATGCGGGCCGTCCGGTTGGGATCGTACTCGACTGCCGCCACGCGCGCGGGAATCGCGAACTTGTCGCGCCGGAAATCGATACGCCGGTACTGCCGCTTGTGGCCGCCGCCCTGCCAGCGGGTGGTGATGTGGCCCTTGTTGTTGCGCCCGCCGGTTCGTTTGAGCGGCTCGAGCAGCGATTTCTCCGGCGCATGTCTAGTGACTTCAGTGAAGTCGGAGACCGAGCGAAACCGTGTGGCCGGCGTCATCGGCCGAAACTGTCGGATGCCCATATCAGCCCTCGAATACCTCGATGGCGTCGCCCTCTTTGAGGGTGACGATCGCTTTCTTCCAGGACGGCCGCCGGCCGGCGTACCGCCCGTACGTGCGGCGTTTGGCGCGCACGATCATGGTGCGCACGCCGGTGACGGACACCTTGAACAGCGACTCGATGGCCGCCTTGATCTGCGGCTTGCTTGCGTCCGAATGGACGCGGAACGCGTATTCCTTGCGCGCACCGTACGCCGCTGACGACTTCTCGGTCACGACCGGACGGACGATGGTGCTATGCAGATCAGGCATTGTCCGCCTCCTTCTCACCGGCGCCTTCGTCCAGCGCGCCGATTTCCACGACGACCGTCTGCGCCCAGAGAATCTCGTACGCCGTCGCATCGGCGAAGCGCATCACGTGCACGTCCGGGATGTTGCGGCCCGAGAGATAGACGTTGTGCGAATCACCTGCAGTGAGCACCAAAACCTTCTTGCCCGTTGCGCCCAGCTTCCCGAGCAGCGCGGCCAGATCCTTCGTCTTCGGCTTCTCGTACGCGAGGGCGTCTACGATCACGAGCGACCCTTCGCGCGCGCGCGCGTTGAACGCCGACTTCTTCGCGAGCTGGCGCATCTTTTTCGGAATCGCCAGCCGGTAGCTGCGCGGATGCGGGCCGTGCGCGATGCCACCGTGCCGCCAGTGTGGAGCGCGGGTCGAGCCTTGCCGGGCCCGGCCGGTTCCCTTCTGTCGCCACGGCTTCTGATTCCCACCCGAGACTTCACTGCGCGTCAACGTGTTGCTCGTGCCCTGGCGCTGATTCGACAGGAACGTGATGACCGCGCGATGCAGCACGTCCTCGTTCACCGTGCCGTCAAACAGCGCCTCGGGGAGCGAGACCACCTTCTTGCTCGCGCCCGCGGCCGAGTAGTGAGGAGCCTCAATCATGGCGGCTCGGTCCTCCCTGCTTGCGGACGGTGACGAGGCCGTTCATCGGACCCGGCACCGAGCCGCGCACGAACAACAGATTCCGCTCGGCGTCGACTCTGACGACGCGCAGGCCGATCTCGGTGAAGTTGCGGGCGCCCATATGCCCGGGCATCCGCTTGCCTTTGATAATGCGGGAGGGATCCGTGCCCGGCGCGATCGATCCCGGCTTGCGATGGCGCGTATTGCCGTGCGTCTCGGGCCCACCGCCGAAGTGATGACGATGGACGACGCCCTGGAAACCGCGGCCCTTCGACACGCCGCGCACCTTCACGCGGTCGCCTGCGGCGAAAATCGCGACCGTGACGGCGCTGCCGGCCGCCGGCGCTTCGCCCGTGACCGTGAAGCGGCGGATGAGGCGCGGAGCGATCTCCACGCCCCCCTTCTTCACGTGGCCCGCGAGCGC
>MNDR01000010.1 GCA_001915025.1 Gemmatimonadetes bacterium 13_2_20CM_2_65_7
GCACGTGCGTAGTACCGCTCGGCGTCGGCGAAGCGATTGAACGTCATCGACAAATCGCCGCGGGCGAGCGCGATGCGGCTGAGCGAGAGGGGAGTGCCTTCGCCCCCTCGACCATGGCGCCGGCGGGCCAGCGTCTCGGCATGATCGAGTTCCATGCGCGCGCCTTGCAAGTCCCCCATGGAGGCGCGCGCCAGAGATAGCCTCATCCGTACCGTCGATTCATTGGCCGATGGCGTCGGACCGATGCGTTTGAGTATGCCGACGGCTTCCGTATACGACGGTACAGCGGCGGGAAAATCACCGCGCAATGTCGCGAGAATCCCGAGGTCCTCGAGCAGCGAGGCCGTGGACACGGCGTTCCCCCGGTCGCGAAAGGTCTGGAGCGACTGCCTATACAGCGTGTCGGCTGCCGCGTAGTTGCCTTCGTCCCTCGCGAGATTTCCCATGTTCTCGAGCACGGTCGCGACATCCTCCAACTCTCCCGTGCTCCGGAGTGTGGCGAGCGCTTCATTGAACGCCTGGTGGGCCGTCGCGCGGTCGCCATGCTCACTGGCCAGCAACCCGAGGTTATGCTGGTCCGCGGCGACTCCGCCCAGATCACCGGACCGCTCGCGGAATGGCTTCGCGCGTGCGTAGCGATCCTTCGCCTGCTCCACATCCCCGCGCACGCTGCTCACGATGGCCAGCTTCCCCATCGCGTTGCCGGCCATGATCTGGTATCCGGTGCGCTCCGACAGATCGAACGCGCGCGCGAAATACGCCTCGGCGCTGTCCATCTCGTTCACGTAAAAGAACGCGATCCCCATGTTATCGATGACGATCGCCATACCCGTCGTATCGTTCACGGCCGCGAATCCGCGCAGGGCCTGCCGCAGAATCACCATCGCGGCATCCGCACCGGAGGTCTTCAGGGTGGCGTTCCCTGCGCTCAAGAGACTGTCAGCGGTGGTGGACGCCGCACGCTCGGCGACGGAGAGCGCGCGGGCGCGTGCAACTCGTCGCACAAAGTACGAGTCGCTCCACGCGGTGGCGTACACGGCTGCGAGCCGCGCCGCCGCGTCGAACGACGCGCGTCCGACGGAGTCGTCGGTCTGGCCGGCATCCATCAAGCGACTGATCGCCCAGCGCGCCCTGCCGGTGCTGCGACGCACGCGCTCAATCAGCGCGGAGTCGGACGCGTCTCTCACGATCGCCCGCAACTCTTCGGCGCTCTGCGGAGCCTGAGAAGACACGAGCGCCACGATCGAAAGCCGTACCAGGATGTGAATCATCGTCTTTCCCCCACGACCCGAAACTCGACGAGATTCGAAGCCGTCCAGCGCTGCCACTCCGTTTGCGCCTCAACCATCCAGAAGTAAGGCGTACCAGACGCGAGCGCGGGGGACCGCGGGGCGGGAACCACCGTATCGGCGGTCTCCGAATTCCAGAGAAGTGCGCCATCATCCGTGTAGAGACGTATCCGGTAGCGGCTGGCCTTCGAAACGGAGGACCACACAAACCGATCTACGCGGTCGACCCGATCGCGCGGCGCGATGAGGACGGGCGCCTGTCCGCCCACGATTGCGCTGTCGCGTAGGACGGGCAATCCTCGGTCATCGGTGCGGCGTGGCCAGATGAACACCAGGACCGCGGCCGCTGCCGTCAGCGGGCCGATAATCCAAAGCAGCCGACGCACACGGGTGCGTCTTTCTGATGCGGAGATTTCCCGTCGGACCGCTTCGTCCGCGAGGGCGCCAGCGACCGACGCGAGCGCCCGTCGGCATACTTCACACTCGGTCAGATGGCGCATCGCGCCAGCCTTCGCCTCCGGATCACCCAGCTTCCCGTCGGCAAGGGCAGCGATCGTCTCATCGTCAAGGCAGGAGGACGTGGGCGCGACCCTGCCGCGCCTTGAGAGCAGGTCGCTACGCAAGAGGTCCAAGCGTTCGCGATCCGTCATGAAAGCCAGCATATGGAACGGTCCGAGAGCGCAAAAATGCTCACCGCGTGCCCCCGCGTAGGCCGGTCTCCTCCAGCCGGCTCCGCATCACGGCCAGTGCCCGATACACGCGATTATACACGGCCTTGGCATTCGGCCAACCGACCACCTTCGCGACCGCATCGGCAGGCATCTCCTCCACTACGAAAAGCTCCACGGCCACGCGCTCCTCCGCGCTGAGGCAAGTCAACGCCTCTTCCAATTCTTCCCGCCGCTCTCGAGCTACAGCGCTGTCGCTCTCCTCCGCATGGCCTTCGGCCCCCGGCTCGCCCAGCTCGCGGAGAATCCGTCCGCGGCGTCCATTGGCGACTGCCCGATACGTGCCGCCGACCTCGGCGAGAAACTGCCCAAAGGAGAGATCGAGACCGTCCGCGGTCCTGATTAGCTCGTAGGCTTCGACGTGACTTCTCTTATTGAGGAACACAAGCTCGAAAATCCGGCGGCGCAGTGGCGCCAATCCCTCGGCCGCAGTTGAGAGTCGACGGCGGCCATCGCGATGGCGGAACCAATCAACGGTGAGATGTCGAACGACCGTGACGAGCCAGGTGGAAAAGCGGGCCTGATGTTCCGGCTGCTCGACCCAGGACCGGAGACGCCGGAGGTTGTCCGCGCGCAGCGCTTCACACGCGCGCGCGAACACATCCATCACATCGTCGTAGTCCTGGGCATAATGCCGGATGGCTGCGAAGATGAGACGCCGGTACCGATCCAGGAACAGGTCCCACGCGGCATCGAACCTGCCCCGCAGCAACTCGGCCACCCACTCGTCCACGGCCAGCCTTGAGGGAGTGCAGCCGGATATAGCCCGGGAGGGGTGGGTGTCAAGCCTCTCTTCAGAAAATCGCGATCAGCTGCGCTTGGATCTCGTTCGCCGCCGCGACGGGGTGCTCTGACTTGACGATGCCGTTCAATTGGAATCTCACCCGCTCGCTCGGCGCCAGCAGATTCAACCCCAGGGTCGTCCAGGTCAGCCGGGTATTCGTCGTCGTCGCGCCGGTCCTGCGGAAATCGTGTAGCTCCTCCCACTTTACCACCGGCTGAAACCACGGCCGCACTTTGTACGAGGCGAGAACATAGCCGCCGCGGGAATCGATGAATGTCGTTGGGGTGAACGGCCCGCGCCGCGCGATGAATTCGCCTTCGACGATGGCCCCCCGACCGACCCAGCGGCCGTCCCCTCCCCATCCATGCTCGTTACCCTGCGCGAGGTACTTGCCGGCGAGCGCGAGGTGTTCAATCGGCAGCACCGTCACCCGCCCCAAGACCATGTCGCGCCCGTCGAGGTTGGCCAGGCGATTCGGTCCTTCGCCGTTCACGACGGCGCTTTGCACGAGCAGATGCTTGGTGCTGATGAGCTGAGCGAGCGCGCCGATGTCGCGGCGCGTGGAGACGCGATCGACAACGGCCGACCGGTTCGCAGTCTGGAGCAGCGAGAACGGCGTGAGAAACTCGAGCGAGAATGGCGTGCGGAACTGGCCGACCATCAACGCCGGATGCAACGCTGCGATCCCGCCACCGGACGGCCGCTCCGGCAACACCAGCTGCAAGAACGCGTCGGTGAGCGCAATCGCCGGAACTGTGTCATTGGCCGTGCCGGTCGTGCGACCCACAGACGTGAAATCCACCTGCAGGCGCAGCGCCGCATATGGCGCCGGCCGCGCCATTGCCGTCACGCGCGCGCGATTGACGATCACCGTGACGGTATCACGCCGTTCCGTCCCGCGCACGCTGACGTATCCGCCGAGCCGGACTTCCGGCGTAAGTGGGTGCAGATCCAACACGGGCGTCGGCGCAACGGCGTACTGGGCGGCGAGGGTGGTGGTCCCCAGTGCGATCAGGACGCCCGTGCAGAGGCCGGCGCGGTTACGGCAGCGGTGCACGCGAGGCCGTTGCGGGCAGATTGCCCTCCACGAAGTTCGTGAGCAACGTGAACAGATGCTGCCGCGTGGTCCCCCCTGAAATCGAATGCGTGCGGTTCGGATAGACCATCAGCTGGAACGGCCGATTCGCCGCCACCAGCGCGTTGACCATCATCTCCGTGTTCTGGTAATGGACGTTGTCGTCACCCGAGCCGTGCACGATAAGCAGTTTGCCGCGCAGGTTCTTGGCGTAGGTGAGCGGCGAGCCCTTGTCGTAACCGGCCGCGTTGGTCTGGGGCAATCCGTTGTAACGCTCGGTGTAAATCGTGTCGTAGAATTTCCAATGCGTTACCGGCGCGACCGCGATGGCCATCCGATAGACGTCGGGCGCCTGGGTGATGACGTTCAGCGACATGAACCCGCCGTAGCTCCAGCCCCAGATTCCAATCCGGGTCGAATCGACGTACGGGAACCGGCCAACCGCGCGGGCCGCGGCCGCCTGATCGTGGGTCTCGATTACGCCCATTTGTTTGTAGATGATCTTGCGCCACGCGCGCCCCCGCGCGCCCGTCCCGCGATTGTCCACGCTCGCGACGATGTAGCCGTGCTGCGCGAGCATCTGATACCACAGATAGTTCGCACCGCCCCAGCCGTCCGTCACCGTCTGCGAACCCGGGCCGCCGTAGACAAAGAAGAGCACCGGATAGCGTGCGGTGGAATCGAAATTCGGCGGTCGGATGAACCAGGCGTTGAGTTGGACGCCGTCGCCGATGTCGACTTTCCGGAACTGGGTCGAGCCCAATTTGAGCCCAGCGACTTTCGCCTTGAGCGCAGCGTTGTCGACGAGCGTGCGCAGTGTCCGATTGTCCAGGAGACTGACGAGCGTCACGGTCGGCGGCACACCGAACCGCGAGTAGAAGTGCACGGCGTACCGACCACTCGGCGCGATCTCGTAGGCATGGACGCCCGGCTCGTTCGCCGACGTCAAGCGCTGCACCGGTATGCGCTTCGCAAAATTGACGCGATACAGATAGCGCTGCGTCGGGTTATCGGGAGACGCCGTGTAGTACACCCATCCATTCGCCATATCGACGTGGTGCACGCCGAGGACGTCGAAATCACCGGGCGTCAGCTCGCGTGGCGTGCCGCCGCCGCGGGGGATGAGAAAGAGATGATTCCAACCGCTGCGCTCGGACATCCAGAGGATGTCCTTGCCGCCGTTCACGAATTTCAAGTCATCGAACTGCTCGACCCAGGTGCTGTCCTCCTCGGTGAACAGCGTGCGAACTGCACCCGTCTGGGGGTCAGCCACCATCACATGCAACGTGTCCTGCAGGCGGTTCAGATGTTGAATCACCAGCTCCTTGCTACTGCCGCCTTTCGGTTGGGGGACCCATTCCATGCGCGCGATGTAGGTATTGCGCGCGTCGCCGGGCACGTTCATCCACCGCGTCTCTCCGCTCGCAGCGCTCACGACGCCGACGCGACTCGCCGAATTCGTCTGGCCCGCCTTCGGGTACTGCACCAGCTTCGTGTTCGCGTACAGTGAGTCCGTGGTGTTATAGAGGAGGAAGTCCCGCACACCGCTCGCGTCGAGCTGCCAGTAGGCGATCGACTGGCCGTCCGGATTCCAGCGCCAGCCGTCTTGCAGTCCGAGCTCCTCCTCGTACACCCAGTCGAACGTGCCGTTGATCGTCGTGCGCGACCCGTCGTGCGTGAGCTGCGTGAGCTTCCCGCTCGCGAGGTCTTCGACGTAGATGTTGTACTCGCCGTAGCGCACCCATCCCACTCGACCGCCGTCGGGCGAGAATTTCGCGAACATCAGCGTCGATTCCGGTCCATTGCCGCCGAGTTTCTTGAGGCTCCAGCCGGCGAGATCGAGGACCCAGTAATCGCCGCGCGTGTTCGTGCGCCAGACCTGAGCGGAATTCGTGAAGATCAGGAGCTTGCGGCCGTCGGCGGACCAGCGGTACTCCTCGATATCGAGCGGGGTCGAGTCTCCCTGCGGAACGAAGCGCGACGCCGGGACGAGAATCGTGCGCAGCCCCGTTTCGGCATCGTAGCGCACGAGATCGCGACCGGGCTTGTTGTCGGCCGGCCGCTCGAGGCTGGTGTAGGCGTCGCCGTCGGAGAGCCAGGCGAGCGGCCCGAACGAGCCGCCGCGGAATTCGCGTGATGCGAAGATGCGATCGACGGTGAGGAGTGAAGAGTCGTTCGCCGCCCGTTGGGCCACTGCTAGGGGGGGACTGCCCAACGGGGCGACGAACGCTACAGCAAGAAGTACTCGACGCAGCATCGTTCGGGATCCGTTTGAAGTGGGACACGAACGATAGCTACGGACGGGGTGGTGCGCCTCCCATCCCGCCGCGCCGCGCAACCTGCGGTTTGGCGAGCGCGTCGAATTTTGTCTGTTGGTCGGGGGTCAGATTATTGCGGATGGCCGCGACCCACTGATCTGCTTCAGCCTGGAACCCTTCCATTTGGGTGCGCATGCTGTCGAAGCGCGCGCGCATCTCGGGGGTGGGCTCCTGCCTCGGTTGGAAACCACTGCCCTGCATCTGCTGCCGGAAGGCCTGGCGCTTCGCGGCGGCGTCCTTCAGCACGCCATTGAGCGCGGTATAGGACGGACCGATCTTGGCGCGTTGGTCGGCGGTCAGGTTGAGGGCCTGGCTCAGCGAGTCGACGGTCATCCAGTGATCGGGAGGCGGTTGGAAACGGGGGCGCTGACCGTCGGGCGCAGGCGCGGGTGGTGCCTGGCCGAGTGCCGGCATGGCCAGTAGGAAGGAAAGTGCGGCGACGGCGCACACACGACGCATAACGAGTGACTCCGAAAAAGGGTCACTCGTTATACGCCCATCCCCTAGCGGATGTTATTAGCGGGATAGACTACCGATCGAGTCGGCCTTGCACCAACCATTCGGGGCACAAGGCGTATGGCACGTTCCGACCGCCACAGTCCTCAAACCCCGCACGCTTCTGCTGCGGGGATCGAATACCCACCGCGCCAACGATTGATTGATGGGCGGATGCAGATACGCCTCCCCCGTATCCCGGGGATCTCTGTATATCTCAACGCGCACCTTGCTCCGACGCACCAAGCTACCTCGACCGTCCATGGTGATCAGCATTGCGTACTTGGGTTCAGGGTCTGCTTGAATCCAGATGTAGGTAATGCCACGGGTCGCAAGTCCGAATCTCGGTACCGAGTCCCCCAGATTCACCATCCGGGCGACGATTCCGCCCGGCGCTGCCGCGCCCGGCATGGCGACGGGCTCGACGCGGGCCGCCTGTCGACTCGGTCGGCTCCAGTCAAGCGGTTGCTCGTCACTCAGGACATGATCCGAGTGGAAGTGAAGCGAGTGCAGATAGGGCAACAGTATGGAGTCCGGCGGAGAAACGGAGTCCACGACTTCCGGACGCTGGGCTGAGCCCACGCCCTCGGGACCCTGGCTTGCGGCGTTCCGGGAACGGGACAGCATGGCAAATGCCGCTACGACAACAGCCGCTACGAGAACTGGTGGCGCGATTACGCGTGTGCTTGTCACCGTTCCTCCTCGGGTTACGCTGTCAGGGTCAATCCATCTCTCTTCCACTGGCGAAGCGGCGCATCCGTTGCACCGTCGGTTGGAGCGCGTCGTCGGCATTCGTCCACAAGGCTGCCACTGTTTGTCCCCATCGACGAGCAACGGCATACTCGCCCCGTCTATCGGCCAGATCGGCGCGCAGCGCCATGAGCCGCACCAACATGACGGTCTCGGCAGCTTCCTCCACGACATGCAATCCAATCGTCGGCAGCGCCTCCAAGAAGGGATCGATCCGTCGAATGGCTGCGGCCGTGTCCTTGGATGCGAGGAGTAGCCAGGATTCGAGATAAACGCTCGAAACGCCAAGGTCTCCGGGGCGGGTGTTCTTGCGAAGACTATCGAGCCACGCAAAACTGTTTCGGAGCCTGGCGCTGTCGCCGCGCGCGAATGCCGCCTGCATGGCGATGAGGTAGGCGTCCGCGGTCGCAGTGCGATGCAGCGTGCTGACACCGACTTCGGGAAACGCAAGCATTGAGGGCAGCAACAGCAGGGCGCCGCGCGCTTGTGCCTTCTGTCGTTGTTCCACCCAGATGTTGATCTGCTGCTCGGTACGGGTCCTCGCGACGAGCAAGCTTTCGCGGGGAGCGCCGAATGCCGCGTACGCCACCAGTTTGAGTGCTTGCTCTACAGCCGGCTTCGGCAGGAGAATTGGCGCACCTTGTAGAGTCGTCTGTGTGTCAACCGCAGCACTTCGCTGGAGTAGGTCCGCGGTCATGAACACATGGCCAGTAAGCGCCGCCAGACCCGCCATTTCGCTTGATTGTGCAGGCCCGACGGATTTCCACACGGTCAAAGCGCTCTCGGCGTGTATGCGCGCGCTATCGAATTCGCCGAGCTTCAAAAACAGCCTGACTTCCGCCACCGCCAACTCCAAGCGCTGCACCGAGTCTGTGCTGAGTTGTAGTGCCCGTCGCACGCTCGCCAAGGCGGAGCCTTCGGGATTGCTCTTGAGGAACAGATCTCCCGTTGTTTCCAGCACTTTGGAGAGTGCAAAGTAGGCGTCAGGACTGTTTGGGAAGGCGTGCACCCAGCGAAGCGTCACGCCACGCAACAGATCGCGATTCCGCGTGAGCGCTAGCGAAATGGACGCTGGTATGGCCCCCTCGCGACCTTGCACCAAGTCCGCTAGAGGTACGGGCGTGAACGCCAGCGTATCGTGGTCGACAGCCGGCCACGAGCCGAACCAGATGGTATCAGGGGTCAGCGCGTAGCCGCCCCTGTAAATGCCGGCTTCGGTGTGAAACAACGCCGTCAGTCGTGTGAAAGCCACTCCCGTAAATGCGCGATGCACCGACGGAATCAACTCGAGCGCGCGTTGGTACGCCGATGCAGCGGCACGATAGCTGGAACGAAAGCGCCAGCCGGACACACTCTGCGGGTCACGTACGACCAACTTGTCCCTGGTCTGGCAATCTCCCAGTCCAAACCACGCGACAAAGTCCAGACTATCTCGGGCGAGCAAACGTCGATACTCCGCGCAACTTTGGAAGGGATTGTTGTTGGCGAGATCGGCGAGTGCGCGCGCCAACGCTCGCTCTCGGAAGCCAAGACGACCGCCAACGGCAGCACTCGTTACCGCGAATGGCCTCCACGACGCGACGGGACGGCCACCCCACTCCAGCGTCTGGGCCAACCAAAGGTGGGCGTGCGCATAGTCTGGATCGAGCTCGATCGCCCTCCTGAACCCGCGCTCAGCCCCCTCCAAATCCCATTTGCCCAAGGAAACTTGCCCGTCTGCGTACGCCTGCCACGCGGCGAGGAACCGCGTCCCCAACACGGCTCCGCTATCATCCTGCGATCGGACATGCCCAAGCAGCAACGAATCCGCGAGTTCACGAAATCGCAGGTTGATATCGGAGGCGTTCGCGGGAAATCGCACGGAATGATTGCGGACGGTCGAGCCACGACGCACGTCATAAAGCGCGGCGCGTACCTGTACCGTATCGCCGAATTGCGCGACATCGCCCCATACCAACTGCCCCGAGCCAAGCGCGCGAGCGATGGCGAATGCTTGGTCGAGGGTTCCGGCATCAGCACCCGTGCGAGCGTGGAGATCGTGCACGCGCAGATCATCGACGAGTCGCACGTCTTCCCAGCGGCTGAACGCTTCAACGAGCAATGACTCGCATCGGTCACCCGTAATCAGCTTCGGTGCCGCGCCTTCTCGATGGGTGAACGGAACAACTACATACAACAACGCATCGAGCGGGCTGGCCCGGAGTCTTGGTAACACAATAGCCCCGGCGGTCCCCAGCATGACGGCAGCCACGACGGCAGCGGCGCGCCAGCGGCGCCGGATCCGCTGCTGGCGGCTCGATGACGATGCGGTCTGCGGCAGCCGTAACGCCGTCGCGAACTCGCCGGCCGTGGCGTACCGCTCACCTGGCTGCTCCGCGAGTGCCGTCTCGATCGCCAGCTGGATTTCGATGGGAACGTCTTGCCGCTCGCTGATCAGCGACGTCCGCGCATCGGACGGCGTTCGGCCCACGAGCATCTCGTACAGCACGCATCCCAAACTGTAGATATCGCTGCGGCCGTCGATTTCCCTCTGTCCGGTCGCCTGCTCCGGACTCATGTAGCCCACGGTTCCGATCACGAGGCCCGTACCCGTTTTTCGCGACTCGTCCGCCTCTCGGATCGCGCGCGCGATGCCGAAGTCGCTGATGACCGGATGCCCTGCCTCGAGCAGAATGTTTTCGGGCTTGATGTCGCGGTGGACGATGTTCTTCGCGTGCGCGTAGGAGAGCGCTTCGGCAACATCGCAGGCAATCGACACGGCCTCCGCAACGGGAAGTCGGCGCTCGCGCGTCAGGCGCTGTCGCAACGATTCGCCTTCGACATAGGGCATTGTGTAGAACAGGAGGCCATCCGCGACATCCGAGTCGAACAACGGCAGGATGTGGGGATGTGCGAGCCCGGCGGCAACCTGGATTTCGTCGAGAAAGCGGTCGGGACCGAGGACGGCGGCGATGTCCGGCCGGAAGACCTTCAGGGCGACAAAGCGATTGCGGGGACGATCGCGGGCGAGATACACGATTGACATCCCGCCCCGGCCGATCTCGCGGTCGATGCTGTAACGATCGGCCAGCGCTTTTTGCAGCCGAGGGAGCCAATCAGTCACGCGCTACCTCCGGGCATAAGCATACGACGACGGCAACCCCTTGGCTACACGCGGTTTGCCGACTACTTTCCGTGGCCCGATGCGGGACCTGTCGTTGTCACGCAGCCAGCTGCTGCTCCTCGCGGGAACGGCCAACCGGCCCCTTGCCGAGGAGATGGCTCAGCATTTGGGACAGCCGCTGTGCGCGGTCACGATGCGGCGGTTTGCCGACGGCGAGATCTTCGTAAAAATCGACGAGAACGTGCGCGGGCGGGACGTCTTCATCATCCAGCCCACGAATCCGCCGGCGGAAAACTACATGGAGCTGCTGCTGCTGATGGACGCAGCGCGGCGGGCGAGCGCCGCGCGCATCACGGCCGTGCTGCCCTACTTCGGCTACGCGCGCCAGGACCGCAAGGATCAGCCGCGCGTGGCAATCAGCGCCAAGCTGATGGCGAACTTGATCACGCACGCGGGCGCGGATCGCGTGCTGGGAATGGATTTTCATTCCCACCAGGTGCAGGGATTCTTCGATATCCCGGTGGATCACCTGTACGCGGCGCCGGTGTTCGTGAGCCACTACCGGACGAAGCGGCTGCATCAACCGGTGGTCGTCGCGCCGGACGTGGGATCGGCCAAGATGGCGCGCGGGTTCGCGAAGCGGCTCGACGCGTCGCTCGCGATCATCGACAAGCGCCGTCCCTCGGCGAACATCGCCGAAGTCGTGAACGTCGTGGGAGAGGTGGAGGACAAGGATTGCCTCATCCCCGACGACATGATCGACACCGCGGGGACGATCTCCGAGGCGTCGGCGGCGCTGAAGCGGCTGGGTGCGCGACGGATCTTCGCGTTCGCGACGCATGCCCTGCTGTCGGGACCGGCGGTCGAGCGGCTCCGCGCCGCGCCGATCGAAGAAGTGACGGTGACGAACACGATCCGGATTCCCGAGGATCGACAGTTCGAGAAACTGAAGGTGTTGTCGATCGCGAGCCTGATGGCCAAAGCCATCGGCTACGAGCATTCGAATCAGTCGGTCAGTTCTCTATTTGATTGAGTTGAGGAACGCATGGCGCAAACAGTGACGCTGTCCGCGACGGCGCGGGAGAAGACGGGCAAGGGCGCGGCGCGGCAGGCCCGCTTCCAGAAGCAGGTGCCGGCCGTCATCTACGGCCACGGCCGCACGACGCAGACCTTGATGGTGGATGCGCTCGCGCTCGAGAAAGCGCTGGCCGGCATCGAGCCGGAGAGCACGCTCATCGAGCTGACGGTGGACGGCAAGAAATCGCGCACGCTGATCCGCGAGATCCAGCGCCATGCGCTCCGCCCCGACATCATCCACGTGGACTTCTACGAGATCCAGGCGCACGAGAAGATCACGCTCAAGGTCCCCGTGCACCTCGTGGGAGCACCCGACGGTGTGCGCAACGCCGGCGGCGTGCTCGACCAGGTGACGCGCGAAGTCGAAATCGAAGTGTTGCCCGAGCACATCCCCGACCGCGTGGAGCTCGACGTCACCGCGCTGAAGATCGGCGACTCGCTGCACACGCGCGATCTCTCGATTCCGAACGCCGTCATCCTGACCGGCGCGGATCTGACGATCGCCACGGTGGTGCCGCCGCGCGCCGAGGAGGTTGCCGCACCGACCCCCGAAGCGACGACCGAGGTCGCCGAGCCCGAGCTGATCCGCAAGGTCCGCGAGGGCGAGGAAGGCGAAGCGGGCGAAGCTGTCGCCCCTGCGGCCGAGGAGAAAGAGAAGAAGTCTCCGAAGGCCCCAGAGAAGCCCTAGTTTCTGCGCGCCGTCGTCGGCCTGGGGAACCCGGGCCAGGAGTATGCGGCGACGCGCCACAATGCCGGCTTCCTTTTGGCCGACGCCGTCGCCGAGCATTGGCAGCTGGGTCCCTTCCGTCGCGCCGAGCGCGCGCGCGCGACGGAGGGCACCGTCGCCGGAGTTCCGGTTCGCGTTCTCAAGCCCACGACGTTCATGAATCGCAGCGGCGTCGCGCTCGCATCCCTGCGCGCCGATCCGTCGTTCACGCCCGCGCGTGATCTCCTCATACTCGTCGACGATTTTCAGATCCCGCTCGGCACCTTCCGGCTGCGCAACGAAGGCTCGGCGGGCGGCCACAACGGCCTGAAGAGCATCGAGGGCGCGCTGCAGTCGCAGCAGTACGCCCGTCTGCGCATCGGCGTCGGTCCACTGCCCGAAGGCACCGGTGATTGGGCGGATTACGTGCTCGCGCCGTTCGAGCAGGAGCAGCTGGAGCAGGTCGAATCGCTCATGCCAGAGATGATCGACGCTGTCGATCGCTGGTTGCGTGAAGGATGCTGAGACTTGGCATTGTCGGGCTGCCCAACGTAGGCAAGTCGACGCTCTTCAACGCGCTCACGTCCTCGAAGGCGGCGGCGGCGGAGAACTATCCCTTTTGCACGGTCGAGCCGAACGTCGGCGTCGTCGAAGTCCCCGACCCGCGTCTCGAGAAGCTCAACGAGGTCGTCAAGCCGAAGAAAAAGATTCCCGCGGTTGTCGAGTTCGTCGACATCGCCGGCCTCGTGAAGGGCGCCTCGCAGGGCGAGGGGCTGGGCAATCAGTTCCTCTCCCACATCCGCGAAGTGGACGCCGTCGTCCATGTGATCCGTAGCTTCGAGGACTCCGATGTCGTCCACGTCATGGGGCCGGTCGATCCCGTCCGCGATCACGACGTCATCACCAGCGAGCTGGCGCTCGCCGATCTCGCGGTGGTCGAACGCCGGCTCGACAAGACGCGCAAGTCGGCGCGCGCCGGAGACAAGGAAGCGCAGCTCGAGCTCGTGCTGCTCGAGCGCGTCGTCGCCGAGCTCAATGCCGGCCGCGGCGCGCGCGAGGCCGGCGAGAGTGAGGACGCGGTGAAGTTTCTGCGCCAGCTTGGTCTGTTGACCGCCAAGCCGATACTCTACGCCGCCAACGTCAACGAAGACGACCTGACGAGCGGCGGGGGGAAATGGATCGAGCAGCTGCGCTCGGCGGTGCAGGGTCATCATGAAGAAGCCGAGATCGTCCTCTTCTCCGCCAAATTCGAGGCCGAGCTTGCCGAGCTGGCGGGCGACGAGCGCCGCGAGTATCTCGCGAGCGCCGGCGTCGCCGAGCCGGGGCTCGACCGTCTCATTCACGCGGGATATCGCCTGTTGGGACTCCAGACGTTCTTCACGGTCGGCGAGAATGAGGTGCGGGCGTGGACCATGCACCGCGGGGACACGGCCTACGACGCCGCGGGCGAGATCCATTCCGATTTTCAGCGCGGCTTCATCCGCGCCGAGACGGTTGCGTTCACGGAATTCGTGAAAGCGGGCAGCTACAAAGCTGCCCGCGAGCAGGGCCTGATTCGCAGTGAAGGTCGCGACTACGTCGTGAAGGACGGCGACATTCTACTGTTTCGCTTCAACGTCTAGCGCGTCCAGATCCCGACCGAGCCACACTCCCCGCGTCCCTGGATCAGGTCTTTCCCCTCAAAGCCGAACTGATTGATCATGGGCACGCCGAACGGGCTGCTGTTCGGCGGATCGCGGTAGATCTCCACGGCGGCGACGTTCTCGATGGGAATCCGATCGAGGTCGCGCTCCCAGATCGGCAGGCCGTCCAAACTGATCGGCACGGAGCAGATGTGGCCGTGGCTGAAACGCGTGGGGAGGCAGGTGTACAGACACCAAGTAAAGATTCCCGCGCCTTTGAGCAGGACGCTGATCGCCTCGGGGTGCGACCGCTCGATGTCCTCGCGCGTAAAGAAACGCGCAAATCCACCGTAGCGCTGGCGCCGTTCATAGAACCCCGCGAGGTCACGCCAGACGTCGACGAACCGCGCTTCGACGACGAGCGGCGCCAGGTTCGTCGCCCGGACGTCGAGCATGACGGCGATGTTCGTCGTCCGACCGGCGCGGAGTGCGAACTCATATTCCTGCTCGGTGTGACGGCCCTCATACGAAACCCGCAGTCTCTGCGGTCCTGCGGGAAGCCCCGAGAGCGTGAACCCGCCGTTCGAATCAGTCACAGTGAACCGCTCCACCTTGGCCACGGAAATCGTCACGCCGGCGATTGGCCGGCCGTTATAAGCGGAAAGGGCATGTCCACTGATACGCGCATTCGTATCGGGTTGGGTTTGCAGCGTCGGCAGCGAAATCAGAGCCAGCAAGTGAGCGAGCGAGTGCATACTGTGTCCTATCAGGGGCCTGTCTCTTGAGCTATCACCATCCAACCGCCTTGCCCTGATTCTGCCGCTCCAGCCAAGCGAGGAGCGGCTGGAAGTAATCTACGATAGCTGTCGCGTCGAGCTGCCGCTCACCGGTCGCATCGGCAAGGATGTCCTGCCAGGGCCGGCTTTGCCCTGCCGCCAGCATACGAGCCAACTGCTGTCCTGCGGCTTTGTTGCCATACACCGAGCAGCGGTAGAGCGGGCCGGTCCATCCCGCCGCGCGGCACCAAGAGCGATGTAACTGGAACTGCAAAACGCGAGCCAAGAAATACCTGATATAGGGCACGTTCGCCGCAACGTGATACTTAGCACCCGGATCGAAGTCCTGTTCGGTGCGCGCCACCGGCTCGGCGACGCCTTGATAGCGATGCTTCAGGTCCCACCATGCCGCATTGTAGTGCGCGGGCGTGATCTCTCCGGAGAAGACGCCCCAACGCCAGCGGTCGAGCGCGAGGGCGAACGGCAGGAATGCGATCTTGTCGAGCGCGATCTGCAGCAACATCGCCGTATCACTGGCGGCGCTCGGCAGACTGTCGAGCAATCCGATGCGGCGCAGGTATTCCGGCGTGACGGACAGCGCGATCGCGTCGCCGATCGCTTCGTGGAAGCCGTCGTTCGCACCGTTCTGAAAGAAATAGGACTGCTTTTGATAGGCGCGCTGGTAGAAATTGTGACCCAGCTCGTGATGCACGGTGACGAAGTCCTCGCCCGTCACCTGCAAACACGCCTTGATGCGCACGTCGTTCTTGCTGTCGATGTCCCACGCACTCGCGTGACAAACGACCTCTCGATCGCGTGGCTTGGTGAACTGCGACCGCTCCCAGAACGTGGAGGGCAGCGAGTCGAATCCGAGTGAGGTGTAGAAGCGCTCGGCATACCGTACCATCCCGCGCTCATCCACCCCGTGCGCCCTCAGTAACGCCGTGACGTCGACGCTGGGAGTTGCCGCCGCGGGCGCGACCACGTCGTAAATATTTCCCCACTGCTGCGCCCAGAGGTTACCCAGGAGATGCGCGGGAATCATCCCGTTCGCCGTCACGAGATTCGGATAGCGCACGGCGAGGCGCGCGCGCACGTAGGCGTGGAGCTGCAGATACAGCGGCTTGAGCTGCGTCCACAGCCGATCGATCTCGCTCGCGAAGGCATCGGCGGGCATGTCGTAACCGGAGCGCCAGAGCACGCCGACATCGCTGAAGCCGAAGCCGCGCGCGCCGGCATTCGCAAGCGTGACGAACCGCGCGTAGCGATCGCGCATCCCGACGGAAACGCGGTGCCATCCCCGCCAGGCGTCGAGCAGCTCCGCCGGATCACGACTGGTCGCCAGGATGCGCTCGATGTCTGTGATTTGCAGACAATGATCAGGCGTCTTGCAGTACTTCCCGCGCCCGTAATCGGCCTGGAGACTGCTCGAGATACGGCTTAGCTCCGTCGTCTCACGCGGATCAGGGGGTGGCGGCGCGGGGAGAGACAACCTGAGCAGCAGCAACTGGCGCCGCACGTCGGCCGGCAAGCGGAGGCGCTCGTATCGCCGCGCTTCCATGGCCAAGTCGCGCGTCGCCACGGCATTGGCTTCCCCCGCCTCGGCCGTCAGCTCTTCAGTGTCGAACGTGATGTACGTGTTGGCGACCCAGTCGGCCCGAGCGGCTTTGAGGCCCACATCATACAGGGTCGACTCAGCGCGAGCGAGAAACGCCCTCACGTCGGCGACGGTGGGGGGGGGGCTCTGTACGCACAAGAGGACCAGGACCGCCAGCACACCCTACAATACAACTCCTTTCCGCGCCTTTCCACGCCTTTACACGCCGCTTAGCTTTCTCGCTCACATATCCCCTACTCGGCGCCCCATCCACCGCGCCGGGTCACCCATGTCCAAAGGGAGGTGGCATGAGTCGTCGGTACGAGACGGTTTACATCTTTGATAGTGCGCTGGACGAGCCGGCAATCACCGAAAAGCTGAATCGCTTTCACAGCCTTCTGACCAAGGACGGCAAAGGCACGCTTTCAAACGTGGCCCACTGGGGCAAGCGGACGATGGCGTTCAAGATCAAGAAGAAGGATACAGGCTATTACGTCGTGGCCGAGTACGAGGCGGCGGGGGACTTGCTGCCCGAGTACGAGCGCGCCGTGAAGCTCGATGAGGGGGTGGTGCGCTACCTCATCGTCGAAGCCGCGCGCGAGCAGCCGAAACCCGTGGTGACGGCGGCCGTCGTCCCCGAAGAAGAAGAGCTGGAAGAGGAGGAAGTGTGAGACGTCCTGCCAAGACCTGTCCCGTGTGCGAATCCGGCGCGCGCGTGCTCGACTACAAGGACGACCGGACGCTGGGCCGGTTCCTGACCGAGCGCGGCAAGATTCTGCCGAGCCGGCTTTCGGGAATGTGCGCGCGTCATCAGCGGCAGCTGGCGACGGCTATCAAGCGCGCGCGGCAACTCGCGTTGATCCCGTACATCAAGGGTCACACCGCCTAACGTGACGAAGCAGTCGTGGTGGCGGCCGTTATTTGCCCTGATCGCCTTCGTGCTCTGGGCACATCCCAGTCTCATGGGCCTGCCGCTCGCCACGTTGCTGATCGTGGCTCCCGCACCGCCCGAGCGTGCCCGTTGGGCCGTTCCCCTCGCGGGCGTGATCGGAGCGCTGAGCCTCGCGCTCCTGTTTGTCGGCGACGGAACGGGGGGAGGTGGGGAGGGCAGACTCGCCGCGGTGACGAGCGCGTACATCGTGCTAACCACAGCGGCTTTCGTGGCCGTGATGCTGCTTCGACCTGGTCCGATGCTGCGTCAGGCGTTGCGCGCCACGGCGGCCGGCTTCCTCGTCACGGCGGTAATGATCGAGGTGCTCTGGGGCACTGAGGCATGGAGGGCACTGGCCTGGGAAGCGACCCGGCAAGCGAGCCTGACGATGCGCTTCGTCGTGGAGCGAGCGCCCGACGCGTTCATGCTGTACGAGCCGATCGTGCGCTTCGCGAGCGTCACCTGGCCGGGCGTACTCGCCTTGCAGACCCTGGCCGGCCTCGCGCTGGCGTGGCACCTGCACGTGCGGATCACGACGTCGGCGCTCGGCTCGCCGGTCGGTCGCTTCCGGGATTTCTGCATCGGCGACGCCTGGGTATGGGGCATCGTGGCCTGGCTCGGTGTCCTGATCCTGCCGGTATCGAGCGCGCTGCATGTGGCGGGCACGAACGTCGGCATCGTGGCCGGCGCGCTGTACGTGCTGCGCGGGGCGGCGATCGTGATCACGTTCGCCGATGCGTTCGGCATCTCGGCGACGGCGTTGGCCATTGTCGCGGCGACGGCAGCTGCCCTTGCTGTTCCACTCCTGTTTGTTCTCCCCGGCCTCTGCACGCTGGGGATCACTGATACGTGGTACCACTACCGGCGGCGACTCGCGGCAGCCCGGGGGGGGCAGCGCGGGCAGCGCGGCTCCCAGTCCAATCAAACCTGAGGGATTCAAGGGATGGAAATCATTCTGCGGGAAGACGTCCAGCATCTTGGCAAAGTCGGCGAGGTCGTGAAGGTGAAGGACGGGTACGCCCGCAATTACCTGCTTCCCAAAGGGCTCGCCTATCCGGCGACCGAGGCCAACAAGAAGAAGATCGCCTACGAAGGCGAGCGCATCGCCAAGCAGCGCGCCTCCGAGAAGTCGACGGCGGAAACCGAAGCGACTCGCCTTGCCGGCGTGCAGCTCAGCTTCGCCGTGAAAGTCGGCGAGGAAGACAAGCTGTACGGCTCGGTCACGGCCGGCGACATCCAGCGGAAGCTCGAAGAGCTCGGCATTCGCGTCGACAAGCGCAAAATCGATCTGCACGAGCCGATCCGTGAGCTCGGGGAATTCAGCGTCGGGATCAAGGTCCATCCTGAGGTGCGGCCTGAGGTTCGGATCACGGTGGTGAAGGAGTAACCGCCGCCGCGTGGCGTGAAGCTTGCAACTGGTTTACTAATGAAAGGGAGGATGGAAACCGCTCCGGTGCTCTCACAGGTTGTTGACGCGTTGGTCGATCGCAAAGCGCTCGATCCGGTGGTATTAGACCTGCGTGGCTTGTGCGCCGCCACGGACTACTTCGTGATCGTTTCTGGAACGTCGGACGCCCACGTGCGGGGAATGGCCGAGCATCTCGTGACGGCGCTCGCGCCGGCCGGTCTCGAGCCGCATCATGTTGAAGGATTGGCCCAGGGACGCTGGGTGTTGCTCGACTACGTGGATTTCGTCGTCCACGTGTTTCATCCAGAGCTCCGCGATTTTTACCAGCTCGAGCGACTGTGGGGCGATGCGCCCGTGGTTGCCGCGGGCGATGCGGGCGGCACCGGTGCGAAAGGATAGCAGTATGCGAGGACGCACCATAACTCAGTTCGCGGTGTTGGCGGCGTTCCTGCTTGCTGCACCTCCCCTGGCTGCCCAGTACTTCGGCCAGAACAAGGTGCAGTACCGCAACTTCAAGTTCCAATCGATTCAGACCGAGCACTTCGACATCTACTACTATCCCGACGAGCGTGTCGGCGCCCTCGACGCCGCGCGCATGGCCGAGCGTGCTTACGCCCGGCTGTCGCGGATCCTGCATCACCAGTTCCAGAGCCGGAAGCCGATCATTCTCTACGCGTCGCAATCCGACTTCCAGCAGACGAACGTCGTCGACGCCACGGGTGAGGGGTTGGGCGGCGTCACGGAGTTCTTCAAGCATCGCGCCGTGTTGCCGTTCACCGGCTCCTACGCCGAGTTCGAGCACGTCCTCCAGCACGAGATGGTGCACCAGTTCCAGTACGACGTGTACAGCCGCGGCCGCCCCGGCGCCGGCGTGCAGACATTGATGAGCGTGAATCCGCCGCTCTGGTTCATGGAAGGCATGGCGGAATACCTGTCGCGCGGCCCGATCGATCCGGAAACGGCGATGTGGCTGCGTGACGCCGCGCTGGAGGGACACCTTCCCTCGATCGAAGACATGACGACCGATCCCGGAATCTTCCCGTACCGGTATGGCCACGCGCTGTGGGCCTACATCGGCGAGAAGTGGGGCGACGAGGTGATCGGTGAGATCCTGCAGAGCTCCGCCAACACCGGGCTCGAGGCCGCCTTCAAGCGCGCGTTGGGTCGTTCGCTCGAGGATCTCTCGAACGACTGGCGCGACGCCATCCAGACGACGTTCCTGCCGCAGCTCGGCGATCATTACCGGGCGCGCCGGATCGCCCAACCGCTGTTGACCCAGCGCCGCTCGAGGGGCCGCATCTTCCTCGCGCCGGCGCTGACGCCGGACGGCAAGAGCATCGCGTTCTTCGGCGATCAGGGTGGGTTCTTCATCGACCTGTGGCTCGCCGATGCGGAAACAGGACGCGTGTCGCGGCGGCTCGTCCGGTCGACGATGAACAACAACTACGAGAGCCTGCGGTTCATCAACTCCGCCGGCTCATTCTCCCCCGACGGCCGCTACTTCGCCATCGCCGCAAAGCGGAAAGACCGCGACGACCTGGTGATCCTCGACGTCAAGCGCGGCGGCGAAGACCGCCGGATCGAGGTCGGCCTGAGCGGTTTACAGACGCCGCGGTGGTCGCCCGACAGCAAACAGCTCGTGTTTACGGGATTCAACGGCGGTTTCACCGATCTGTACATCATCAACCGCGACGGCACCGGGCTGCGCCGCCTCACGAACGACAAGTACGCGGATCTCCATCCTTCGTGGTCACCCGATGGGAAGACGATCGCGTTCGTCACCGACCGGGGCGGCGAAACCGACTTCGAGACACTGCGCTTCGGAAATCTCCGCATCGCGCTCTACCATCTCGACGCCGGCACGATCGAGATGCTGGGCAACATGCGGATCGGGAAGAACATCGACCCCGTGTGGTCGCCGGATGGACGATCGCTGGCCTTCGTCTCCGATCGGACCGGCATCGCGAACGTGTTCCTCTACGACTTCGCCGACGGGCAGATCTACCAGCTCACCAACATGTTCACCGGTGTGCAGGGCATCACGCCGCTCTCGCCGGTACTCTCATGGGCGCCGCAGGCTGACCGCCTGGCCTTCGTCTATTACGAGGACGGGCAATACAGCGTCTACTCGGTCGAGAATCCGCGCTCGCTGCGGCGCGGACCGTATCACGGACCTGCCGCACCGCCGGTCACGCTCCTGCTGGCGGAGCAACGCGATACGATTGTCACGGCTGCGCCGATTCCCGCTCCTCCGGTCGAGCCCGCGGGTCTCGGTGGAACGTCGGCCGGTACCTCCGGCACCACGAGCGGTCCCGCCGCGCGCGCAGCGCAAGGGACATCCATCTACCGTTCGTCAGGCGGCTTCCGGCCATCCGCGCTCCCGCAGCCAGCCGAATCCTCGGCCGCGCCGCCGCCGGTGACGGTGCGTGCGCTGCTCGACTCCGCGACGCTCGCGCTGCCCGATACCAATGAATTCTCGTTCAAGCCGTACAAGGTGCGTTTCACCACCGATTACATCGTGCGTCCCACTGTCGGCTACTCGCGGGACAACTTTGGTCGGGGCATCTTCGGCGGCACGGCGATCGCAATGTCCGATATTCTCGGCAATCACTCCGTGGTGATTGCGGGATCGATCAACGGCCGCATCAGCGAAGCGCAGTTCCTCGGTCTCTACGTCAACCAGACCCATCGGCTGAACTGGGCATCGGGATTCTCGCAGGATCCATTGTATTTCTACGGCGGCAGCGATTGGACGACTGTCCCCAATAGTCAGGGCACCGCGGACAGCCTCCGCGTATACACGTCGCGGATTCGTCGCTTTGTCATTCGCGACGGGTTCATGGAATCGTCGTACCCCTTCAGCCGCTTCAACCGGATTGAAGTTGGCCTGCATGCGGTGAACATCAGCGAAGCGACGCTCGCGTTGCAGACTCTGTTCAAGGCGGACACCACCCACGCCTTTGTCGACGAGAGACTCATCAGCAGCGGTGGCCCGTCGGCGACGTTCGTCCAGCCCTCGATCGCGCACGTCCACGACAACACGCTGTTCGGGTATGTCGGGCCATTTGCGGGCTCGCGGTCGCGCGTGTCGATCGCGCCGGCGATCGGCACCTGGCAGTTCACCGCTGGTCTCGTCGATTATCGACGGTACCTCTTCTTTCGGCCGGTCACCCTGGCGTTCCGGGGAATGATGTTCGGCCGCTTCGGCCGCGACGCCGATCGCTTCCCGGTGTTCGTCGGCAACACGGAGCTGCTGCGCGGGTACACCGCCGGCTCGTTCCGCAATAACGAGTGCATCGCCAATCCCGGCACATCGTCGCAGACCGGCTGCGCCGAGTTGGATCAGCTCATCGGCTCGAAGATCGCGGTCGCCAACGCCGAGCTGCGCTTCCCGCTCACTCGCAGCCTGGTCTTGGGGTTCCTGCCGGTCGGATTTCCTCCCATCGAGGGTGCGATCTTCTTTGACGCGGGGATGGCGTGGGATGACGCCAGCACGGTGAAGTGGCGTCGCAGCGCCACGGACAGTCCGGTATTGGTCCGCGTCCCCTTGCGCAGCTGGGGTGGATCGATTCGCGCCAACGTCTTCGGACTGATGATCGTGCGGTTTGATTACACGAAGCCGTTAGACCGGCCACTCAAGCACTCCTATTGGACCGTTAGTTTAGGGCCGACGTTCTAACTCCGCTTCACTAAAACAGTTGCAATGGCCTCGCCGGTTGTCTATTTTGTCCGGCGAGGCCATTTGCCTATCTCCCGTTTCCTCCTCTTTGCCAGCGTGGGGCTTGGGGCTTGTCGATCCCCGGCGCCGGTCCTGACGTCAACGCAACAACAATCACCACAACGTGTTAGCCAAGCTCAGATCATCGCCCGCATTCCCGGCGTGGCGATCCGGCTGCCCGCAAAGGGTGGGACGCCGCAGCTCTATCGCCTCCCCCGGCTGACCCCAGTCGATGGCGTGCTCCGCGGCCGGTTGCCGCCGGTGGAGCGCGTCGTTGGGCTCGACCCCGAATCCGAATTCCTCTTTGTCACAACCGCAAAGCACGAGCTGCTCGGGTTGGATCTCGGCAGCGGTCGCGTCGACACGGTGGCAACGAGCGTCGCGCACGCGGCCCTCGGCCCTGATGGTACGCTCTACGCCGTCGATGACCAACGGCACGTCGTGTCGCTGTCGCGCCGGACGCGCTTCGCGTGGCCCCAGGCTCTCACCGCGATGCCGCGCGATCTCTTCGGCTCGACCGATCAGCGACTGGTCGGCGTGATTCCTCAAGATCGCTTGCTGGTCGCTGCCCCCGACCAGCCTTCCGCGGTGCGCCCGATTGCGGCGGGTGGCGACGTGGCGGCGACGCGGTGGGGCGATCTCATCGCCGTCGCCAGCGACTCCGGCGTGACCTTCTACGATCCAGTAGCCCGTCGCGATCCCGCTTTTGTACGCCTCGCCGACCCGCCGCGAGCGCTCGCGTTCTCCCCTTCCGGTCATCGCATCTATGTCGCGCGTCGCAGCGCGCCCGGGTTGGCGGTGATCGATCGCTACGATCGTCGCGAGGTGGATGGCGTCGCGCTGCCGGGGCCCGCTGCGGCACTGCGCGTCGATCCGCTCGGCAGGTGGCTGCTCGCGCGACCGACGGTCGGCGACTCCGCGTGGATCGTCGACATGCCGATCAAACAACACACCGGCATCGTGCCGACGCAGTGGCAAGCCGATCTGCCGGCGATCTCGCCGGATGGTATGCTGATTTTCCGGCGCGGCACGGACGTGGTGTCCATGCGGCCCGATTCGCTCAACGAGGTCGGGCGGGTCCAACGCGGTGCGGCGGGCCTCTGGGTGCTCTCATCCTGGCTCCCGCGCGGCGTTCCGGCGGCTCCTACAAGCGCCGCAGTGGCGGCGGCGGAAAGCACCGGAACGAGCGCCGAAGGACCGATGTACGTACAGGTCTCGACGTCGCAGAATCCGGAGTGGTCCGGTCACTTGGCTGATGATCTCACGCGCGCCGGTCTGGCCGCGCGCGTCCTGATGCCACAGCACCCGGATGACGGTTATCGCGTGGTGCTCGGTCCCTACGCCACGCGGGAACAGGCCGAAGCGATCGGCCGCAGGTTAGGGCGGCCGTTCTGGATCTACCAACCCGGCCAATGACCACATACCGGCAGCTGCCGCTCTCGCGGCTCGGCCACCTGATCCCACCACTCGTGGATGGGCAGGCGCTCGTTGCGTTACTCACGACGACCGCGGACCTCCCGTGGGCCGCGAAAGCGGCGTGGGATATCGCGCGCATCGCGGCGCGCGAAGGACGCCGCGTCGCATTGGTCGATTTGCATCTCGAGCAGCCCGCGCTCCACGAAATCGTCGGGCTTCACGCGACGGAGGGAATCGTCGACGCGTTTGAGTACGGCGTCTCGCTGAACAAGGCGGCACACGAAGTCACCGGCGTGTTCTTCATTCCCGCGGGCTCGGACACCGCGCAGGCGGGCGAGCTGTTCGCGCACGACCGCTGGCGGAAACTGCAGGCTGGGTTCCGCTCGGAAGGGGCGCTGCTCCTCGTGTTCTTGTCGGAGGCGGGCCTGGCGCAACTCGCCGCCATACCGGACGGACTGATCGTGCTCGCGCCTGAGGGATTGAGCGAGACGTTTGCGAATGAGCGCGACATTCCCCTGCTCGGTGTGGTGCGCGATCGTTGGCTGCCCTCGAGTGGGAGCCCTCCGGCGCAGCCGGCGTCGCCACCGCGACGCCGCGGCGTTCGTGCGCCGCTCGTGGCGCTCCTCATCGCCGCACTGGCTGTCGGTGGGTGGGCTTTGCTCGCCGGCGCTCGGGAATCGTTCACGGCAACGCCGGCGTCTCCTCGCCCCCAACCGCGTCCAGTCGTCTCGGCAGACTCTGCGTCCCCCCTCTCCGCAACGCGGAGAGGGGGTCAGGGGGTGAGGTCGGTCGCGCCGCGTCCGGACACACTCGGGTGGACGGTGCAGCTCGCGGCATATGCAACGCTCGACAAGGCGCTCGCGCACGCAGATCGACTCGCCGCCGACGATGGGCTTGCAGCCCTCGTGACGCCGGTGCCACAAAGCAACGGCGGTAAGGGTCCAGTTTGGTACCGGGTTTTGGCGGGTTCGTATGCGACGCGCCCGGCGGCCGCCGCCGCACGCGCCAAGATGTGGCGCCGCGGCATCGTTGCCGAAGGCATTGGCGACCTGCTGCTCGCGCCCTATTCCTATCACGTCCCCGCCGGCACGTCGCTCGATTCGTTGCGCCGGCGCGGGTTGCCGGCCGTGCGCTGGTCCAACGGCAACATCCTGCTCGGCGCCTTCGAGGCGCCCGACCAAGCGGCATTCACCCAGGCCGCTCTCACGCGCGCCCACGTGCGCGCGAACCTTCTCCCCCGCATGGAGGGGGGGACCCCATGAGACTGAGCAGGCTCGAGCTATCGGGCTTCAAATCGTTCGCGGGCTCCGTCGAGCTGCCCTTCGACGAGGGCGTGACGGCGATCGTCGGCCCGAATGGGTGCGGAAAATCCAACATCTCCGATGCGGTGCGCTGGGTGCTCGGCGAGCAGTCGCCGCGACTGCTGCGCGGCGGCAAGATGGAAGACGTGATTTTCCAGGGATCGACCGGGCGCCGGCCGGTGAACGTCGCGGAGGTCTCACTCGTCTTCGACAACTCCGACGGCAGTCTCCCGATCGCCTATCAGGAAGTCGTGGTCACGCGCCGGCTGTCACGCTCCGGTCAAAGCGATTATCTGCTGAATCGTTCCCCCGTGCGACTGCGCGACATTCAGGACATGCTGCGCGGCACCGGCCTTGGTGCCGATGCCGGCGTCGTGATGGAAGCGAAAATGATCGAGGCGCTGCTTTCGGAGAAAGCCGAAGAGCGGCGCGCGCTGTTCGAGGAGGCCGCCGGCATCGGGCTGTACCGCGATCGCAAGAAAAGCACCGAGCGTCGTCTCGAAGAAACGGCCGCCGATCTCGCGCGGCTCGAGGATCTGATCGCCGAGGTGCAAACGCAGGTGCGCAGCCTGGCGCGGCAGCGCGGCCGCGCCGAGCGCTACGGCAAAATGGTGGAGGAACGTTTTGGCATCGCGATGACGCTCGTGCGGCGCGAGCTCGAAGACTTCGATCTCGCACTCGGCTCTCTCGGAGTACGCACCAAGGAGCTCGCCGAGGCGTTGCCCGCCGCCCGCGCTCGACTGAGCGATGCCGAACATCAGCGCGAAGCGCGCGTCCAGGCCCGCCATACCGCCGAAGCGCGCCGTACCGAAGTGGAGCGGCGGCTCGGGGATGCCAAGCTCGAGGTCGGCAGGCTGGAGAGTGATCTCGCCCTGGCGGCAGAGCGGCTCGGCAACGCGGCGCAGCGCCGGCAGACCGCCGCGGAAGAACGCTCGCAAGCCGAACAGCGCGCGTCGCGTGCGCTGCGAGAGCATGACGCCGCCGCAGTCGAGCGCGCGGCTGCGCAGCGCGACCTCGCGGCCGTGCAAGGCGAGTTGAGCGCGCGCACGGGCGACGAAAACGACGTGCGCGGCCGGCTCACCGCCGAGCGCGCGGCGGTGCGCGAACTGGAAGAGGGGCTGCAACGCCGGGCGGACAGCTCCCGTGTCCTCGAGCTCGAGGGAGCCGCGCTCGACCGGGAGCGGAGTGAGTTGAGCGAGCAGCTGGCGTTGGCGACCGCAGAGCGGCAAGACCGCGAAGCCGCCGCGCATGAATCGGCACGCGAGGCTGAAGCGGCCACGCAGCGCGTCGCGCGGGACGCGCATGCCGCCGTTCGGGCCGTCGAAGCGTTGCAGCACGCGCGCCGGCACGTCGCGGCGTTGCAGGAGCAAGAGATGAGTGCCCGGTCGGCTCGCCGGCAGGCGGAGGCCGCGTTGGCGCAGCTCGAGGCGCGTCGTGACGCGCTGACCGAGCTCGATCGCGAACACGTCGGTCTCGCGCCCGGCGCGCAGGCGCTGCTCAAGGCTCGCCTGGACGGGGGGGGGGTCCTCGGCCCGCTCGCCGACTTCGTCCGAACGAGCCGCCGTGACGCCGAGCTGGCCGAACGGCTGCTCGGGGAATGGCTGCATGCCGTCCTCGTGCGCGATGCGTCGGTGATCGATGCGATTCGCGCCTGGCACGCCGAAACCCAGCCTGGTCCTCTGGTCCTGCTCCCCTGCGTCCCGGGCCCGCGGCTTGCCGCCGACGGTCACCCGCTGAAGGACGAGCTGCGCGTCGATGGACCGGCTGCGGCGTGGGTGCGCGCGCTCCTCGCCGGACACGAAGTGCTCGGCGCCGGCGCGCTGCGCCGCGCGAACGGCGCCGTCTTCCTCGACAGCGGCGCGTCCGCAGCCGGTGGACCACTCCAGCGGCGTGCCGAGCTCGAAGCGCTCGAGAAAGACGTGCGCGATGCCGAGGCGAATCGCGATCGCGCGCGTGCGGCGGAAGAATCGACGGTCCAGGAGTTGGCCGCGGCCGAAGCAACATTGGCAAACGCCGGCCAGGCCGCGGAACAGGCGCGTCGCACCGAGCTTGAAGCGGGAGCCGAAAAGGGCGAAGCGGATCGCGGGCTGATTCACGCGCGTCGCCAGGCCGAGGAGGCTGCGGCTCACGTCGATCGTCTCACGCGCCGGCTCGGCGAAGTCGAGACCAGGCTGACATCCCTCCAGGCGGAACTGCAGGAACGAGAGATCGAACGCGTCAGATCCGCCGAGCAGCTCGGCGCGGAGCGCGCGGGGCTCGCTGACCTCGAGGCGCAGCAGGAAGCGGCCCGGGAGCAGCGGGTGCGCTGGCAAGTGGAAGCGGCACAGGTGGAGGCGAGACTCGCCGCGGCGTCCGACCGGGCTAACCGGGCCAACGCGGATGCGACCGCCTCGCGCGAGCAAGCCGCGGCGCGGGCCGAGGAAATCGCGCGCATCGAGCGGGAGAGCACGTCGCTCACGACGCAGCGCGCCCAATGGGAAGACACGTCGCAAGAGCGTCGTGTTTCCGTGACGGAGCTCGAAACGGCCGCGAAAGACGCCGCAGCCAACGTCGGCATGACCGAGGACGATCTTGGCCAGGCGGAAGGAGCGCTCGATCAGGCGCGAAAGGCCCTGGCCGCGCTCGGCGAAGAAGAACACCGCCTCCAGCTCGAGCGGACGGAGGTCGAGGGACGCAAGCGCGGGCTCGTCGAGCGCGTTGAGACCGAATGGCGCAAGTCACTCGACAAGCTCCTCGCCGACGCTCCCGAAGTGCCAGGCGATGTCGCATGGCTGCGCGAGGAGAACGAGCGGTTGCGCGGCGCTATCGACGCCGTCGGCCCCGTGAACGCGCTGGCGGTCGAAGAGCACGCGGAAGAGACCAAGCGCCTCGACTTTCTCATGACGCAGCGCGACGACCTCGTTGCGGCCCGCAATTCGCTGCAGCAGGCGGCCCGGGAGATCGATCAAACGGCCAAGACGCTGTTCCTCGAGTCCTTCGGCAAGGTCCGCGACCACTTCCGCTCCGTCTTCCAGACGCTGTTCGGCGGCGGCGAATGCGACGTCCGCCTGGCGAACGAGGACGAGCCGCTCGAGAGCGAAATCGAGATCCACGCCGCCCCGCGCGGCAAACGGACGCAGCGAATTCATCTGCTCTCGTCCGGTGAACGGACGCTCGTGGCGGTGTCGCTCCTCTTTGCCATTTTCCTCGCCAAGCCGAGCCCATTCTGCCTGCTCGACGAGGTGGACGCGCCGCTCGACGACGCAAACGTCGGTCGCTATGTGCGTCTGCTGGCGGAATTCAAAGAACAGACGCAATTCATCGTCATCACACACAACCCGCGAACCATGCAAGCAGCCGACGCCGTCTACGGCGTCACGATGCAAGAGCCGGGCGTATCGACCATCGTCGGGGTGCGCCTCGGCCAGATGGAACCCGTCTAGCGTTCGTTTCCCTTTCCATGCGCCGGCTGCTATGGCTCGCGTTCCTGCCCGCTGGACTCGCGGCGCAGCGGCCTTCTGTCGCGCCGGTGTTCGCGCGCGTCTGGCAACGCGCGCAGGACACAACCGTCTCCGTATGGCTGTTCGCGCGACCGGGCGTCTCCCTCCAGACGCTGAATGACCGAGCGAGCGCACTCGGCGCGCGCATCCGTGTCACGAGTCGCTGGCTCCACGCCATCAGCGCGGATGCGCCGACGTCGGCGCTGCGCGTGCTCGCACAAGATCGCGACCTGCGGCGCATACAACCGCTGGGCCGGTTTCGACTCCGCGCACCAATGCCAGGACGCCCTCTCCCTCCCATCGAGCTGGCGCCACCCATCGTCTTGGCGGCGGCCGCGCCTGGCGACACGTGCGGTGTGTCGCCGGGCGACGATCCGGTCCTCGGCCCGTCGGAGATGCCGTATCGTCAGCTGCATCTCCGGCCACTCACCGATCGAGGCGTCGATGCGACCGGCGTGCGGATCCTGATCCTCGACACCGGCTTCGATACCGCGAATCCCGCATTCAACGGCATCACGATCACCGCGCAACACGACTTCGTGTTCGGCGATTCCATCGTGCGTGATGAACCCGGCAAAGACGTGGCCGGTGCGCAATTCCACGGCACCGCGACGTGGTCACTCTTCGCCGGCGACGTCCCGGGCCGGCTTCGTGGCATCGCGCGTGGCGCGAGCTTCCTGCTCGCGAAGACGGAAGATGTCCGCAGCGAAACACGGGTCGAGGAGGACAATTACGTCGCGGCGCTCGAATGGGCGGACTCGATCGGCGTCGACATCGCATCGTCGAGCCTCGCGTATCTCGTCTTCGACAACGGGTTCAGCTACACGCCGTCCCAGCTGAACGGCGACGTCGCCGTCACGACCGTCGCCGCCGACATGGCGGCGCAGCGCGGCATCCTTGTCGTCACCGCCGCTGGCAATGAGGGGCCGGGCTTCCGGTCGATCTGGACCCCGGCCGATGGCGATTCGGTGCTCGCCATCGGCGCTGAGGACTCACTCGGCACCATCGCCTTCTTTTCCTCGCGCGGCCCGACCGCGGACGGACGTCTCAAACCCGATTTCACGGGCCCAGGCGTCGCGGTGTGTGTCGTGACCGACACGGGCCAGGTCCGCCGGCTCAACGGTACATCGTTCTCGACGCCGCTCATCGCCGCCGGCGCCGCGCTGGTGAAGCAGCTGCATCCTACGCTCGCACCCATGCGAATCCGCGATGCGTTCCGGAGCGTCGGGAACCACCGCGCAAGACCAGATTCCACGTACGGCTGGGGACGACCCGACATCACCGCGGCAGCAGCCTTCCCAAATGGTGTGATGCCGACCGCACCGCTGCCGAGCGCTGGTCCGCTCACATCGATCACGCCGACGTTTTCCTGGGATGTGGGAACCGTCGACCCTGCGGTCGGACCGATCACGTATCACTTGCGAATCGCGCGCGACAGCGTGTTGGCGACGTCGCTCGTCGATACATCGCTGACAATCGAGAACTATCTCCTGCGCAAACCGGTCAAGCCCGGTGCGCCGCTCTTCTGGCGGGTCGATGCGCACGCCGCCATCGGAGAGTCGGCGTCTAGCGGCAATGTCGGGCCGATCATCGTGCCCGCGTGGGCGACGCTGACCTCCCTCAGCAACCCAGCGGGCTCGGTCACTGACTCCGCGCAGCCCACGCTCACGTGGCACTCGCCACAGGTCGTATCGCCACCAGGACCGTTGACGTTCGATCTCGCTGTGCAACGGGTTTCTGCGGGCACGTTCGACTTCGCAGCCGCGGGCCTGACCGATACGGTCTTCCGGATACCGGAGCTGCTCGAGCGGAACACCGCCTACCGGTGGCAGCTCGTTGTTCACGCCGGAAGCGATACCAGTCTGGTCCGCAGCCAGGGGTCGTTTCTTATCGTGGACGGCGGAATGCCGACGTCGACGTTACTCTACCAGAACTTCCCGAACCCCTTCCCCACGGCGGGCCGCGATTCGACCTGTCTCTGGTTCGACGTCGCGACGACCAGCGTCGTATCGTTGGAAATCCTGGATCTTCGCGGCAATCCGGTGCGCCGCTTCATTCCAGGTCCCGATTTTCCGGCTATTCTTCCCGCCGGGCGATACGGCCGCGGCAGCACTGGCGGGACCGGCATTTGTGACCCGCACCTGATGTGGGATGGTCGTGCCGATGATGGGCACCTGTTGCCGCCGGGCGTGTATCTCGCCAAGCTCAAGGCGCCCGGGGTGAGCCGCGGGGATCTGCGCGTGCTGCTCGACTGCGGCGCCGGCTCGCTCCACCGGCTGGCCGAGTTCGGACTGCCCTGGCATCAAGTGAGCCACGTCATCGTCTCGCACTTCCATCCGGACCATTGGGGCGAGCTGCCGATGCTCGTGTATGCGCTGAAGTACACGACGCAGCCGGCGCGCAAAGAGCCGCTCGTGATTCTCGGACCGCCAGGCGTGGTGCAGCTCCTGCGCACGCTGGCCGAGGGGTATGGCGAGTGGTTGCTCGATCCTGGTTTCCCAATCGGAATCCTCGACGTGCGGGACGGTGAGCCGTTCCCACTCAACGCCGACGTGAACCTCGAGACGTTCCCCGTCCCGCACACAACCGAGAGTGTGGCGATCTCGCTGACCGCGCCGGAGGGGCGTCTCGTCTATACCGGCGATACCGGTCCCAGCTCGGAGCTGGGCCGCTGGGCATCACGCTGCGACATCCTGCTCGCGGAGTGCTCGCTGCCGGAGTCGATGGCGATGGACATCCATCTGACCCCCGAGCGTGCCGGCGACCTCGCCAAAGAGGCCGAGGCAAAGCGTCTAGTCTTGACGCACTTCTATCCTCCGGTAGAAGATTCGAACCCGGCTCAACTCGCCGGAAAGCGCTTTAAGGGACCGGTCACGGCCGCGAAGGACGGCGACCGGTTCACCATTGGAGACGGGAGACCGTAGGTGTGCTGATCGTGATGCGGCACGGCGCAACGCGCGATGAAGTCGACAAAGTCGTCTCCGTCATACAGGAGATGGGCTATCAGGCGCGCCCCATGCCCGGCGTTCAGCGGATGGCGGTTGGTCTCGTCGGGAACGATGGCCGCGTCGATGCCTCGCGCCTCGAGGGGTTACCGGGGGTCCAGGAAGTCATTCATGTCACTAAGCCGTACAAGCAGGTGAGCCGGGAATGGAAGAACGAGCCGACCGTCGTGCGGCTGGCCGGCGGTGTTGCCGTTGGCGGCACGGAGGTCGTCGCGATCGCCGGCCCCTGCTCCGTCGAGAGTGAGCGCCAGATCGTCGAGGCAGCGCGACAGGTCAAGGAAGCGGGCGCTGTCATTCTCAGAGGCGGCGCGTGGAAGCCCCGCAGCTCTCCCTATTCGTTTCAGGGACTCGGCAAACCGGGACTCCGTCTCCTCGCCAAGGCGCGTGAAGAAACCGGCTTGCTGGTCTGCACCGAAGCGATGGACGAGAACGGACTCGGCTGGGTCGCCGAGATGGCCGACATCGTGCAGATCGGCGCGCGGAACATGCAGAATTTTTCGCTGCTCAAACTCGCGGGTCGCTGCGGCAAGCCCGTGCTGCTCAAGCGCGGCATCAGCGCGACTGTCACGGAGCTCCTGCTCTCGGCCGAATACCTGCTTGCCGAAGGCAATCACGAAGTCATCCTGTGCGAGCGGGGCGTCCGCAGCTTCGATACGGCAACACGCAACCTCTTCGATCTCACCGTCATTCCGGTGGTACACAAGCTCTCGCATCTGCCGATCATCGCCGATCCGTCCCATGGCACGGGCTTGCGCGATAAGGTGATTCCGATGGCGCGCGCGGCGGTCGCGGCGGGCGCGGACGGCATCATCGTGGAAGTGCACCCGAATCCCGAAGAAGCGCTTTCCGACGGCGCGCAATCGCTGTACCCCGACCAGTTCATGCAGCTGATGCGTGAGGTCCGAATTATCGCGGAGGCCATTGGCCGCCGCGTCGCCGAACCTGCTGCTGTAAGCGCATGACACCCCTCGTCCTGTTGCTGCTGACGGTCCAGGATCCCGGACCGATCCTCGATCATGCGAGCCAGGCTTACGACAGCGTTCGCACCCTCTCGGCGGACTTCGTCCAGGTCGTCGACAATCCCATGATCGGAGACCCGGATACGACGCGCGGCCGGTTGTATCAGCGGCGCCCCGGCTACTTCGCCATGCGATTCACGGAGCCGAGGGACGACCGGATCGTGGCCGACGGGCGGCATCTCTGGCTGTACACGCCAAGCACGACGCCTGGTCAGGTGATTCGCTCGGCGATTCCGGGAACGGGAACGACGGGGCCCAATCTGATCGGACAATTCGTCGAGCATCCGCGCGAACGCTACGACGCCCGCTATGTCCGCGCCGACTCGATCTCCGACGGCCTCATCGATGTCATCACGCTGACACCGCGCTCTAAAGACTTGGGGTATTCAGCAGCCACGGTGTGGATTGCCAGGAAGGACGGACTGGTCCGGCGCATCGATATCGTGGAGACGTCGGGTCAACGCCGCACGATCATCCTGCGTAATCTCGCGATCAACCAGGCCGTGCCCGCCCGCGAGTTCCGCTTTTCACCGCCGGCCGGATCACGGGTGGTAGATCAGTAGTCAGCGCCGCAGCGACTTTTTCCGCCAGCTTCTCACTCATTCCTTGTTTCTGCGCCAGCTCGAGCGCCGCACGCCCGAGCGCGCGATAGAGCTTGGCGTCATCGACAGCCAGTGATTCGATGTGCCGAATGATCGTGGCCGAATCGCCGCGCACCACTGGTCCCGTCAACGCCTCGCGCGGCTCGTGCCGACTAAGATTCTCGAGTGTCCCTTCCACCAGCGGGCGGAGCGCTGCCCACGCGTCCGCATCGGACAACCCGGCGTGCCGCAGTAGCCGCTGGGCCACTGCCTCCACGACGACTAAATAGTTCGACGCGAAGACCGCGCCGGCGTGGTAAATGGCTTTCGCTTTGGTGGCTATTCGGAACGGCCGCATGCCGAGATCGCGCGCGATCTGCTCGCCGGCTTCCACCGCGCGCGGCATTCCCTCGACCGCCGCCCACGCGCCTTTGAGGCGATCGGGCGCGAGCTCCGGCTCTACGATCGTTTGCAGCGGATGCAAGGAACCCAGACCAGCGCGGCTCGAAACGAGCGGGCCCAGCGCTTCCTGACCCTGGACGCCGGAGAGGTGAAGCACGACATGGCGCTCGGTGATGACGCGCGCCTTGGCGAGTGACGTCGCAAGCGGAGTGATAGCGTCGTCGCGGACCGCGAGAATGACGACGTCGGCTTCCGCGATCCATGGCGGCGGCTTGTCGCCGTCCCCCCCGGCCCCGACGGTCAAAGTCAGTGGCGCGGGTAGGTTTTTCTTTTTTCGCCCATGGAGGCTGACGGCGTAGCCGGCTCGAGCCAGCGCGAGCGCCAGTCCGACGCCCGCGCGACCGGGCCCGATGAGCCCGATCGCGCGGGAGGACTGTACGGTTACCGATTGCGGACGGTCGATGGAGTCGCCGGGTTCACGAGGGCCAGCAAATCCTGCGGCGATTTCGCCCGGTCGGCAAGCGACAGCGCACGCTTCACCTGCTCGTCGTCGGCTATGCGGCGGCGGAATTCCACGGACCGGCCGAACACGTACCGTGCCGCCTCATAGCCAAACTCCTGACTGATCAGCGTGCGGGCGCCGGCGATAACGGAATCGGGTAACTCCGCACCCTTCGCCCGCACCCGCCTCACGACTTCGTCGATCATCCCGGTCGTCACCGTGAAATTCGGCGACGGCAGCCGGTTGCCTTCCTTCAGCTCGAGCGCGTAGGCGGCAAGCGCGTCGCGATACAACGGAATCTTGTCTCCGAGCGCCTTGACGAATGCGCGCTCGCCCGTCGTGAAGGTATCGGCGAGCACATAGACGTCCGGCCGAATGCCGCCACCGCCGTAGACCGGGCGGCCCGCGTCGGTGTGGAACAGCAGCGTCGAGTCAGGCTTTGTGTCCTGACCGCGCTGCGCCGCAATGACCTGCGCCTCCTGTTCGGCCTCGCTCTTGGTCACCCGCTGAATCGTGCGGCCGCTGGGCGTGTACCAGCGCGCGGTCGTCAGCTTGAGCCCGGTCTCGGGCGTCAGCCGCCAAAACGATTGCACGAGACCCTTGCCGAACGTCGGTGTCCCGACAACCAACGCGCGGTCGTGATCCTGGAGCGCGCCGGAGATGATTTCGGCGGCGCTCGCGGTTCCGCCGTTCACGATGACGACGATCGGCAGATGCGGCCACGGCTGCGGATTCTTGTCACGGAACTCGTGCGACGAACCGGGCGCCCGCCCGCGCGTCTCGACGATTTCCTTGTCAGGGTCGAGAAAGAGATCAGAGACGGCGACACCCTGATCGAGCAAGCCACCGGGATTCCCACGCAAATCGAAGATCAGCGACTTCATGCCCTGCTTCAGCAACGTATCGATCGCTTGGCTCACTTCGCGCGCGGAGCTCTCGCTCACCGGCGACAGCGCGATGTAGCCGACGCGGTTGTCCAGCATCATCGTGATCCGCGGATCGACCGACCGGATATGAATCGTGGCGCGCGTCACCTTGAATTTGATCGCCTGATCGACGCCCGCTCGGCGGATCGTCAGCTCCGCCGTCGTCGACACCGGCCCGCGCAGCTCTTTGACCGCCTGATCCTGTTTCCAACCTTCCGTCGAACGCCCGTCCAGCTGGATGATGCGATCGCCCGTTTGAATGCCGGCACGCTCGGCCGGTGTATCCGGCAGCGGCGCGACGACGGTGATCCATCCGTCGCGCACGTCGATCTGGATGCCCAGCCCGGAGTAGTTGCCGGTCGTCGCCTCCGAGAGCTGCCGGAAATCGTCCGGCTTGAGGAAGACGGAATACGGATCGCCCAACTTGTCCAGCATGCCGTCGATCGCCATCTGATAGAGCTGCTTCTCGTCCAGCGAATCGACGTAGTAGTCGGCGACGTGTGCCAGCACGTCGTCGAACAAGCGTGCCTGCTGGTAGACCGATCCCGCTGGTTCCGTTTCGCGCTGCAGGAACCAGCCACCGCTGACTAACGCAGCAAGGAAGACGGCGGCAACCACGAACCCTTTATGACGAATCATCATACGCCTCTCAGTGATAGAGCCCGCCCCGTCGTCGCGGCGACCGCGCGCCAGGCGGTGTCCTGGACGGCCTTCTTTGACTGACTTGCATCAATATGGATAATCCCGGGTCCAGATGCGCTACGATATGCCTCACGGACCCGTGTGTGAAACGCGTCATCCTCACGCTCGATGCGGTCCTTGACCTTGCCGGCCACCTGCTGGCGCTGGCGCCCTACCGCTACAGGGATGTCCAGCACGATCGTCAGGTCGGGCGTCAGTCCACCCGTCGCGATTCGTAAGGCCGCCTCCACATCCGCCTGCGGCAACCCGCGTCCGGCGACCTGATAGGCAATCGTGGAGAGCCCGAAGCGATCCGCGATGACGATCTGACCGTCGGCCAAGGCCGGCCGGATCACGCGTTCCACGAGATCGGCGCGCGCCGCGAGGAAGAGAAACAGCTCGGCGGCGAACGCCCGATCATGCCGCGATTTCAAGGCCAGTTTCCTGGCGGCCTCTGCAATCGGGGTACCGCCGGGCTCCCGCACCGTCAGCACCTCGCGCCCTGCGGCACGCAACGTCGTGCCGAGCCACCGCACCAGCGTCGATTTGCCGGCGCCTTCCGGCCCCTCCACCACGACAAATGTCATCCGAGCGTGATGATCGGGCTCGCGGCGCCCTTCTTGATGCCCTCGTAGATACGGGCATTGATCTTGGCCATCAGCTTCTCGAAGTTCGTTTGCGCCACGACCATCTGCTGATACATCGGATTTATCTGCACGCTTTGCAGCGCGGTGTCGTACTGCTCCACCTGTTCCTTCGTCGGTTCTTTGCCCTGCTGGGCGACCCGTTCGATCTCCTGCGCCAGTCGTTCGGCCTCGGCGAGGACCTTTTGGACCGCGTGATCCTCTCGCAACGCTTCCGTCGCACGCCGTAACGCCTTGTACTCGTCCGTCTGGCCGAGCACCCGACCGAGGTCCTCCGCCTTCTCTTCGAGCACTAGTCCTCCTTTAATGCCAGCGCGTACCGCGGGCAACCGAACAAGTCAGCGTGAATTGCGACGTCATTCCATCCGTAATGGTGAGCTAGCGCGCGAATCGCGTCGGGGCGCCGCTCGTCGATCTCGATCGCCAGCAAGCCGTGCGGCTCGAGCAGATCCGCCGCACCCGCGAACAGCGCGCGCGTCGCGGCCAGGCCGTCGGGCCCGCTCACCAGCGCGTCGGCCGGCTCGAAATCGCGAACCGACGGATCGAGCGCCTCGTACTCGACTGCGGTGAGATACGGTGGATTCGAGACGATGACGCGATAACGCTCCCCCCGGTCCCCTTTGTCCACCAGCGGAGCGAGCAGGTTCCCCATGCGTATTTCGACGGGAGTCGCCGGCGCAACTCGGAGCACGTTCTCGCGCGCGAGTGCCGCAGCGGCCGGCGATTGTTCGACGGCGATGACTCTCGCGAACGGCCCTTCCACAGCTAACGAAAGCGCGATGCAGCCCGATCCAGTTCCGATGTCGGCCGCGAGGCCACGTTTCCCGTCTCCCGTTTCTCGTTTCTCGATTTCTCGAAGCACGAGCTCGACGAGCCCCTCAGTCTCAGGGCGCGGGATCAGCGCTCGCGCATCGATCGCGAGATCGAGCGTGCGGAACGGAACACGTCCGACGGCGTACGCGAACGGACCGCCCTTCGCCAATCGCTCCGCGGCAGCCTGGAATCTTGCGACCGCCTCCGGCGACTTGGCCTCGTGGCGCCGGAGCCATGCATCTCCAACCGTCGTGCCGAGGGTCGCTGCCCAGAGCGCCGTCTCGTTAGGCACTCATGCGCTCCTTTTCCTGCGCCTGCTTCAGTGCGGAGATCAAGTCGTCGAGTTTGCCGTCCATCACTTCATCGATGTTGTGCGTGGTGAAGTGAATGCGGTGATCGGTGACGCGATTTTGCGGGAAGTTGTAGGTGCGCACCTTCTGCGAGCGATCACCGGTCCCGACCTGCGCCCGCCGTTCCTTCGCGCGCGCAGCCTCCTGCTCGGCGACCATGCGGTCCAGCAGCCGCGAACGCAGGATCTCGAGGGCCTTGACCTTGTTCTGCAGCTGCGACTTTTGATCCTGACACTTCACCTCGAGCCCGGTCGGCAGATGCGTCACCCGAACCGCGCTGTCTGTCGTGTTGACGCTCTGGCCACCTGGACCGCCGGACCGGAAGACGTCGATGCGCAGATCTTTGTCTTCGATCTTCATGTCGACTTCTTCCGCCTCAGGAAGGACGGCGACCGTCGCCGCCGAGGTGTGAATGCGGCCCTGTTGCTCGGTGACGGGTACGCGTTGCACCCGATGCACGCCGGATTCGTAGCGCAGGATTCCGTACGCCTTGGGACCGCGCGCGGCGAAGACGGCTTCCTTGAGCCCACCGAGCGTGCCGGGGGAAAGCGAGAGGATCTCGACTTTCCAGCCGCGACGCTCGCAGAAGCGCGTGTACATCCGGAAGAGGTCTGCCGCGAACAGCGCCGCTTCATCGCCGCCGGTCCCCGCCCGGATTTCCACGATCGCGTCGCGATCGTCGAACGGATCGGCGGGACTGAGCAGCTCAGCAAGCGCAGCTTCGAGCCGCTGCAGCTCCGGACGGAGCCGCTCGACGTCGGCGCGAGCGAGCTGGGAGAGTTCGGGATCTTTGTCGGCGAGGACCTCACGCGCCTGCTCGAGCTCGGATTCGAGGCGCTGCATGCGCTGATGTGTCTGGCGAATGGCGTCGAGCTGGGCGTGTTCGCGACCGAGCTGTTTGAGTCTGGCCGGGCTCCGCGCGGTCTCGGGGTCGGCCAGTTGCCGGGCGACCTCCTCCGCCCGCGCGAGCGCTTGGCGGAGTCGGGTCTCCACGGAATCAGCTCGCTTTGGTTCCGTACTTCTGGCGGAACCGCTCCACGCGGCCGGCCGTGTCGAGCAGCTTCTGTTTGCCCGTGAAAAAGGGGTGACAGCTGGCGCAGATTTCGACGTGGATCACGGGCGTGGTCGAGCGCGTGACGAAGGAATTGCCGCACGCGCACTGGACTGTCGCCCGCTGATATTTTGGATGAATCCCGGATTTCACTGCACACATCCTTGCTTGATTGTCGATGGCAACGAAGGGTGGAAATATAGCTGGCACAGTAACTTGGAAGCAAGGTTCGCCCTTTTTATTCAATTGACACCGCGCGGGACACATCGTAAGCTCTTCCGCGTGTCAGCCACAGACGTGCTTCAGAAAGTCCCACTCTTCAGTCAACTTTCCCCCCCTGACCTCCAGCGGGTCGTGGAAGTGGCTCGCGATCGCGCGTACCCCAAGAACTCCGTCATCCTGTTCGAAGACGATCCAGGCGATGCGCTGTACGTCGTCGCCAAGGGTCAGGTAAAGGTCGTCCTGATCGGCGAAGATGGACGGGAAGTAATTCTCTCCGTGCTCGGCGAGGGCGAATTCTTCGGCGAAATGGCGCTGATCGACGATGAGCCGCGCTCCGCGCACGTCATCGCCATGGAGGACTCGACGCTGTACGTGCTGCGCCGCGAGGATTTTCAGGGCATCCTGGAGCATTCGCCCGGCATTGGGCTCGCGCTGTTGCGCGAGCTGTCGCGCCGGCTGCGTCGCGTCGACGAAAAAGTCGGCAGCCTCGTGCTGCTCGACGTGCACGGGCGAGTCGCGCAGCTGCTCCTCGACCTCGCCGACGAAACCGACGGCCAGCGCATCACGCGCCGGCTGACCCATCACACCATCGCTCAGATGATTGGCTCATCGCGCGAAACCGTGTCGCGCACGATGCGCGAGCTCGTCGACAAAGGGATGATCGACGTGAGCCGCAAGGACATCGTGATTCGCGATCGCGGCGCGCTGGAGCAGGCGGCAGGACGCGGCGGCTCGTGAGGCCCGTCACCGCGTGCGGGTGAGCGCGCGACTTGTTGTACGTGTCTAATTGCCAGTAACTTAGCCCGAGTCTCGGCGTGCCGACACGCATGGCCTACACGGTGACCTTTTGGGGAACCCGGGGGAGCATTCCGACTCCCGGGCCGGCGACGTCGCGGTATGGCGGCAACACGCCCTGTGTCGCCGTGGAGGGTACCGGGGGTCAGTTAGTGGTCCTCGACGCCGGCACCGGCATTCGCGCGCTGGGGCTCGAGCTGGTGGCAAAGCAGAACGGCGCCGCGAAGGTCGAAATTCTCCTCTCGCACGCGCACTGGGATCACATTCAGGGACTGCCGCACTTCAAACCCTTCTTCGCGCCCGGCAACAGCGTGCGCATTTGGGGATCGCGGCAAGGCACCACCTCCTTGGAAGCGATTCTGCGTCAGCAAATGGACCCGGCCGTTTTCCCGGTTCCGCTCGATGCCCTGTCGGCACAGCTGACCGTCCAGCAAGTCGACATGGAGGAATTCTCGATCGGGGAGTTCCGCGTCAGGACGACGAAGCTGCGACACCCGGGGACGACGTTGGGATTCCGGCTCGCGCCCGCCAAGGGTGGGGGGGGGCCCACGATGGCATATGTGACCGACAACGAATTGGGCGGCGGCGGGCACTACGACGTGTCCGCGAGCTGGCGTCACGACTTCGTGACGTTCTTGAAGGGCGTCGATCTGCTGATTCACGACGCCATGTATACGCCGAAAGAGCTGGAACAACACCGCGGCTGGGGTCACTCGACCTATGAAGAGGCGGTCACCCTGGCATTGGACGCCGGTGCGAAGCAGCTGGTGCTGTTCCATCACGAGCCTGAGCATGGCGATGAAGCGATGGATGGACTGGTGGCTGCGGCGCGCAAATACGCCAAGGCGCGCGGTGGATCGCTGGAAGTCGACGCCGCGAAAGAAGGCATGAAGGTGGCCCTGTGACCCAAGGAGCAGTTATGCGTGCGCGTGCAGTCGCGGCTGTGTTGAGCCTTTTCCCGATCCTCGTGGGGGCGCAGCAACGCAGCCAGGACACTCGACCCGGAATTGCGGTACTGCCCTTTAGCAATGGCGGCTCCTACGGGCAGGCGAAAGAGGACTATGACGCCCTGCAGCGGGGGATCGCGGGAATGATGATCTCGGAACTGGCGCGCAATCCGGCCGCGCGTATCGTCGAGCGCGAGCAGATCCAACAGCTGATCGGTGAGCAGAATCTCGGGGCACAGGGTCGCGTGGACTCCGCGACGGTGGCTCGCATCGGCAAGATCACCGGCGCTCGCTACATGGTCATGGGTACCTTCGTCGATTTCTATGGCGACTTCCGCATCGATGTTCGGCTCGTCAACAGCGAGACGAGCGAGATCGTCAAGACCGAGTCCGACAAGGTGCAGCGGGATCATTTGTTTGATCTGATCCGCACCATCTCCGAACGGCTGATGAAGGACGTCAACCTGCCCCAATTGGAGCGGCGCGCATCCGATCAGCGCATGGATCGCAGAATTCCGACGGAAGCGCTGACCTATTACTCGCGCGCTTTGCTGTATCAAGATCGCGGACAGAAAGACAAAGCGGTCGAGATGTACACGCACGCGCTGCAGATTTTCCCCGAATACGCTGAGGCGCAGGAAGGCCTGCAGCGAGCCAAGTCCTAACGGATCCGTTTAGTCGTCTCGGCAAGGCGACGGCGCGCCGGCTCTCCCGCCTGGGAGCGCTGGCGCGCTTCGGCTTTGGGGCCCTGCGCGCCGCCACGCGCCTCACCGCCGCCGGGCGCGCTGTCGCGACTCGCATCGCCATCAATCAGGTGCGGTTCACGGCCCTCCACGCCGTCGGCCTCGTGTCGTTGCTCTCCGGCATTTTGTCGTTCCTGGTCATCTCGCAGGCGACGCGCGAGCTGGGGCGCATCGGCGCGACCGATTACATCGGCACGCTGATCGTCGTCGCGATCATCCGCGAGCTCGGTCCGCTGCTCACCGCGTTGGTCGTCGTCGGCCGGTCGGGCACCGCGATCGCGGCGGAGCTCGCAACCAACCAGGTGATGGGCGAAGTGCGCGCGCTCGAGTCGATGGGAATCGACCCCAAACAATACCTGGTGCTGCCGCGGTTTCTCAGCTCGCTCGTGAGCGTCTTCGCGCTGCTCGTGCTGTTCGATCTCGTCGCCGTCATGGCCGGCTTTGCGGCGGCGCGGTTCAACGGTCTCCCGGGACCGCGCTATTTCCAAATCGTGCTGCAGTCGCTCAGCAACCGCGACGTCTGGCTCACCGTGTTCAAGGCACTCGCTTTCGGCACGATCGTGGGCGTGGTGCCGAGCTATTTCGGATTGGCAGTGCGGCGAGCGTCGACGGAAATTCCGATCGCCGCGAGCCGCGCCGTCGTCGCGGCGCTCGTCGGAATCTTTCTATGTTCGGCGCTGTTCGTGGCGCTGGGGTGAGCGATGACCATTCCCCATTCCCCAGTCCCGCTCCTGTTCGACTCCATCCCCATTGCACGCGATGCTTCACATCCGTTTTCACTCGAGGTACCCGAGCACCGAACCATCGCTGTGCTCGGTGACGAGGACTCAGGACTAGAACAACTCGGCGGCTACGCGCTGGGGCTGGAACGCCCCGAGAGCGGCCGGGCACTGGTCTTCGGTACGCTCGTGGCCAGCCTGCCGGAGCCTGAGCGCTTAGCGTTCCGCCGTCGGGTCGGATACCTTCCGGCAGGCGACGGTCTCCTGCAGAATCTCTCCCTTCGAGACAACGTCGCGTTGCCGCTGCGGTTCGGCAGTGCCGGAACCCTGCGCGACATCGAGGGCCGCGTGAACGTGATGCTGACGGCCGTGCGTCTCACGGCGGCGGCGGCCTTGCGGCCCGCGCAGGCGAACGACGAGGAGCGGCGGCGGGCGGCATTGGCGCGCGCCGTCGCATTCGATCCGGCGCTGCTGATTCTCGAGCAGCCGTTCGACGGCCTGACGGCGCGCGTGGCGTCGGAGCTCTTGGAGCTCGCGCGCGGCGGCGAATCCGCCGAAGGCGCGAGGCGCAGGATCTTCATCACGGGGCAGGAGATCCCGCCGCTGATCCTGCGGCGGCTGGATCAGGTTTATCGGCTCACGCGCGCGGGAATGCTGGAACCCGAAACGGTCTGATTCCGAGGGCCTTGCTTGGAAACTCGCCAGGACTTCTACGTCGGACTGCTGCTCGTCGTGACGATCGCGCTGGTGATCGGCGCGCTGATTGCGACGAGCGGCTGGGGCGAGCGGCGCTACGACCTGTACGTCCGCGTGACGAGCGCCGACGGCATCTCCCGAGGAACAGCAGTCGTGATTGAAGGACTGGATGTCGGTCAGGTCACGAGCATCTTGCCCCGGGTCGACTCCACGACGCGGCGCATCTCGTTTGTTGCGAAGCTGTCCGTCAAAGAACGGTTCGAGGACGGTTCGCGACTCCAGCTGCCCTTCGGAACACGCGCCGAGCTGGTGCAGGCGAGCCAGATCTCTGCCGCCGTCGCCATCCGGCTGATTCTTCCCGATACCCTGCACCCGCACCACACCTACCTGCACGCCGGCGATACACTGGACTCGCGGCGGCGCGGCGGTGCCCTCGACGCGGTCGCCGAAGTCGCCGATCAGCTGTCGCAGCGCGTGCAGGAAATGGTGCGCACCGCGACGCAGACGCTCGTGCGGGTGCAGTCCACGCTGCGCGACGTCACGCCCGACATCGAGCGGACACTCAGTGGTGTCGCAGCCACGATGGGCCGGCTGGATTCGGTCGTGAACCGCTTCGCGCGGCGCGGCCTCGCCGATTCGGTGTCCGTGGCGGTCGCCAACACCAATCGCCTGCTCTTGCGCCTCGATAGTCTCGCCCGGGAAGCGCACTCGCTCACGGCGGAGAATCGCAGCGACCTGCGCGCCACCGTCACGAACCTGACTGAGGCGTCGCGGCAGCTCAACAACTTCGTCGATCAGATGTCGCGCCGTCCGTTCCGGGCGCTGACTGGTGTAAAGCCGCTCCCGCCAGTCTCTCGCGACTCGGTTCGCGCGGACAGCGCGCGCCCGATCGGGGCGAAGCCATGAGATACGTTCTGCTGCACCCCCCGCTGTGGCGCCCGGATGCGGTCGCGCCGGCGCTCGAGACGTCGCAGGTCGAGGCGCGTCCGGTGCGCCAGCCCAAAGAGCTGGCCGTTGTCGACGATCGTCCCACCGTGTTCCTCCTGGATGGGGAGAGCCGATCGGCCTTCCCGGTCGATGTCATGCGGTCGTTTGTGGATGCGGGCGGCGCCATCGTGGCACTCGGGCGCAATGGCGAGACGGACGTGCCCGAAGGATTGCCGACGGAGTTTCTGTCCGGCTTCCTCACGCACCCGGCGAGCCCGCGACGCCTGCTCGTCGCGATCCGCGCGGGGTTCCGAGAGGCGGCCGCCCGGGCGGAAACCGCCCGCGCGCGCGGCGAAGCGGCGCATCGGGCCCGCGAGATCGGAGAGTTGACGCGGATCGGCGTGGCGCTCGGCACAGAGCGAGATCTCAAGACACTGCTCGACCTCATCCTCACGCAATCGCGACGCATCACGCAGTCTGACGCCGGCAGCCTCTACCTCGTCGAACACAATGAGGAAGGGACCAAGCGCCTGCGCTTCCGGCTCGCCCAGACCTACTCGAAACCGGAAGCGCCGTTCGTCGAGTTCACGATCCCGGTGGACCGCACGAGCCTGGCGGGCTACTGCGCCGTCACCGGGGATCCCCTGGTGCTCGACGACGCTTACTTCCTGCCGCCCGACGTCGAGTACACCATCAACCGCTCCTTCGACGAGCGCTACGGCTATCGCACGAAATCGATGCTCGTGATCCCGATGAAGGATCACAAGGACGAGATCATCGGCGTCCTGCAGCTCATCAATCGCAAGCGCAACTTCGACGCGGTGCTCTCCACACCGGCGGACGTCGAGAAACAGGTTGTGCCGTACTCGAAGCGGACGGTCGAGCTGGTGACCGCGCTCGCCGGACAGGCGGCCGTCGCCATCGAGAACAGCCGCCTATACGAAGACATCGAGAAGCTGTTCGAGGGGTTCGTGCTGGCGGCGGTGCACGCGATCGAGCAGCGCGATCCGACGACATATGGTCACAGCGGCCGCGTGGCCGGCATGACGGTGGGACTCGCAGAGATCGTTGACCGCGCCGGCGATGGTCCCTATCGCGGCGTAACGTTTTCACGGGAACAGCTCAAGGAAATCCGTTACGCGGCCCTGCTGCACGATTTCGGCAAGGTCGGCGTACGCGAGCAGGTCCTCATCAAGGCGAAGAAGCTCTACCCGTCAGACCTGGGACTGGTGCGGCATCGCCACGCATTCATTCGCCGCACGGCCGAGCGCGAGTTCTGGCGCAAGCGCGCGGAATTCCTCGAGTCGAATGGGACGAAGGGATACGAAGGATTCGTGAAGGACCTCGAGGCCGCGCATCGCCAGGAGCTGAGGGAGCTGGATCGGTTCCTGGAGATCGTGCTTCAAGCCAATGAGCCGAGCATTCTGCCTGACGGGAGCTTCGAGGAGCTGAAAGCGTGGTCGAAGCGAACGTACCTGGCCTTCGACGGCGTGACCGAGCCGTTCTTGTCGCCCGATGAAATGCGCTACCTCACGATTCGCAAAGGCACCCTCGACGACGCGGAGCGACACGAGATCGAGAGTCACGTGACGCACACGTTTCAATTCCTCCAGCGCATTCCCTGGACGCGCGAGCTCCAACAGATCCCGCTCATCGCCTACGGCCACCATGAGAAGCTCGACGGTCGGGGCTATCCGCGCCGGATCACGGCGGAAGGGATCCCGATCCAGACGCGCATGATGACGATCAGTGACATTTACGACGCCCTGACGGCGCAGGACCGGCCCTATAAGCGTGCCGTCGCCACCGACCGGGCACTCGACATTCTCGGCCACGAGGTGAAGGAAGGGCAGCTCGACTTCGATCTCTTCAAGCTGTTCATCGACGGCAAGGTCTATCAACGACCGGTCGGCGAAGGCGACTGACACTCACGAGAGCAGCAGTTTGACGGAGATCAGGAGCAAGAACCCGCCGAACATCTTTCGCAGCGTCAGGTCCGAGATCGATCCCGCGAGTCGCGCTCCGAAGTAAGCGCCGATCAGCAGCCCGACCGCGACGACGGCCGCGTACGCCCAGTTGACCTGCTGTCGTTTCGAGTACTCGAGCACACCCAGCAACCCGACCGGCAGGAGCAGCGCGGCGAGCGAGGTCCCGTGCGCGGTGTGTTGCGGCATCTTGGTGATGAAGACGAGGCCGGGAATGATCACCACCGCCCCGCCGACGCCGAAGAGACCCGAGATCACGCCGGCCAGCAGACCGAGCAACGACACGAGCGCCCAAGTCATCTCTCTTCTCCTTTTCCCCAGCCGCCACCGCCGGGGGTTTCGATGCGAAGGACGTCACCTGACGCGAGCCGCAACGTGGTTTTCGACGGAAGGGGAGCGCCGTTGAGGAGGTTGGATCCCGGGGCTCCATCCAGTCCTCCTGCTGCCCCGGCAGGTCCGTGCCTCCGCCGCTCCGTCAACAAAGTAGCCTCCATGGGGGCGAGCGCCTCGAATTCTCTGACGACGCCTTCGCCTCCCGTCCATCTCCCCTTTCCGCCACTGCCCCGGCGCAGCGCGTACGTTCGCACTCTCAATGGATGCTCGATCTCGAGGACTTCGATCGGCGTGTTGCGGGTGTTAGACATACCAACGTGGACGCCTGAAGGGCCATCAGCAGCGTGCGACGCTCCTTGTCCACCGCCGATGGTTTCGTAGTACGTCCAACCCCCTTCCCCGAAGGTCAGGTTGTTCATCGTGCCCTGCCCCTGGGCTGGGACCTGACAGGCGCCCGACGCGAGCGCGCGAAAGACGGTATCAGCGATGCGCTGCGACGTCTCGACATTTCCTGCCGCGACGGCGCTGGGCGGACGCGCCGCGACGAGACAGCCGGCGGGGGCCGTCACGGCTATCGCGCGCGAGACGCCACCATTCATGGGCACATCGTCGGGAAGCAGCGTGCGCACGACGAAGAGCACCGCCGAGCGCGTCACCGCGATCGGACAATTCACGTTCCCTGGTGCCGCGCCGCTCGTGCCCGTGAAGTCCGCGTAGAAGACGCCATCCCGGATTCGGATCGTCACGCGGATCTCGAGATCGTCCTCGATGACGCCATCGCCCTCCAGCCAGTCCCTTGCGGATGCCTCGGACAGCTCAAGCCTGCCGAGGATGGCTTTGGTGCGTCGTTCGGCGTAGTCGAGCAGCTCACGCGCGGCCTCACGCAACGCGTTCCAACCGTGCCGCCGTGCCAGCGTCCGCAGTCCGTCCGCTCCGCGCTCGACGGCGGCCCGCTGCGCCGCGAGATCGCCGCGCCGCATGGCCGGAGTGCGCACGTTGGCGAGGAGGAGTTGCTCGAGGTCGGGCGTAAACCGCGTGGGTGGAATCACGAGGCCTTCCTGGAACAGCTCTCGCGCGCCGGCAGGCATGCTGCCCGCCGCCATTCCGCCGATATCCGAGTGGTGGGCTCGCACGACACTGTATCCGCCGATCTGACCGTCGATGTCGATCGCGCCGACCAGCGTGAGATCGGGAAGATGGCTGCCGCCGGCATAGGGATCGTTCAGCAGAAATAGCTCGCCGGGTTCGGGGGAAGGATCGAGATGGTGCACCGCAGCGACAGCATCCGCCAAGGCACCGAGATGCACCGGGATGTGCGCAGCCTGCGCGATCATCTCACCATCCGCGCCGAATAACGCCGCCGACGCGTCGCGACGCTCACGGATGTTCGGTGAGAGCGCACTGTGCACCAACACGAGTCCCATCTCCTCCGCGATCGACGCAAAGGCATGGGCCATCACCTCGAGCCCGACGGCGTCGAGCCTCATATCCGCTCCAGAATCACGGCTCCCGATGGATGTACGACGCCGCGCCACCCTGGCTCGATCAATCCCGTGGCATCCGCACCAGCAAGAATCGCCGGCCCATTGAGATGACGTCCGTTGGACGACGGCATTTCGCCCAGTGGCCAGACGTCCGCACGGACACGCTTCCCGTCGCGCGTCACGATCGCGCGTCGTCCGGGATTCGGCGTTGCCGTCCTGGTGGCACGACCGGGTGGCATTGCTCTCACCGGCCGTTCCGCCACCACCCGCACGTTGACCAGCTCAACCGGTTGCTCTGGATCGGCGTGCCCATGCCGCGCCTTGTGCGCGGAACGAAACGCGGCCGCAAGCAGCGCGGGATCGTCGCGCAGCACGGGCACCGTCACTTCGTAGCCTTGTCCCACGAAGCGGCAATCCGCAAAACGCGTCAGTATCGCGTCGGGCAGAGCCGTCCGCGCCGCCAGAACCAGCGGCTCAAACGCGTGGCTGATCGCCGTGGCGTCGAGCTCGGCGAGCCGCCGGTGCATCGATCCGAGCACATCAACACGCTCCGGCGCCGACGCCAGACCCATCGCGCTCAAGACGCCGGGATGTGGCGGAATAATCACGCGCGACATCCCCAACGCATCGGCAAGCGCGCAGCCGAAGAGCGGTCCCGCGCCGCCGAACGGCAACAGCGCCATGCCGCGCGGATCGATCCCTCGGGCCACACTCACGCGCTTCAACGCGCGCGCCATCACCGCGGTCGCGACCTGCACGATCCCAGTCGCGACGTCGCAGATGTCTCGTGAATGTCGGTCGCCCCCCCCTATCCCACGTGCGAGTGACGCCAGCGCCCGCTCCGCCGCGGCGCGGTCGAGGCGTACCGTGTCGGCAAGCGGATAGTCCGGATCGAGCCAACCTAGCGCGAGGCAGGCATCGGTGACGGTTGGCTCCGTCCCGCCGCGTCCGTAGCAGGCGGGCCCCGGCTCGGCGCCGGCGCTCCGCGGGCCCACCCGGAGCGCACCTCCCTCATCGACCGCGGCGATACTTCCACCGCCCGCGCTCACGGTCTCGATCAGGATGGCGGGAAGCGCGAGTGGCACTCCACCAACCGCGTCGGCTCCTTCGGTCAGTGCGACGCCGCCCGTGACGAGGCTGGCGTCGGCGCTCGTGCCGCCCATATCGAGCGTCAGTAGGTCGCGCGCGTCGACAGCCTCACCGACCAGGCGCGCGCCGACGACGCCACCAGCCGGACCCGAGAGCGCGAGGCTCGCCGCGCGCCGCGTTGCCTGCTCCGGGTCGAGCGTTCCGCCACTCGACGTCATGATGCGAAGCGAATCGATGCGCTCACTCAGTGTGGCGATCTTCGCGATGTACTCACCCACAGCCGGTCGCAAATAAGCCTCGGCCGTCGTCGTGCTGGTCCGTTCGTATTCCCGGAAGACCGGCAGCACTTCATGGCTCGCGGCAACGGGAACATCGCCAAGGGCCGCGCGGAGGGCTGCGGCGAGCGACCGCTCATGCACGGGATGCCGAAACGAGAACAGCAACGAAATCGCGACGGCTTCGGGGGGGGGCGCCAGCGCGCGCACGGCATTGGTCACACGAGTCACTTCGGCAGTCGTGAGCGGCAGCACGGCTCCCTGGGGACCCATGCGCTCGCGCACGCCGATCACGTCGACGCGCGCGACGAGAGGCGGTGGATGATCGCGCGCGAGATCGTAGAGGGCCGCCCGATCTTGTCGCCTAAGCCACAACAGGTCCTCAAAGCCCGCGGTCGTGACCAACACGACCCGAGCACCCCGCCGTTCGAGGAGCGCGTTCGTAGCGACCGTCGTGCCGTGTACTAACACATCGATAGTCTGAGAGCCTAAGGCCTCCAACGCCCGGAACAGTCCGAGGGAAGGATCCTGGGGTGTGCTGGCAACTTTGCGAAGCTCGATTGTACCGTCGGTTCGGACCGCGACGAGATCGGTGAACGTACCGCCCACGTCCACACCGACGCGAATCATGGTTGGAAGCGACGCTTCACGAGCAACGCGATACCACCGAGCGTGAGGACGACGACCAGTTTGCCCACCCAGTCGCCCAGACGGACGTACAGCGGAATGACATCGCTCGTGCGCAACACGCCGGCGACATACACGGCCTCATTGAGTTTTGTGGCAGCATACGATCGACCGAGCGGGTCGACGAATTCCGAGATGCCGGAATTGGCCGCGCGGGCCACGCCCATGCGCGTCTCGATAGTACGGAGCACCAAGTGCGAGGCGTGCTGGGCCGGCGCGCTGGTGTTGCCGAACCATGCATCGTTGGTCACGTTGACGAAGAAGTCCGCTCCATGCGCGCGATATCCGCGCGCTGCGTCTTCGAACGCCGACTCATAGCAGATGACTACGCCGAATTTGCCGACGGGCGATGTGTAGATCGGCAACTCTCTTCCCGGCCGGAATCCGCCCGACCAACGCGCCAATCCCGGAATCGCCCTGAATAGACTCACAGGAACGAACGGGACGCGTTCGGTCACCGGCACGAGGTAGTGTTTGGCGTAGATCGGGTAACGGCCCCGGTCTCCAGTCGAATCATAGAAGAAGGTCGCGTTGTAGATACGGTAACCACCACCGATCTCCGGTTCAGCGTTGAGACCGCCGGTCAAGAGAGGAACGTGGTTTTCCCGGACGAACGCGGCAATTTGTGCATCCCATTGCGGGTGATCGACGAAGAATCCGGGAATCGCCGCCTCCGGCCAGATCAGTAGCTGCGGCCGTGGAGGCCGCGCCATCAATCCACGCGACAACGAAAAGAGCGCGTTCATCGCACTGTCAGCGTGCGCGGGATTCCATTTCTCACTGAACCCCTCGTTCGGCTGCACCATCGCTACCACGCCGACGTCGCGAACGGGCAACGTCTTCACTCGCCACACACCGTAGCCAAACGCCAGCAGCACCGTCACCAAGACGGTTGCAAGCCGACGCACGACGAACGACGCACCACGCACGTCAGTCGCGGCCTCGGCGATCATCACATTGCACCACGCGATCCACAGCGTGACCCCGCGTGCGCCCGCGATGTCCGCCCACTGCACCAGGACAGGCGCGTCAGCCACCGATGTGCCAAGACCCAGCCACGGAAACCGAACGTCGCCGAGATGGCCGACCAACCACTCGAGCGTAGTCCACGCGACCGGGAGAACGACCCACAACGGCACTCGTGGCGCCGCCAGGCACACCCGCACGACAAACCAAAACATGGCTGCCGTGAGCAGTCCCAGCACAGCAATCGTCGCGAAGTACCCGAGCGCGGACAGCGGCGTGAAGTGCCATAAGGCGACCACCATCCAGTAGAGCACGAACGCATTGGTGACCAATCCGTACCACCAGCCCCAGCGGAACGCCTGGCGGGCGTCATTATCCAGCACCGCCTGTCGAATCAGGAGAACGGCGGGGGTGATCGCGAAGAAACTGAGGGGAGGAAGCGGAAAGGGCGGATAACTGGCGGTGAGGGCGATCGCTCCCACCAGGACGAGCAGTACCACACGACGGCGGCTCACAACAAGACGTCGCGCCCTTCGTCCGCCGAGCGGTAGATCGCATCGAACACGCGCTGGAGCGCGAGCTGATCGCGCGGCGGAGGCGCGTTGACGTCACCCTTGATGACCGCCAACAAATACATCCATTCCGCGCGGTAGGATTGGATGAACTGGGTTTCGCGACCGGTCGCGCCGGTCGGGGTGACGTCGAGGGCGGCACCGTGCTGCTCGCGAAAGATGCGCAGCGGCTGAATCATCGCCGATCCTTTGACGCCGACGATGTCGAACCAGAAGCGCTCCCCCTCGCCGAGATGGCGCCAGCTGACGTCGACCGTGAGTGATACGCCGTTCTCCAGCACGATCAGGGCCGAGCCCATGTCTTCGACGCCATCTTTCCCGCTGCGGCTCAGATGCGCCGAGATCCGCTTGGGCGCGGGCCAGCCGGCGAGCCACAAACCCAGGTCGATCAGCGGGAGGCCGAGGTCGAGCATCGCGCCGCCACCCGCTTCTTCTCGCCGCAGTCTCCAGCCCAACATCTGTCTGCTCGGCTGGAAGGTGTACCAGCCACCGCGCACCGCCTGCAAGGCGCCCAGGTCTCCACCCGCGAGGAACCCGCGCACCGCCTGCACGTCGGATCGAAACCGGTGATTCATTCCGACCATCACGCGCTTCCCGTAGCGCTCGCTTGCCGCGAGGACCCGCTCAACGCCTGCCAGATTCAGCGCAAGCGGCCGTTCGCACAGGACGTGCGCGCCGGCGGCGAGAGCGGAGGTCGCGTGAATCTCGTGCAGATGGTTCGGCGTGCAGATCACGACGACGTCGACGTGGCCGTAGCGCAGCACTTCCTCGATGTCGTCGTAGGTGTCCTTCACCTCGAAACGCGCCGCGAGCGCCTGCGCCTTCCCCAGGTCGTTGTCGCAGATGGCGGCCACTTCGACACCGGGCAACCGTCGCAACACCGGCAGGTGTGCCACCTGCGCGATCCCGCCTGCGCCAATCACGCCCACGCGGATGGGATCGTTCACTTCTTGCCTGCTCCCTGCTCCCTGCTCCCGCGTAACCTGTACATCAACCCGGTCCTGAGACTGACGGTGTTCAGTCCGCTCGACACCGTGCCGCGACCATCCACCGTCAACCGCCACGCAGGCGAGAGCCGAAATTCGGCGCCCATGCTGCCGTTCAGGCCTGCCGTAATGACGTCGAGCGCATCTTCGACGAACGTCCCTTTGATTGCGGCACCGCTGCCGTTGCGCACGTGAATGCCCACGCCGGCGCCGAGGTAGACGGTGGCGCTCTGTCCCTGCGGGAAAACGAACTGGAAGTCGACGTCGCCGATCACGTCGCTGAGAGAAATCCGCCCCACGCGGATCGTGTCGTCTCTCGAGGGATCGATAACGATGCTCTTGAGGCGTTGCACGAAGCGCGCGCGCGCCTGGTCACTGAACTCCGAGCGGAAGTAGGAAAGTCCGACCAGGACCCGCACCTTTGGCGCGATCAGGCCGTAATCCACGCGTACGCCGCCCGCGAGCGCGCCGGTCAAGTTCGACGCACCCAACAGACCGACGTCCGCCTGAATCCCGGAGAAGCGGAGATTGTCGTAGGAGAACTGGTTGAGGACGCCTTGAGCGGCTAGGCGGTTTGGCGGTTCGGCGGTTAGCAGAAGCGCGAGAATCGCGGCAGGTCGAACCGCCCAACCTCTCAACTGCCACATCGCCCTAGTAGAGCTTTTCAATCTTCGTCCCCGGAAAGTAAGTGGTGAGTATCGTCCGATAGTCCTGGCCCGCGCGCGCGCGACCGATGGCGCCCCATTGGCACATGCCGACCGCGTGGCCGGCGCCGGCGCCCGCGGCGACCAGCCGCGCCACCTGACCATCCGCTTTTGTCACCGTCAATTGAAAGGCGCCGCTGGAGAGAACGCGATCGACGTCGGGACGCAGCACCGCCCGCACGTCGGGTCCTGGGATGCGTACGTCGCCGCGCTCGAATACGATTCGCAGTTCCCCCACTCGTCCAGACTTGGTCGTGCGGCTCACGGTCACATCGGTGATGCGTTGCAGCCCGTCACCGGAGATCGGCGTGTATGTGGAAAGCGTTCGCGACAATATAGTGCGCAGCTTCGAGCCATCCCATTCTTCGCGCCACCGAAACCGCGGTGAGATGTCACAGTAGTAGTGACCAGCGCCGCTTTCATCCGAGACCGGCCGCAAGTAAGGCCGGGTGCGCGCGGTCGCAAACGCCTCCTCGACTCCGGCCGTGTTGAAGCCGCACGTCGAGTGGAAGTACGCGTCGATCACGTCGCCGTCGTACGTCAGGACCTGCCCGGTCGTCCTCCGAACGGCATCCCAGACCTGGGGAGTTTCGACCGCGACACCGAGGTACACCTGGTCGCGCGTGTCGGCATAGGCGTCGAAGCCGAGCGCCTCCCAACGTCCCCGATTTTTCAACGCGAAGCTGCGAGACACGACCGCCTGCGCGAGAACCGCCGCTTCTTCATCGGAGTGACGTGGTCCGATCTCCGGACCGACGACACCGGCGAGGTAACTCTCGAGGCCGACCCGATTCACGACTGTGAGACCGCCGGGGCCCGCGGTCACGTTGATGCGGCCACGGTAGCGCCGGCCGTTGGCGATCACGAACCGGTTCTCGGTGACGTTCACGACCGCGATCCCGCGCAACAACGCGCTGCGAGTCGAGTCCGGCTTGATCAGACGGAAGCGCGACGGGTCGGCTGAATCGGGAATGCTCACCCAACGAACGCCGGTAGGAATCGACCCGATGGCCGCGCCGGTCATGTCGCTTACGAACAACTCGCCGCTCTCTGCTCCACCGATCGATGCGGTAGGCGCGTCGACGGACAGCCCGATGCGCAGCTCAGGCTCGCTGGGGGCACTGGGCTGCGGCCGGCTCGGCCGCGAGGGGCAACCCGTGGCCGCGAGGATCGCGGCGCTAGTGAGCGCGCGCTTCGCCCAACGCCGCATCCAGCTCCTGGATCGTGAAATCGATATCAGCCTCCGAGTGCGCGCTTGAGACGAAACCCGCTTCGAACGCGGATGGCGCGAGAAACACACCGCGCGTGAGCGCCGCTTTGTGCCACCGCGCGAACAGGGCGGTATCGGATCGCTTCGCGTCGGCGTAATTCCGAACGGGGCCCTCCACGAGGTACATGCCCCACATCGAGCCCGCATGGCCGGCGGTCATCGGAACGCCGTGCCGGCGCGCGGCTTCCTGCAATCCGTCGAGAAGACGCGCCGTGCGTCGCTCGAGTTGATCGTAAAAGCCGGGAGCCTCGGTCTCCCGCAACGTCGCTAACCCAGCGGCCATCGCGATCGGATTGCCCGACAGTGTGCCCGCCTGATAGACGGGGCCGTCCGGAGCGATACGACGCATCAAGTCGGCGCGCCCGCCGTACACGCCGACCGGAAAGCCACCGCCGACGATCTTGCCCAGCGTGGTGAGGTCGGGAACGATACCGAGCCGCTCCTGCGCACCGCCCGCGGCGACACGGAAACCGGTCATGACTTCGTCGAAGATCAGGAGCGCGCCGTGGTCATCGCACAGAGCGCGGAGTGCCGGGTGAAAGTCGGCGTCCGGCGGAATGAACCCGGCGTTGCCGACATACGGCTCCACAATTACCGCGGCGATGCGCTTGGCGTGTTTGCGAAACAGCTCGGCGACGGCCGTCGCGTCGTTGAACGGCGCCGTCAACGTCAGACTCGCCAACGCGGCCGGCACGCCGGGACTGTCCGGCAACCCCAGCGTCGCCACGCCGGAGCCGGCCTTCACGAGGAATCCATCGGCATGACCGTGGTAACATCCTTCGAACTTGACGATCAGATCGCGATCAGTGGCGGCACGTGCGAGGCGCACGGCCGCCATGGTGGCTTCCGTGCCGCTGTTCACGAAGCGCATGACCTCGAGCGACGGCATCCGCCCCCGCACTTCCTCCGCCAGCTCGACTTCCGCTGGACAAGGCGCCCCATAGGTCCAACCGTGCTCAGCGGCGACGTGGATCGCCGCAAGCACGGCCGGGTGCGCGTGCCCGAGGATCAGGGCGCCCCACGAGCAGACGTAGTCGACATACTCCCGGCCGTCGACATCGACGAGACTGGAGCCGTGCCCCCGCGCGACAAAAAAAGGCGTCCCGCCGACTGCCCGGAACGCCCGTACGGGTGAATTCACGCCACCGGGCAACACCCGCTTCGCCCGGTCGAAGAGCTCGCTCGATCGCCCCCCCTTCACGTCAGCGCGGCCGCCTGGAAATCGTAGTCCTCGCTCGCCGTGATCCGGGCGCGGACGAATCCTCCCGGGGATTCCCAGCCTCCCTGCGAGAGGTATGTCACGCCGTCCACGTCGTCCGCCTGCCACTGCACGCGCCCCACGTGCGTCGCGCCATTCTCATCGGGATCGCTGACACGGTCGACGAGCACGTCCACCTCGCGCCCGACAAAGCGGGATAGCTGCTCACCGGAGATCACGCGCTGGATTTCGACGATTTCTTCGAGCCGCTCGCGTTTGACGGCGTCCGGCACGTCGTCCTCGTAGTTGGCCGCTCTCGTACCTTCTTGAGGAGAGTAGGCGAACGCGCCCATGCGATCGAATTGCGCCTCCTCGAGAAATGCCACCAGGGTGCGGAAATCTGCTTCGGTTTCTCCGGGAAACCCGACAAGGCAGGTCGTCCGAATGGCGAGGTCCGGAATCGTGCCGCGCAGCCAGGCAAGTTTCTCGCGCAACGTGCGCATGCGTTCCGGACGTCGCATGCGCTCCAGCATGCGGTCGCTGGCATGCTGGATCGGCATGTCGATGTAGGGGACGATGCGCGATTCGCGAGCCATCAACTCGACCAGGCGCTCGCTGATTCCCGCCGAGTACACGTAGAGGAGCCGGAACCACGGCACGGAGGTCTCGCGGAGCAGCGTCCCTAGCAAATCGGGCAGCTTGGGACTGCCCAGACCAAGATCGCGGCCCCAGTGACCGAGGTCCTGGGCGACGAGGTTGATCTCCTTCGCGCCCTGAGCCTCGAGCTGTTGCGCTTCGCGCACGAGACCGGCGAGTGACTCCGAGCGGTGCTTACCACGCATCAACGGAATGGCGCAGAACGCGCACGTGTGGTCGCAGCCTTCCGAGATCTTCAAGTAGCGCACGTGCGACTGCGTGCCGAGGAACTGCCGCACCCCCGGATGGCCGGCGACCGGATCGGCGATCAGGCCGCGCTGCGCGAGCTCCGGGATGAGATGGTGCAGCTCGGAGAATCCGAGGAACAGATCGACTTCGGGAATCTCCTTCGTGAGCTCCTGCTTGTAGCGCTGGACCAGACATCCGACGGCCACGACGGCCTTGACGCCCCCCCCGCTCTCTTTCAGTTTCGCCGCGGCCAGGATGGCATCGATGGACTCCTGCTTGGCGGCGTCGATGAAGCCACACGTGTTCACCAGGATGACGTCAGCCTCTGGCAGCACAGGCGTCACCACGGCGCCGTGGCCGACCAGATCGCCGACGAGCCGCTCGGAGTCCACGGTCGCCTTGTCGCAACCGAGGGAGATGACGCCGAGCTTCATCCGCGATAGTTCCCGAATTTGAGCTCGATGCCGAAATCCTGAGCGCGTAAGAATGCGATGACTTCTTGTAGCTCGTCTTTCGACGGCGCTTGCACGCGAATTTCTTCGCCCTGAATCGACGCTTGGGCTTTCTTGAATTTCTTGTCCTTGATCGCCTTGACGATGGCTTTGGCTTTCTCCTGCGGGATGCCCTGCGTCAGTTTGATCTCGCGGCGCACGGTGTCGTTCGCCGCCGGCATGATCGCGCCGAGCTCCATGTTTTTTACGGGGACGCCGCGCTTGATCATCTTCGACTGCAGCACATCAAACAGTGCTTTCATCTTGAAGTCATCGTCGGCGACCAGCGTGAGCGTCGCCTTGGGACGATCGAACGCGATCGACGCCTTCGAACCTTTGAAGTCGTAGCGCTGAATGATTTCTTTCTGAGCCTGATTGACGGCGTTGTCGACCTCTTGCAGGTCGGCGCCGGTCGAGATGTCGAAGGAAGCTTGGCTGGCCATAGGGCGGGTAATCTACCCGCCCCCAGGCTAGGACAGGAAGCTTTCCAGCGCCCTCGCTCTCGAGACGTGGCGCAGTCTCGCCAGGGCCTTCTCCTTGAGTTGGCGGACGCGCTCGCGTGTGATGCCGAGCTGCGAGCCGATCTCTTCGAGCGTCATCGGCTCCTGGCCTTCGAGGCCGAAATACAGCCGGAGGATGCGGGCTTCGCGCTCTTTCAGCGTCGCGAGGACCGACTCGATCGACTCGGTGAGCGCGTGCTCGAAGATCTCGTCGTCCGGACCGGGATTCTGCGTGTCGGGGAGATAATCGAGGAGCTTGTTGTCCTCACCCGGCGTGAGCGGCGCGTCGAGCGACAGATGCGCCTGAGAGATCGACAGCGTCTTGGCGACTTCCTCTTCGGAGATGTCCATCCCCTCTGCAATCTCTTCGACCGTCGGCTCGCGTCCCAGCTCCTGGAGCAACGACGCCGAGCGCTTGCCGATGCGGTGCAAGGTGCCCGCGCGATTGAGCGGCACGCGCACGATCCGCGACTGCTCGGCCAGCGCCTGGAGGATCGCCTGACGGATCCACCAGACGGCGTAGGAGATGAACTTGATGCCTTTGGTCTCGTCGAACTTGTGGGCGGCGCGGATCAGGCCGAGGTTGCCTTCGTTGATCAGGTCGGAGAGCGAGACGCCTTGATTCTGGTATTTCTTCGCAACCGACACGACGAACCGCAGGTTGGAGCGCACCAACTTGTCCAGCGCCTCCGGATCCTGTTGCTTGATCCGCTGCGCGAGCGTGACCTCTTCCTCTCGCGTGATCAGCGGATATTGACTGATTTCCCGTAAATACTGATCCAGAGATCCCTCGTCAAATGATGCGCGCTTCGCCGTATTCAGTTGCATGGAATGGCCACTCCTCTCGGGGAAGCTACCACCCTAGCGGATCAGCGAACCAAGCCGGCTCCAGCGAATGTCCATCAACCACGGCAGCGCATCGCGCGTGCCACGGTCATAACTGAAATAGACGAGGAGCGGGCGTCCCTTCACGGCGCTCTGGTCGACAAAGCCCCAATAGCGGGAATCGGACGAGTTGTCCCGATTGTCGCCCAGTACGAAATACTTCCCCATTGGGACACGCAGCGGACCCCAGGTGTCACGCGTCGGGTGATAGCGCCGCCGCTGCTCCTGCGTCCCCATGAGATACTCGCGCTGCCAGTTGAATTCGGAATCGAAGCCGTCGTGCAGCGGGTCGACGCGCTGTACATACGACTCCTCCAGCGCGCGACCGTTCACGTAGACCTGGCTTTGGCGCATCTCGACGACGTCTCCCGGCTCGCCGATGACGCGCTTCACGTAGCTCAGTGTCGGATCCTTCGGGTACGCAAAGACCATCACGTCACCGCGGTGCGGCGTGTGAAATGCCGGCAGCCGCGCATTGGTGCCGGGAATCTGCGCCCCGTACACCGCTTTATTGACGAACAAGAAATCCCCCGCGAGCAGGGTGCGTTCCATACTGCCTGAGGGGATTTGAAATGCTTCGAGAAGGAAGGTGCGAATGATGAGGAAGAGCACGACCGCCATGCCGAGCGATCGCATCCAGCTGTCGAACCAGCGGCCTAATACGGAACGGCGTGTTGGAGGAGGCGACGGGAGCCGTGGGGATGGTTCTGCGCCGTTTCCAGCGAGTGGGGCTCCCAAGTCAAGCATGTGACTTATCTTAGCAATGCGGCCCGCACGGCGCAACAGTTACGCCCCATCCTCGGGGCCCAACCCACTGCCTGACCCTGACTCGGAATTCGGTCACCGGGTCGTGATGACGTACGCGGGCGGCCAGACACGCCACTCGACCTTCCCGCTCGATGCGAGACCATGTGACGGTCGTCTCCGGTAACGCGTCGAGCGCGTCACGTTCGAGGCTCGCGCCACCCGTCGCGAGAATGACGACCACCGACTCGTGCTCCACGATCCGACGATGGCAGGTCGGACGTGAGCAGCATCACCATTTCGCCGCCGCGCGGATCGAATTACAGCGATCTCAATACCGCGGCAGTGTCGGATCCACCTCCTCGCGCCAGCGCAGAATCCCGCCGGTCAAATTCGTCACGCGCGGGAATCCCGCGTCGGCGAGATGCGACGCGGCCGCCCGGCTGCGACTTCCGCCCTTGCAGTAAACGACAACCTCGCGGTCGCGATCGAGCGTCTCGACCACGTCCGGTAACGTCGCCAGCGGCACGAGCCGCGCGCCGGGAATGCGGGCGATGTCCCATTCGAACTGTTCCCGCACGTCGATCAACTGCAGCTCTTCTCCGCGTGACAGCCGGCTCTGCAACTCGCGCGGCGTGACCTCGACGAATCCACCGACGGCTCGCGGCTCCGCCTCCGCCGCCCTCACGCCGCAGAACTGCTCGTAATCGATGAGCGCCTGGATCTCGCGCGTACCACACGCGGGACACGTGGGGTCCTTTCGAATGTTGACCGTGCGGAACTGCATCCCGAGCGTGTCGATGAGCAGCAGCCGGCCCGCGAGCGGCTCGCCGACGCCGACGATCAGCTTGATCGCTTCCGTCGCTTGAATCGTCCCCACCAGACCCGGCAGCACGCCCAGCACGCCGCCCTCGGCACAGCTCGGCACCAGGCCGGGCGGCGGCGGTTCGGGGAAGAGGCAGCGATAGCAGGGTCCGTCGGGCAAGGCGAAGACCGACGCCTGTCCCTCGAAGCGAAAGATGCTGCCGTACACATTGGGCTTGCCCAGCAGGACGCAGGCGTCATTGACGAGATAACGCGTCGCGAAGTTGTCGGTGCCATCGACGACGATGTCGTACCCACTGAGGATGTCGAGCGCGTTCTTCGAGGTCAGCGCCGTCTCGTAGGTCTCGAGCCGCACGTGCGGATTCACATCGGCGATCCGCTCCCGCGCTGACACCAGCTTGGGCCGGCCCACGTCCTTGGTGCCGTGCAGGATCTGCCGCTGCAGATTCGTGACGTCGACGTTATCGAAGTCCACCAGACCAAGCGTGCCGACGCCGGCCGCGGCCAGGTAGAGCGCCGCGGGCGATCCCAACCCACCCGCGCCGATCAGCAGCACACGAGCGGCCTTCAGCTTCTCTTGACCCGGAACCCCGACGTCGGGAAGGATCAGGTGCCGGCTGTAACGCAGCAGCTCGGCTGGGGCGAGAGTCGTCATCGCTCAACCTCCTGCGATCGCCGGGACGACGATGATCTCATCGCCGTCGCGCACGCTCGCCGCAAATCCGCCCTGGAGTCTGGCGTCGTCGTCGTTCACGTAGAACGTCACGAAGGCATACGGCTTGCCGGCGGCGTCGCGCAGACGCGGTGCCAGTCCGGGGAACCGCGCCGCAACGTCGGCGACGACGTCGCCCAACGTCGATCCGTGGGCTTCGAGAGAACGCCGGCCATCGGCGAGTTTTGCGAGGACCGCTGGTAGCTGTAGTGTGACGCTCATGATAGCTCCGAGGAGACAGGTTGAATCACTTGAGCAATGCGAGTCACAGTGGCGCCCGGAACAGGATGAGTGCTCCGGATCAACTCCGCTTCTACTCCTGCGGTGCGCCACGCCGCGATCATGGCGGCACCGACCGCAGAGGACCGCTCGCGCGGCGCGATCGCGAGGATGGCGGAGCCGGCGCCCGACAGCGTCGCGCCATACGCGCCGGTTTTTTGCGCCGCAGCAACGACGGCATCGTAGCCGGGAATCCGTCCGCGCCGGAACGGCACGTGCAGCACGTCGTCGAGCGCGGCGCCGAGCAGCGCGCCATCGCCCGTCGCTAGTCCCTGCACCAGGGCGGCCGCTCGGCTCGCAGCCAACACTGCATCGGTGTGTGGCAGTGTCTTGGGCAGTACCGCGCGCGCGGCTTTCGTGTCGGAAGGAAATGGCGGCACCGCAAGCAGCAACTCGAGACCCCTTGCGACACTGAGGGGCGTCGAGACCAATCCCGAGGATGTGCGCACGCTCAACACGGCGCCGCCATGGACCGCCGTCGCGACATTGTCGGGATGTCCTTCGATAGCCGCGGCAATCTCGACGACCTGTTGGCGACTCAGGTTCACCTCGAGCACGGCATCGGCCAGCAATACGCCGGCGACGATGGCGGCGGCCGAGGAGCCGAGTCCGCAACCGACCGGGATGTCCGACGTCGCATCGATTGCCGCTCCAGTCGCCGGCGCACCGGCGACAGCACACGCTGCACGGAACCCGCGAGCGAGCAAGTCCTCGGCGAATGCCACCGAAACGGCGGTCAGCCGTCCACCGCGGCGGATCGAGATGCCCGTTCCTGCTGTCGGCGTGACGGACGCGACGAGCCACCGGTCCACCGCGACGCCGATGCAGTCGAAGCCGGCACCCAGGTTGCTCGAGCTCGCAGGCACGCGAACGTGCGCTGTCATGATCTTTCGCCCTTCACCAAAGCGCGCACCTCTGCGACGCGTGGCGCGATGAGGGGCGCCTGACGCAACACTGGCGACACGGCGTCGATCGTCTTCAGCCCATTCCCCGTGATGCACAACACGACTTCGTCATCGGGTGAAAACCGGCCTTCGGCTGCCAGCGCCAACGCCGCGGCGACCGTGACGCCGCCCGCCGTTTCGGTGAAGATTCCGGCCTCCTCTGCCAGCAGCCGGATCGCCCCGACTAGCTCGGCATCCGACACCGCGGCGGCCCAGCCACCGGATTCGAGAATCGCGCGCTTGGCAAACAAGCCATCGGCGGGATTCCCGATCGCGATCGACCGGGCGATCGTCTGCGGGACCACGGGCGTGATGGCGTCGGCGTTCTCACGCACCAGCCGCACGATCGGCGCGCATCCCGCCGCCTGGGCGCCGAAGATGCGGGGTGCGCCTCCGCTCACGAGCCCCGCAGCGCTAAACTCCTTGAACCCTTTCCGCAGCTTCGTCACGAGCGAGCCGCCGGCCATCGGCGCGACAACCGCCGTGGGCAAGCGCCACCCCAGCTGTTCCGCGATCTCGAACGCGAGCGTCTTGGAACCCTCGCCGTAATAGCCGCGCAGGTTGACGTTCACGATGCCCCAGCCAAACAGATCCGCCACCTGCGCGCACAGACGATTGACGTCGTCGTAGTGACCGCGCACGCGGACCAGCCGCGCGCCGTAGACCGCCGTCCCGACGATCTTGGCGACCTCGAGATCTTCCGGAATGAAGATCCAGGATTTGAGACCGGCGCGCGCCGCCTGCGCGGCGACGGCGTTGGCGAGATTGCCGGTGGAGGCGCAGCCGATTGTGTCGAGCCCGAACGCGGCAGCCGCGTTGATGGCCGTCGCGACGACGCGGTCCTTGAAGGACAGCGACGGATGAGAGACCGCGTCATTCTTGACCCAGGCACGCGCGACACCCAGCCGCGCGGCGAGTCGCGGCGCCTCGACGAGCGGCGTGCCGCCGGTATCGAGCGACAGCACGGGGTCACCGTCGAACGGCAGCCACTCGCGGTAGCGCCACAGCGACCACGGACGCGCGGCGATCGCGTCCCGCGTGGGAAGCACGCGCGCGGCATCGAAGACAGGATCGAGCGGGCCGAGACATTGCTCGCAGACCGCGATGGGAGCCGGATCGTGCAATGCGCCGCAAGCGCGGCAGACCTGCGGCCACGGCCGCAACGCCGCCGGCGGGGCAGTAGTGGTCGTCACGGCGCGGCCTCGACGGCCGGCGTTGGTCGCGACGGCAGTCGCCGTGCAGGACGGGTTTTGCGGGCCGTGCGGATCAGCGCCTCATCGGCGGGATCGAGCGGATAGCAGTGTTCGGGCCCCGGAAACACGCCGGCACGCACGTCGCGCGCGTAGTCGCGGAAGGCACCTTCGACGGCGCTACCCACTTCGGCATATCGCTTCACGAACTTGGGTGCGATCTCGCCGACGAAGTTGCCGAGCAGGTCGTGCGAGATGACGAGCTGCCCGTCCACGTGGGGACCGGCGCCAATCCCGTAGACGAGCACGCCGGTGCGCTCGCGCACGAACGCCGCCGTCTCTGCGGGCACAGCCTCGAGCAGAATCGAGAACACGCCCGCTCGCTCCAGTGCCTCGGCGTCACGCAGCAAGCGCTCCGCGGCCGCCAACGATTTCCCCTGAACGCGGTAGCCGCCGAGTTGACCGAGGCTTTGCGGCGTGAGACCCAGATGACCCATCACGGCAATGCCCGCATCGACCATCGCGCGCACGCGCCGCGCGACGCGCGCGCCCCCTTCGCACTTCACCGCGTCGCACCCCGCGGCCACGAATGCCCCGGCGCTGCGGATCGCGGTTTCGTCGGAGGGCTGGTAGGACAGGAACGGCAGGTCGCCGATCACGAATGCGCGCTGCGCCGCGCGCGTCACCGCCCGAATGAACACCAGCATTTCGGCCATTCCGATCTGGAGCGTACTGGGGAGTCCGAGCATCGTCATGGCCGCGGAATCGCCCACGAGGATCATGTCGACGCCCGCGCGATCGGCGAATGTCGCGGTCGGATAGTCGTAGGCGGTGACGAACACCGCTTTCTCATCGCGGTCCTTCAACCCCGCGAGCGTGGCGACCGTGACTTTGCGTGTGGGCATAGACCCCCCGACCCCCCGGACAGCTCGAGACGAAAACAGCCGCTCAACTGAGCGGCCGCGGGAAGCGACTCCCTGAAAACAGCATCGCCCGGACCAATAAAGCCGCGGGCGAGTCGCTTTTTAGCACCTTGTTTAACGTGGCGGCAATACGCGGCAAATGACCACGAGTCTTCAGTTGTAAGGGTAGTCTACCCCTCCGGTTCCCCTGCCGTCAAGGGCTGAATTCCGTGTCGATTTGCGCCCGCTGGAGTGTGCCCGAGTAGTCGACGTAAATCGTCTTTGTCTCCGAATAGAAGTCGTAGACTTCCCACCCGCCTTCGCGATGCCCGTTGCCGGTTTGCTTCACGCCGCCGAATGGCAGGTGCGCTTCGGCGCCGATTGTCGGCGCGTTCACGTAGGTGATGCCCGTGTCGAGATCCGTCATGGCACGAAACGCGCCGTTCACGTCGCGCGTGTACAGCGAGCTCGACAGCCCGTACTTCACGTCGTTATTGACGCGGATCGCTTCGGTCAGGTCCTTCGCCTTGATGACCGCGAGCACAGGGCCGAAAATCTCCTCCTGTTCCACGCGCATCCCAGGCTTCACGCCGGTGAGCACCGTGGGCTCGTAGAACCAGCCGCACTCGAGCCGCCCCCCCTTGTCGCCCTGCGGAATGCGTCCACCGAGCGCGACACTCGCGCCTTCCTTTTTGGCAATGTCGACGTACTCAGCGACTTTCTGGCGCGCCTCCTCGTGAATCAGCGGGCCAACTTCAGTCTTCGCGTCGAGCCCGGGACCGAGCCGCAACTTGCCGGCGCGGGCGGTCAGCATCTGCAAGAACTTGTCGTGGATTTTTTCGTGGAGGATAAGGCGGCTGGTTGCGGTGCAGCGCTGGCCGGTCGTGCCGAACGCTCCCCACAGCACACCGTCGAGCGCGAGGTCGAGATCGGCGTCCTCCATTACCATCATCGCGTTCTTGCCGCCCATCTCGAGCGAGAGCCGCTTGTGCATCTTCCCGCAGGTCGCGCCGATCGACGCCCCCGTCTCCGTCGATCCGGTGAAGGAGATCACGGGAACATCGGGATGCTCCACGAGCGCGCGACCGACGACCGAGCCCTGGCCGTGGACGAGCTGGACGACTTCCGGCGGGAGCCCTGCCTCGAGCAAGACCTCGACGAGGAGATGCGCCGTGTGGGGGACGTCCTCGGCGGGCTTGAAGATCACCGCGTTTCCGCACAGTAACGCCGGAAACATCTTCCAGGTCGGAATCGCGAGCGGAAAATTGAACGGCGTGATGAGGCCGGCGATGCCGATCGGGCGCCGATAGCTCATCGCCCACTTGTTACGCAGCTCCGACGGCACCACGCGACCGAACAATCGCCTGCCTTCGGTCGCCGCATAGAATGCGGTGTCGATCCCCTCCTGCACGTCGCCGCCCGTCTCGGCGAGAACCTTCCCCATCTCGCGCGTCATCGCGCGCGCAATGACGTCCTTCCGCTCGACGAGCAGCTGCCCCACGCGCTGCAGCACTTGGCCGCGGATCGGCGCCGGTGTCTTGGACCATTGCGCAAACCCGCGTTTGGCCGAGGCAATCGCGCGTTGCAGATCGTCGGGCCCCGAACGCGGGAAGCGGCCGATCACGTCGTTCCAGTCCGCCGGGTTGCGATCCTCGAAGTAGTCACCTGTAGACGGGGCGACCCAGTCGCCCGCAATGAAATTCTTGAACGTTTCAGTCATCAGTGTGTCGACCGAGGCTCAGGACAAAACCACGTGCCACTCTGGCCGGCATAGCCGACGCGCGGCAAGACGATGCCCATCACCAATATCAGCCCCCAAATGATGAGCAGGATCGAGAGGAGATGCGCAAAGCCCTGCCGGTGCCGCCACGACGCGAGGGCGCTCCATACGCCGGCGACGGCGAGCGTGACCGCCCC
>MNDR01000070.1 GCA_001915025.1 Gemmatimonadetes bacterium 13_2_20CM_2_65_7
GACCAACCTGATGTAGCTGTCTTTCAGCCCGCTCTTCGCGACCCCTTCCTCGACCATGCGGCCCATGGCGTCCCGCTCCATGGGAATCTCGAGCCAGATCGCTTTCGCGGAACTGTAGAGGCGGTCGAGGTGAGCATCGAGGCGGAAGACGCGGCCGCCGTAGGACCGGATGCCCTCGAAGACGCCGTCGCCGTACAACAGCCCGTGGTCGAACACAGAGACGACCGCGCTGGCGCGGTCGTACCATGTCCCATCGATCCAGACGACGGAGGGCATCGCAGGGAATCTGCCCTGGATGCCCTCCCATGACAACAGGGCGCTAGGCGTTCTTTATCGTCTTCGTAACCTCATCCCAGGTGACGCCAGTCTTCCGGAAGTAGGACTCGTTCGCCATATGACACGCGAGCGCGGCATTGTGGCCGAACACGACGTCCTCCGTCACAGGTTTCCGGGTACGCACGGCGTCAAAGTAGGTGGTGAGATGCGGGGGCTCTTCGTCGAAGTCGGGCCCGCGAATCGCAATGGTTTCCTCCATGCGCTCCTGCCCCGGCTTCGGGTCATGCTCCTTATGCCACTGCTGTTGGTAGGCCTCGCGCAGCGCCCGCGGGTAGCTGCCGGTATAGTAGCTCGGCCAGTTGTCCTCGCCGGTCTGTGGGGAGAAATGAATCTCCGAGCCCGTCACCTCCATCAAGCCCTTGGAGCCGTGGAAGCGGTAGGACTCGGGCGCCTCTGTTCCGAGATTGAGCCGCATCGTCACGGGCAAGTCGCCGTAGTAATAGATCACAACGTGCACGTCGGGCATGTTGCGGCCGTCTTTCCAGCGGCGGATGCCGCCGACCGATGCCGCCTGCGTCGGCGGCTGATTCATTCCCGTCATGAACAGCATGCCGCTGATCAAGTGAACCAGCAGATCGCCCGCCAGGCCGGTGCCGTACTCTTTCCAGCAGCGCCAGCGCGCGAAGATCTTGGGATCGAAGGGCCGTTTCGGGACGGTCCCCTGCCAGGTGTCCCAGTCGAGCGTCTGCGGCGAGAGATCGGGCGGCGGCGGATACTCCCAAGCGCCGGTGGGGTCGTTACGGCCGAGCCATCCTTCGATCATCATCATCTCGCCGAGCATGCCCTGCGCGATCATTTCTTTCGCCTTCGCGCAGATCTGCGAGCTGACGCGTTGCGAGCCGATTTGTACGATGCGGCCACTCTTCTTCGCGGCGTCGACCATCGCCACACCGTCGGCGGCGCTGTGCGACATCGGTTTCTCGCAGTAGATGTCCTTCCCCGCGCTGACGGCATCGACGACGACCTGCTTGTGCCAGTGATCGGGAACGGCGGCCACGATGCAGTCGATGTCCTTGTTGCCCAGCAACTCCTGGTAGCGGCGCGTGACTGGGAGATCCGGCCGCACGATCTCACGCGCGAGCGTGTGACGGCCATCGTAGAGGTCGGCGGCGCCAGCGCATTCGACGCCGGGCAGCTGAATGGACGTCGCCAGCAGACCGCTGCCCTGCATGCCCACTCCGACCATCCCGAACCGCACGCGATCGCTCGGAGCAACGCGGCGTACGCCGAGCCGTTTGGCGGCAAAGGAGGCGCCGGCTGCGGCCGCGCTCGTCTCGAGGAATTCGCGACGGGACCAGTTCTTTTTGCTCATAGGGCTCTCCCGTGAGGTGCAAGTTGAGCCGTCTAAAATGGGGTGCGAACCGGAGGGGGCGGAAGGTGGGAGTGAGCCGGCCGGGGATCGAACCCGGGACCTACGGATTAAAAGTCCGTTGCTCTACCAACTGAGCTACCGGCTCAACGGTGGCCGAAAGATAGCGGCGCGCGTTACGTTTTGCCTCAGATGAGGGCGCCTCGTTCCAATCCTATCTCCAGCGTTTCCGACACCGCCCGTTGGGTCGCGATGTACCGAGCAATGGAAAGCGAGCGCCCAGATGCCTTGTTCCGGGATCCGTACGCGCGTCGTCTAGCCGGACCGACTGGCGACCAGATTCTCGCATCCATGCCGCAGGGCCGCCGCTGGGCGTGGCCGATGATCACCCGCACCGCGGTGATGGACGAGATCATCATGCGGCTGGTCAGCGAACAGGGAGCCGATACGGTCCTGAACCTCGCCGCCGGTCTCGACGCCCGGCCCTACCGCCTGAACCTCCCCGCGGAGCTGCGGTGGATCGACGTGGATCTCGAGGGAATTCTCTCGTACAAAGAAGCGGCGCTCGCGGGGGAGCGGGCGAACTGCAGAATCGAATTCGTCACAGCCGATCTGCGCGACCAAGCAACGCGCCGCGCGCTGTTCCAACGCGTGGGCGCCAGCGCCCGACGCGTGCTCGTGATCTCGGAGGGGTTGCTGGTCTACCTCACGCCGGAAAACGTGTCGTCGCTCGCCACCGACCTCGCGGCGCCTCCGGCGTTTCGCTGGTGGCTCATCGACCTCAGCTCTCCGCAATTGCTCGAATGGCTGCGGCGCACGTGGGGCAACCAACTGCAGTCGGGAAACGCGCCGATGATCTTCGCTCCCGCGGAGGGATCTGCCTTCTTCGCGCCTGCGGGATGGAGGGAGGCCGAGTACCACGCGATGCTCGACGCCGCCGTGCGGTTGCATCGCGCGCCGAAGATGGCGTGGCTGTGGAAGGTGCTCGGACTGCTCGCGCCGAAGAAACGGCGCGAGCAGTTCAAGAGATTTTCAGGCGTGGTGCTACTCGAACACAGCCCGCCGGTCTAGAACAGCCAGCGCACTCCTGCCTGAAGCTGGCGCGGGTCTCCCAGCCCGCTGCGAATCGTGCCGTCGAAATTGAAGAGCAAATTGCCGTAGGACGGATCCCGGAAGTTGTCGGTCCCGAGCAGGTTGAACACTTCGACGATGGCTTCGAGCTCTCCGCGCGCGCTCACCGTGAACGGACGCGAGAAGCGCACATCCCACGAGACGTACTGGTTGTCTTTGCGGAGCGTGTTGCGCTGCAAAACGGTCGCGCCGGTTGGACCGCAGACGCGGTCTGCCGCTACGGTGGCGCGTTGTCCGGCCGGGGGCGCGAACGGATTGCCCGCCCACGGACCGCAGCTCGCCGAAATCGGCTGCGCGGAGTAGTAGCTCAGGCGGTTGTTCATGTACAAGCCACCCGGCAGCTTCACCAAGGCCCAACCGTTGACACGGTGCCGCTGATCGCGATCGCTCCAGTTGTACTCGGGCGCCAGCTTGTTCGCCTGCGCGTACCGGAGCGTAAATGGATCGCGCTCGTTATCGTCGTCCGACTTATCAAATGAAAGGGTGTAGTTGACCTGGAACTGGAAATTGGGATCCAGCACACGCTTCAGCCCGATCGTGAAGCCGTTGTAGCGCGACTTCGCCGATGACTCGACAGTCGTCAACGTCGCAATGCCGTTCGTCCCGCCCGGCGGCAAACCTGCGGACCACGGGCTGCCGAAGGCCGCGTCGTTGCGGTTGATGAACCGTGTCAGATGGTCGGTCCGAGCGTGGGTGTAGCTCAGCAGCAGGCCGAAATCCGCTCCCAGTTGCCGCTCGTACGCCACGGTGACGTTTAAGGTGCGCGGATTCTGGAAGTTCTTATCGAACACGAACACGTCCGGGAAGAACACGGAGCTTGCTGCCACGGAATCGGGCAGCAAGCTGCCGAATCCAGGCACCGGCCCGAGCACTCCCGTGAGCGCGCTGTTGCGGAAATACGTGAGCCCGTTCGAGCCGTTGGTGCTGCGGCTCGAAGCAAGGTTCAATCCCGGAATTCGTGCGTAGTACAATCCCGCACTGGCGCGGAAGACCTGACGCCCGTCGGCCTGAGGATCGAAAGCGATCCCCAGCCGCGGCTGCCACATCTTCTTGTCGGACGGGATCGTGCCGTCAGAGGGGAACGTGTAGGTTCCCGTGCCATTCGTCACCGTCTTGCCGATGAACGGCGCGAAGAAGACCTGACTCGGTGGGGTGATCGGATCGGGCTCGAGCTGTGCCTCCCAGCGCAACCCGTAGTTCAGCGTCAGGCGGGAGTTCGGTTTCCAGGTGTCCTGGATGTAGAGCGCAATCTCGTTTTGCGGAATCTGCTGCGTTCCCGAGCTGCGCACATTCTGATCGACGCCGGCCTGTTGCAGGTACAGCAACACCGGGCCGCTAACGGTCTGCGCACCCGGACAAGTGTAGTTGGTGCCGGTGGCGCCACCGGAGCATTCGACATACGTCGAGTCGCGAAGATAGTTCAGGAATCCGTTCACCGAGCCGAAGATGTAGCGGCTGTTGGCGAACCCGATGAACGTCTGGACTGAGTTCACGTGATTGTATTCGCCGCCCACTTTGAAGAGGTGGGTGCCCTTGACGTACGACAGGTTGTCGAGCAGCTGTACCCGCGTGTCGTAATAGGCGATCGGCAGGAAGAACGGCAGGCCGAACCGAAAATGGTTCGCAAAATCCATCGCCACGTCAGGGAACGGACGAGCCGCCGGCGGGTCCGCGCGGTTCGGGCCGAGCAGCGACGACCGGGCGCCATCGTACGGACGGGGCCGGTCTTCGCGCGAATACTGGAAGCGAAACTCGTTCGACGCCTGCGAGGAGAGATAGGACACGAGACTGCCGTTGACGGCGTTGGAGTGATCGCGTTCCAACCCGTTGGCGCTGCGGGCCCACGTGTCGACGTCGAACGTGCCGTTTTTCTGCTCGGACCAGGTGTAGTTGTACTTGAGCGACAGCATGTGGCGGTCCGACAGACGGAAATCCAATTTGGTCAGCAGCGCACGGGCACCGTTGGTGCGGGAAATCGACCCGAAATCGCCCCGCAGGGCGCCAGCATACGCGGTGTCCATCCAAGTACGCAGCGAGTCGAACGCGGCGCTCGCCGGCCGCGAGCGCTGCTTCACCTCATCGTAAATCTGCTGGTCGTAGGCGACGAAGAAGAATGCGCGATCGCGCTTCAGGGGTCCGCCGAGGGTGAAGCCGAACTGGTGCTGACTGAAGTCGGGCTCGAACGTCACTCCGGAATGGACTGGGGTGCCCGACAGAGCGGCCGACTTCCCGAAATAGTGCACCGAGCCGCGCAGCTGGTTCGTTCCCGACTTCGTAATCACGTTCACGAAACCGCCCGATGACCGGCCGAATTCCGCGTTGGCACCGCCCGATACGACCACTATCTCCTGTACAGCATCGAGATTGAACGTAAACGCCGGTCGCTGACCACCTCGTTGCTCGCCGAAAAACGGGTTGTTGAAGTCGGCGCCGTCCACCGCGACGTTGTTGTGGATGCCTTTCTGCCCGGCGACCGTCAACTCGTCACCATCGGGCCCCTGGACAATGGCCACCTGGGGCGTCAGCAGCGTGAGATTGAGGTAGTTGCGACCGTTGTTGGGCAGCCCGGCCACCGCATTGTTCGGTAACCGTGATGCCGCTTCCACTTGCCCGGCATCCACGACGGGCTGCGTGGCCTCCACCACGACGGCCTGGAGCTGCACGGCGGCGAGCGGCAGTGTCAGATCCACGGTCTGACCGACGCCCAGCCGCACATCGGCGCGCTTGGTTTCGCTGTAGCCGACCGCCCGCGTCGTCACGTCATAGACGCCGAGTGGCATCAGGGACGCGATGAACACGCCGCGCTCGTTGGTGGTGAGCTGCCGCTGGAACCCGGTTTGCAACTCATGGAGCACGACCGACGCACCGGCGACCGGCGTTCCCGCCGGATCGGTGACGACGCCGCGAATAATGCCTGTGGTCGCCTGCGACTGAGCACTGAGAAAGAGTGGGAATGCGAGAGCCAGTACCACCGGCGCGAGGAGTCTGCGCAGCATGCTTCGGCCTCCGACGGGAAGGAAATGATGTTTTCGGGACGGCTAGCGTATCACGCATGAAGAGGGTCCGCAAGGCTTAGGTTTCAGGCAATGCAGAATGCTGAAATCGCCCGCCTGCTCGGCGAAGTCGCCGACCTATTGGAAATCTCCGCGGGTAATCCGTTCAAGGTCCGGGCGTATCGCAACGCGGCGCGGACCGTCGCCGATCATCCCGATCCGCTATCAGAGCTCGTCACAGACGAGGCGTTCGACCTCACCGACCTGCCGGGGATCGGCGGCGGTATTGCGAAAGAGATCACTGCGCTGCTCGACACGGGCACCCTGCCCCAGCGTCAGCAGCTCGTCGCGACCATCCCGCCCGGCCTGCTCGATCTGCTGCGGATCCCCGGCCTCGGCCCCAAGCGCGTCAAGCTGTTCCACGACGAGCTGAAGGTGAACAGCGTCGCGGACCTGAAACGGGCGCTGGAGGCCGGGAAGATCGCGAAACTCGGCGGTTTCGGGCCCAAGTTGCTCGAAAAGATTCGGGAAGGTGTGGCGGGTGCGGCCGCAGGCAGCGGACAGCGCCGCATGGTGCTGCATGAAGCCGAGCAGTACGCGCGTGCCCTGGTGGAATACCTAGAAGCAGGCGGAGGCATCGATGCCATCGAGGTGGCCGGCAGCTTCCGCCGGCGCAAAGAGACCATCGGCGATCTCGACATCGTCGTCAGCGGCGCCAACGCGCCGGACCTCATCGCACGCTTCGGCAAGTTCGGTGAAGTGACACAGGTCGCCTCGCAGGGCGACACCCGCTCCACGGTGCGGCTCTCGAGCGGACTCCAGGTGGACTTGCGAGTCATCGAGCCGGCCTGCTTCGGTGCGGCGCTGCAGTATTTCACCGGCTCCCAAGCGCACAACATCGAGCTGCGCAAGATCGCGCAGGCCAAGAAGCTTAAGCTGAACGAGTACGGTGTGTTCCGCGGAGAAAAGTGTGTCTCCGGACGAACCGAGCAAGAGGTTTACGAAACGCTCGGTCTCGACTGGATTCCTCCAGAGATGCGCGAGAACCGCGGCGAAATCGCGCTCGCCAAGGAGCATAAGCTTCCGCAGCTCGTGACCCGGGAAGAGATCCGCGGCGACCTGCAGATGCACACCGATGCGAGCGACGGCAAAGCGACGCTGGCGGAAATGGTCGAGGCGGCGCAGGCCCTTGGCTACGCCTACATCGCGATCACCGATCACTCGCCACGTATGTCGATGGCCGGTCAGACACCGGAAGAGTTGCGCGCGCAGTGGAAGCAAATCGATGCGCTCAACAAACGGTTGCCTAACTTGCGCGTGTTGAAGAGCGTCGAGATGGACATTTTAGAAAGCGGGAAGCTGGATCTTCCTGATGACGTCCTCGCAGAAGCCGATTACGTCGTCGCCACGATTCATTATGGATTGAAGCAAAGCGAAAAACAGCTCACGGACCGGCTGCTTCGCGCGATCGAGAACCCCTGGGTCGACGCCATCGGCCACCCAACCGGCCGCATACTCCCCGACCGGCCTTCCTACCAGCTCGACTTCGACGTCGTCGCGAAGGCGGCCGCGAACGCGAAGTGCCTGCTCGAAATCAATGGCAGCGAGCGGCTGGATCTGCCCGACACCCTCGCCGCGGCCGCCAAAGCTCACGGGGTGCGATTCGTGCTTTCGACGGATGCCCACAACACGCGGGAGCTGGGATTCATGCGGTTCGCTGTTGGAGTGGCGCGTCGAGCCTGGCTGACCGCGGCCGACATCCTCAATTCACGGCCGCTGCCGGAATTTCTGAAAGGATTACGTCGCAGCCGAAATCGTTAGCAGCTCGATCTGGGCGACCGGCTCGAAGCTGTAGCGGTGATGCCGGGTGGGACCGAGGCGCTGAATGGCGTCGAGGTGCTCAGGCGTGGCGTAGCCTTTGTTCGTTTCCCAGCAATAGCCGGGGTGCCGCGCGGCCAACCGGTCCATGAGGTAATCGCGCAGGACCTTGGCGATCACCGACGCCGCCGCGATCGAGTGACAGCGCGCATCACCGTCGATGATCGCTTCGTGCTCGCAGCCAAGCTCCGGACAGGGCAGGCCGTCGATGAGCACCCACGCGGGCGTGAAGCCGAGCCGATGGAGGGCGCGCTCCATCGCGAGAATGGAGGCGCGCCGGATATTGTAGCGATCGATCTCGCGCACGCTGGCCGCGCCGACCGCGATGGCGAACGCCCGTTCGCGAATCTTGCGGGCGAACCTGGCCCGCTGCAGCGGCGTCAGCACCTTCGAGTCATCCAGGCCGCGAATCGGCTTTGCGCCCACCGGAAACACGACGGCCGCGGCGACCACTGGGCCTGCCAGTGGACCGCGGCCGACTTCATCGATTCCGGCGACGATGCTCCGCCCTTCGCACCACAACGCCGCCTCGCGTTTCAGCGATGGGCGGCGGTGTCTCACGTCTGCGTCGGCTCCTGTTCGCCACCGCCCGTCGGGACTGTGATCCCGCGCTTCTCGCGGATCCGTGCCGCTTTCCCGGCGAGCCGGCGCAGAAAGTACAGCTTCGCCCGGCGTACCCGGCCTTTCCGCATCAGCCCGATCTCGGCGATCGACGGCGCATGCAGCGGGAAGATCCGCTCGACGCCCACACCCGCCGAGATCTTGCGGACCGTGAACGTCTCGTTGATGCCACCGCCGCGCCGGGCAATGCAGATGCCCTCGAACGCCTGCAGGCGCTCTTTCTCACCCTCGCGCACGCGCACCATGACGCGCACCGTGTCGCCGGGCGCGAAGGCTGGAATATTGTCCCGCAGATTCTCCATAACTACTTGCTCGAGTCGCCGTTCTTTTCCCATAAATCCGGTCTCCGCTCGCGCGTCAGACGTTCGGCTTGCGCCGCCCGCCATGCCGCAATCTTGTCGTGGTCGCCACTCAACAATACCTCCGGGACGTCGAGGCCGCGATAGCTGGGCGGCCGCGTGTAGCTTGGCGGCGCGAGCAATCCCTCATAGTGCGAATCGCTGGATGCCGATTCGTGATCGCCCAATACCCCGGGCAAGAGTCGCACGACCGCATCGATCACGCACAGCGCTGCCGGCTCGCCGCCCGACAACACGAAATCCCCGATCGACACCTCTTCGGCACCCAATCCATCCGCGACGCGCTGGTCGACGTCTTTGTAATGCCCGCACAGCAACGTCAGCTCGGTGCCGACCGCATAGCGCACCGCGGTGTCATGTGTGAACGCCCGCCCGCGCGCCGACAGCAGCACGATCGGCGGTTTGGCCCGCAAGTCCTCGACGGCCTCGAAGAACGGCTCGGGCTTCAGCACCATGCCCGCACCGCCGCCGTACGGTGCATCGTCGACCGTCCGGTGCTTGTCGTGCGTGTAATCGCGCAGCTGCACGATGCGACACTGAGCCAGTCCCGCTGTTGCCGCGCGTCCCAGGATGCTCGATCCCAGCGGCGCGGTGAACCACTCGGGAAACAGCGTCACCACGTTGATCCGTAACATCGCTACTCGTCCACGGCGACGAGCTGGTCGCGCCAGCGCTCGACCGCCGCTCGCGATGTCACGCCCTCAAACCCGAGCAACCATTCTCGATGATACGAGCGGCGCCTTGCCACCACGAGCGGTCCGGCTACAACCTCGCGCTCCTCATTCAACACGTACAGTCGCGCTTTCGGGACGAACACCGTTCCCGGGCTTTCGACGAGGGGAATCACCGCGACTTCCCCCTGCTGGCCGTGCGGCTTGCGCAGCCGCCCGACTACGCGGTGGGCGCCGGAGATGGAGGCGGGGGCGGGGGCGGGGGCGACTGTTTTCCTCCACGGAGTACGCCGGCCTTCTTGAGGAGCGACCGCACCGTATCCGTCGGCAGCGCGCCCTTCTCGAGCCAGGCTCGCGCCTGTTCCGCGTTCACGTCGATCACCGCGGGATTGGCACGCGGGTTGTAATTGCCGATCGCCGCGACGAAGCGTCCGTCGCGCGGCGACTTGGAGTCCGCGACCACGATGCGGAAGTAGGCCTGACCTTTCCGTCCCACCCGGCGCAGCCGAATTCGAGTTGCCATAACGTTCCCTACATCCTTTTCATGAACTTGCTGAGCTTGCGCATCTGCTGGAACTGTCGCGCAGCGCGTCGGTGACGTCGCTCTCCGAGAGCACCCCGCGACCCCTGAGCCGGCTCAGTATGCCGGTCAGCTGCTCGGAAAGGGCCGTAAACATAAGCGTAGCAAGCTAAATGGCGAGTACCCTGAATCCAAGTGGGGGTCTTAATTTTGGCTTCTATGACCAGTCCCGCGCCCGCGCCCCCACCCGCACCCGTGACGCCGCAGTGGTCGCGCCCCGACGACGCCGAGCGGCAGGCCCGGCTGGACGCGATGAAGCGGCGCGCGACCGGACTGCTGGCGATCGCGCTGCTCGTGTTCGTCGCCGCGAGCGTCTTCGAGCCGCAATTCCCCTGGCTCGGCTACGTGCGCGCAACGGCCGAGGCGTCGCTGGTCGGTGGGCTCGCGGACTGGTTTGCGGTCACGGCGCTCTTCCGGCATCCCCTGGGCTTGCCGATACCGCACACGGCGATCGTCGCGACGCGCAAGGAACGCATCGGCCAGATCCTCGGCACCTTCGTCCAGAATCACTTCCTTTCACACGAGGTCATCAGCGCGAATCTCCGGCGCGTGCATCCCGCCGAGCGTGGCGCGCAGTGGCTGGCGGACCGCGACCATGCTCGTCAGATCGCGCGACAATTCGCCAGCGGCTTGGCGAAGACGCTCGAGGCGTTGCCGCATGACGAAGTTCAGGAGCTGGTGAGTGAGATCGTCCGCAACCGCGTGCGCGCATTCCGAGTCGCGCCCGCATTGGGGAAGACGCTGGCGCTCGCGCTCGGGGACAATCGACAGGAAGAGCTGCTCAATGCCGCGGTGCGACTGGCTGCGGACGCGGTCAGAAATAATCGCGAGGTGATCCGCGAGCGCGTGCGCGCCGAGACGCCGTGGTGGGTGCCGCCGGTGCTGGACGACAAGATCTACCAGAAGATCATCGAAGCCGTGGAGCGACTGCTGCACGACATGGTGATGGACCCATCACACCCGCTGCGCACCGCATTCGACGACGCCATTCGCGACTTCATCGAGCGCTTACAGCACTCCCCCGAAGTGATCGCGCGCGCGGAGGCAATGAAGGAGGAGTGGTTGATGGACGCGTCGACGGTGGAGCTGTCGAGACGGCTGTGGGATGGCATTCGGCAGACGGTCACCAACTACGCGACCGGAGCCGGCGCCGACGGCGCGGCGAGTCCACTCGACAACGGCCTCAGTGAATTCGGCACCGCGCTGTCGTCGAATCCGACGCTGCTCGCGGAAATCGACGACCTGCTGATCGACCTGACCGCCGGCGTCGTGGAGAAATACCGCCATGAGATCGGCGACCTGATCGCTCAGACGGTAGCGGGATGGGACCCGGAGGCGACGTCGCAGCGATTCGAGTTGGCCGTAGGAAGAGACCTACAGTTCGTCCGCATCAACGGCACGCTCGTCGGCGGGCTCGTCGGACTCCTGATCTATTCGATCACTCGGCTCGTTCGCTGAGCCGCACGGCGGGCAGGTGCCGCCACCCCGTCCAGCTCACCGGCGCGTCAACCAGTCGTACCACGGGCTGGCCTTCAACCGTTAGCTGCTTGATGTCCGACCGTCTGGCCTTCTGACCCGACGGCCGTCGTTTCGCCCAGGCGTGCTCGAGCCCCGTCGCGAACTTGCTCGCGGCCGCCGCATCGTCCCAGACGCTGTACCACTCGAGCACGTCGCGATTCTTCCCGAGCACACGGTACCGATCGCCGTCCCATCCCTCCGCTAAACGCGCGGCTTCGGTCTCATCGCCCAGGAGCTGCTGGAACAGCAGCCGCGTCTCGAATTCACCGAGATTGTCTTCGTAGATCACCGTGTCCGTCGCCGACTTCGGGAAAATCACTTCCGTGGGCTCGTCGTGCTGGGCGTATCGATCCGGGTGGAGAATCTGTTCCGTCGACGTCGGCAGCGAATCCAGCACCGATTTCCCGAAATACTTGCGGCGGAACCAGATGATGAAGTCCGCACCACCCAGGTATGGGAAGACCAAGCCTTCGCGCAGCCACAGGGGCGCGTGCGCGAACTCTTTCATCTGGGCCTGTTGCCGCGCCATCACCGTCCGCTGCTTCCAGAACCATCCCAACGGCAGCGTATCGGGCTTCTGCTCGGGCATCAACACGGGGATCTGCACCACGGTCGCCTGACCCTCGAGAATAGCCTGTGCGGCAGAACGCCGATCGTTGTGGCCGCGCTGCGTGATGATCGAATCGAGTTTGATGTACTGATCCTGCAACGCGTGCACCAACTCGTGTGACACCACGACGCGCAGCTGATACGGCTCGATATCGGCGGGGATATACAGCGCGTTGGAATCGGGGTCGTAATATCCGGCGATCTGCTCGGTGAGCAGATCGATCATCGTGGGCCGGAGCTGCAAGGAATCAGGGATGAGCCCGAACAGCCGCAGGGCCGATTGCAGTCCGGCGAGGTCGCTTGGCGGCAAGTCTTCGTCGAACTTGTGAATGACGTAATCGCGGACCTGCGTGCGCGAGCGGCGCAACACCTTAGGTTCACGTTTGAAGGGAAGACCGGCGTTCTGGGCAACGAGCGGCATCATGCGGTGCACGATGTCCTTGAGATCCGCCTCGCTCTGCACATTCTGGGCGCGCTCGCGACAGGCGGCAACAACGACCAGGAGCGCCGCCAATGCCGCGAGGCGAGTCAGCCGGCCCACTCGATCCCTTTGCCGACCGCCACACCGACGACGCGAGCAACTTCCTTGCCCGTCACGACCATGCCCTGCCGCTCGAGCTCGGCGCGGAGCCGGCGATCCAGCTCGGCGCGCTGCTGTTCGAGGGCCGAAGGACGCCGCAGGTCGCCGGACGTCGGCGGAGGCTCCTCCTCCGGCGTCTTGCGGCGTCCTTCGCCGCCCAGTAGTTCGTTCAGCTCCTCGCCAAACCGCTGCAGCACGGTCGCCAGGTCCGGCATCGGCTCTTCCGGTGCCGATCCTTGCTCCTCCGTCAACCCGCGGCGAATCATCGCTTCGACCTTCTTGCGGTCGCGAATCAGCTTATCGAGCTCCGGCGACACGTGCGCCGTCGCCTGCGCGTGCGCGCATGCCTCGTCGAGCACGTCGATCGCCTTATCGGGACGCGCGCGTTCGGGCACGAAGCGGTCGGTCAGGACAATCGCGGCCTTGAGCGCGTCGTCCGCGATGGCGACAGCGTGGTGCCGCTCGAGTCGCGGGCGCCTGGCGACGAGGACTTCCCACGTCTGAATCGCGTCCAGCTCTTCGATCGTGACCGGCTGGAACCGGCGCTCCAAAGCGGGATCGGCGCGGATCCACTTGTCGTATTCCTCGCCCGTGGTGGCGCCGATGACCCGGATGTCGCCGCGCACGAGAGCGGGTTTCAGCATGTTGGCGGCGTCCATCGCCGCGCCCATCGCTGTTCCCTGCCCAATGAGGTTGTGCAGCTCATCCACGAACAGGATGAGGTTGGGATCGGTGCCGAGCGCCTTCACGAGACGGCGAATCCGATCCTCGTACTGCCCGCGGAAGGATGTGCCGGCGAGCAAGGACACGTGGTCGAGCTGGAGGATGCGGGCGTCCTTGAGCGCGGGCGGCACGTCGCCCGCCGCGATGCGCTGCGCGAGTCCCTCGGCAATCGCCGTTTTGCCCACACCGGCGCGCCCCACGAGGGCGGGGTTGTTTTTCCCCTGCCGCAAGAGGATGTCGATCACGCGCGCGATCTCGGCATCCCGGCAGCGCACGGGCTCGAGATCGCCGCGTCGCGCGAGCGTGGTGATGTCGATGCCGACGCGCTCCAGAACGTCCCCGAAATCGAATAGCCCGGAGAATGGATCAGACATGGGTCAACGGCTCTTCAGAAAGTCTAGGTACCAGGAAATCATCGTGTCTCCGAAAACGAACGTCACGCCCGAGGCGATCGCCAAGAACACGCCGAACGGGAGCTCGTAACGCCGCCATTTGCGAATGCTCCAGATCATGAGCGGCAGATAGAACCCCGTCCCGATGATGGCGCCGACGAAGATCGTGAGCAACGCATTCTTCCAGCCGACGAACGCCCCGACCATCGCCAGCATCTTGATGTCTCCCCAGCCCATCGCTTCCTGCCGGAGGATCAAGCCGCCGAGCTCGCGGACGACCCACAGCACCGACCAGCCGACGGCGGCGCCGAGGAGCGCCTGCAGAAATCCCGGAAGGCCGCCGCTCAATGACAGCGCGAGTCCCAGCACCAGGCCTGAGACGCTCAACTCATCCGGAATGATCTTGTGTCTAGCGTCGATTACCCCGATGCCTACGAGGATGGTCCCGAAAATTGCCGCGGCGAGCGCGTGCATCGTGAACCCGTAATACAGCAACGCGACGACCCACAGCAGGCCGACGGACGCTTCGATGATCGGGTACTGAATCGAAATTGGTTTGTGGCACCAGCGGCATTTGCCGCGCAGCCACAGCCACGAGAAGACGGGGATGTTATCGCGCCAGACGATGCGCTGCTTGCAATGCGGACACGTCGACGGCGGATGCAGCAGCGAGCGTTGCTCGGGGTTCTCGTGCCAGAGGCGATGAATGCAGACATTGAGAAAGCTGCCAACGCACAATCCCAACGCCGCCGTCATGACAATGATGAACCAGTCAGCGCCCACGCAGCACCTCGTACAACAGAATGCCCGCCGCGACGGCCACGTTCAGCGACTCGGCGCCGCGCGCCAGCGGAATCGCCACGCGCTGAGAGGCGACCGCATTGAGGTGTGGCCGCAGGCCGGCGCCTTCGTTTCCGACGATCACCGCAATCCGCTCCTTGCGCGACTGCCTGGCGTCGAGGGCGCGGGCGATCGGCACGCCGTCCGCGGCGGCCGCCCACAGGGTGAACTCGTGCTCGCGCGCCCACGCGATGAACGGCCCATCGTCGAGCTGGACGACGGGATGGCGGAACGTGGCGCCCATCGCGGCGCGCAGCGCCTTCGGATTCATCGGGTCCGCGCTGCCGCGCAACAGCAGGCTGGCGGACGCTCCGAGCGCGTGCGCGGTCCGAATCAGGGTCCCGACGTTGCCGGGATCCTGCACGCCGTCCACAACGAGCAGCGGCCCATCTCTGACTTCCGTGAGTGCCCAGACGCGCGGCGTGACGATGGCGAGAATCCCTTGCGGTGTTTCCGTTCCGGCGAGATCCCCAAACGCGCGCGCGCCGACTTCCTCGATTGCCACCGCGTGACTCGCCAGCTCGGCCGCGAGCGTCTGGCCGCGCGTCGTGCGGGCGAGCTCGGGAGAGACGACCGCGCCCTTGAATTCGAGACCCGCGGCGAGCGCCTCCTCTACGAGTCGCACGCCTTCCACGACGGCCAGGCCCCGGCGGCCGCGCGCCTTGCGCCGTTGGAGATCGCGAACGGTCGACTGCAGATTACCAGCGATGCGCGTCCTCGCTCTGGTCATGGGTGCACCTAAGATTGCGCGCCCCGTTGTTTTCGCCAAGCCACAACAGTGGCAGCCGTGAGAATCGCCCTCACGATCGCGGGCTCCGATTCGGGCGGCGGCGCGGGGATCCAGGCGGATCTCAAGACGTTTCATCAATTCGGTGTGTTCGGCACGAGCGCCGTCACCGCCGTCACCGCGCAAAACACGGTGGGCGTGCTCGCCTGGGACGCGGTGTCCCCCGAACTGGTGGCGCGCCAGATCGAAGCCCTCGCCGCGGATCTGCCACCCGCGGCTGTAAAGACAGGAATGCTTGGCTCGGCGAAAATCGTGGACGTCGTTGCTGAACGAATCGCCGCACTCGGCCTGCCGAACTACGTCCTCGATCCGGTGATGGTCGCGACGTCAGGAGACCGGTTGCTCGACAAGAAGGCGGAAGCGTCAATTGCGCGCCGGTTGGTACCGCTCGCGCTACTCGTCACACCGAATCTCAACGAGGCATCGATCATGGTAGAGAAGGACGTCCGGACTCCCGATCACATGGAGCAGGCCGGACGCGCGCTTGTCTCGATGGGAGCGCGAGCCGCGCTGATCAAAGGGGGGCATCTTCGGAACACGGAAAGGATCGTCGATGTCTTGGTGCACAATGGCGCCGTTCGGCGGTTCACGCACGAGCGCATCCAGACCACGTCGACGCACGGGACCGGTTGTACGCTCTCAGCCGGCATCGTCGCCGGTCTCGCGCTCGGCCGATCGCTCGAGCGGTCAGTCATCGATGCGCTCGACTTCGTGCATCGCGCGATCGCGGCGGCACCGGGGCTTGGAGACGAGAAGGGGCACGGGCCGCTGAATCATTTCGTGCCCGCGCCCCCCCGCCCTCCCAGCGAAGGCCTTTAGCCTACGGATTCCACCAGTACGTAGCCTTCACCATGAAAATGTTCTCGGCCGGCGCGCGCAGCATGCTGCGCATCGATGAGCCGAACCGGAAGTCGCCGTTATCGTCGGACGCAGAGCGGCTCTGTGTCCACACGAAGAAGAGCGTCGAGCCCGGCCTGTATTCCCAGCGCAGCACGGCGTTGCCTCGCAGCGACTTGAAATTGAAATCCGGGTTGGACGGCGCCGCGGTCGAATCGAAGGCGTAGCTGCGCGGCCGCGCGAGTGACTTGAATCGATCGTACTTCCCCGCCGAGATCAGCGGCTGCGCGTAGAGCTGCAGCGACAACGCCGGACTGTAGGTCCAATTCAGCCGGACGCCGGCCGACAGCTCGGTCTGCCGCAGCCGCGCGAAGACGTACCTGGTCCCGTACGTCGCCGTGGCGGTCGAATCGGCGATCGCATCCACGTACTGCAGCGGATAGTTCGCCCCTGAGAGATTCGGTCCCACCGACACCGAGACGTTCGGCGCTGGCAGATACTGCACATTCAGGTATGAGTACCAGTCGTAGTCAGCTCCCGAGCGATAGTACGTGCCCGCTCCGGCGCCAAGGGTGACGCGCTTGCGGCTGTCGCTGTTGGCATCGAGGCCGAACTGGTATCCGGGCGGCGTCAGGGTCAACGGGCCGCCGCGCGTCCGTCGGTTGCTCACCGTCCACGGATTGTACGCGAGGTTCCAGTTGAGACCGTCGTAGTTGTGGAACTGTACGTACCCGAACTGGAACAGACCCGACCAGATGATGTTGCCGTCCCAGTCGTAGTTCCGGAACACCGCGCCGCCGACCTCGGCATACCGAAACAGCTTGCCTGGCTTCGTCCAGGTCTGGCCGCCACCGAGGTGCATGTTGACGTAGCCCGTGCGCGACAGGAAGCCGAGATCGTTCACGTCGAAGCCCGGCGAGATGATGCCGAGCGCCGAGTTGACGAAGGTGTTGCCGCGCTGCTTCGCCAGCGTGAACCGCGCGGCGGCGCCGTCGAGAGAGGTGGCCATCGTATCGACCGAGACGTGCCGCGCATCCGGCTGCTGGAAATAGTGGGTTGAGCTGCGCTGCCCCTCCGTGATGCGTGCTCGTGATCCCGCAATCCGCGAGCCCGCCACCCACGCCGTCGTCACCCAAGTCTTTGAAGAATCGAGGAAGATCCAGCCGTCCGTCCCGACCATCGTGGAGCTGCTGTTGCGCGCATCGCGCAATGAGACGTCGTCGAACGAGCGGCCGTCGATCGTCGTGAGGAAGCCCAGGCCTTCGCGGCCTTTGTTGAATTCCTTCTGGGCGCGATAGACGCCATAGACCGCGAGCGGCTCCATCTCCTGATTCCAACGCCGGCCGGTGCTGTCGACCAGCGTCGCTTGCTCACGCCCTGTCACCGCCGTCAAACCGCCGACGTTCCAGCTCCCGGCGACTTTCCCCGTCAGCTTCAACGCCCCGAGGATGTGCGCGCCGCTTGAGCCATCGACGAAACCGTTATCGGGCGCGGACGGGAGCGACAGGGACCGGCCGATGCGCCTGCTGTAAAAGAAGTTCGGCCCGGACCAGTTGAAGCCCCAGAAGTTGCGCTGGCCGCCGAATCCGAAATTGAAAATCGACGAGCCTTCCACGAAGAACGGACGCTTCTCGTTGAAGAAGGTCTCGACGTCGCTCAGGTTTACGACCGCTGGATCCACCTCGACCTGACCGAAGTCGGGATTCACCGTCGCGTTGAGCGTGAGATTGGAGCCCAACCCCAGCCTGGCGTCCGCGCCGAAGCCCGGCGAGAGCTTCGAGCCATCGTTGAACGGGTCGCCGGCCGCGTGCGGCGTGAAGGCCGCCCGGCTCGTCATGTAGGGCATGACCTCGATGCGGCGCGGCGGGTCGATGCGCTCAATGCCGACGAGATCGGGGAATCGCGACACGAATCCACTGCCGTTCTTCGGCGTGTAGACCAGGTAATCGAACTCGTTCTTGCGCGCGATGTCGCGCCGGAAGTTGATGCCCCAGACGTACTGCGTATGCCGCACAAACCGCAGCTGCGAATAGGGGATGCGCAGTTCCGCGGTCCAGCCGGTTGCGTCACGGGTGACCTTGCCCTCCCACACGCCATCCCAGCTGTCGTCGTCCCATTCGTCGTTGAAGAGCGTGCCGTCGTACAACGTCCCAGCGGCGCTGATGCCGAAGTAGAATCCGCTGCGCTTGTCGTGATACGGATCGATGAAGACCTGGAAGCGGTCGGAGTTCGTGCCCTGATCGCGCCGGGCCAGCCGCGCGACGATGGAATCGGGATGCGCGTCGTACAACCGAGCGCCGATATACAGTGCGGCGTCGTCGTAGGCGATGTAGACGACGGTGCTCTCAGTGGCGACGGCGCCCTCGGTGGGATCGCGCTGCACGAAGCCCGTGACGCGCTCCGCGGATTGCCAGAAAGGCTCCCGGAGCTCGCCATCGATCGTGACCGGCTGTGAGAGCCGCACGGCGCGCACCTGTTGCGGCGCCACGCGCGCGGGGGGCGCGGGGGGCGCGGGGGGCGCGGGGAGTATCGGCGGCGGAGAATCGACTGCGGCGGGTATGACAGACGGCGAACAGAAATGGTTGCAAACGAAGGTCAGGATTACGCCAGAAGCGCGCGGCTCAGCACTCCCTTGAGCACTAGGGAGAGGTGGCGCCCCATTTTCTCGCTGGCAGCGAGGACTTCCTCGTGTGAGAGCGTCTCCCCCGTGATGCCGGCGCCGGGGTTCGTAATAGAGGAAAAGCCCAGGCACCGGAGACCCCGCGAACGCGCCACGATGACTTCCGGCACCGTCGACATTCCCACGGCATCGGCCCCTAACCGCTCCAGCATCCGCACCTCGGCGGGCGTCTCGTAGGATGGGCCGAGCAGGCCCACATAGACGCCCTCTTCCATCGGCACGCGTGCCTCGCGGGCGACGGTGCGAGCGAGTGCGCGCAACTCGGCGTCATAGGGCTCGTGCATGATGGGAAAGCGCTGTTCGCCCGGCTCGGGCTGGCCGATCAAAGGATTGCGCCACATCAGGTTGATGTGGTCGGCGATCAGCATCAGGGTCCCGCCTGGGAAGGTCCGGCGCACGCCGCCTGCGGCATTCGTGACGATCAGGATCTCGATGCCCAGCTCTGCAAATACCCGCGCCGGCAGCGCGGCTACCGTCGCGGAATGACCCTCATAGAGATGAAAACGCCCCGCCTGCACGAGCACGGGGACTCCCTCAAGGCGTCCCGCGACCAGCTCACCCTTGTGCCCGGCGACGCCGGGTTCCGGAAAACCGGGAATGGTCGAGTAGGGAATGTGAATCGGATCGGTGACCTCGCTGGCGAGGAAGCCGAGCCCCGATCCGAGCACGATCGCCACGCGGGGCCTCAGTGAGCCCAGGCGCCGCTTCACTGCCTCCGTTGCCGCCGCTGCAGTACCCTTCCCGCTTCCCCCGTCCCCCTTCCCCGTCACAAGAGAATGCCGGCGAGTGTCGCGGACAAGAAGTTCGCCAGCGTCCCCGCGATCATGGCGCGAAATCCAAGCCGGGCGAGGTCATGCTTGCGTTCGGGCGCGAGCGCGCCGATGCCGCCGATCTGAATGCCGACCGAGCTGAGGTTTGCGAATCCGCACAGCGCGAAGGTGGCAATGGTAAACGAAACGGGATCGAGACTACCCTTCATTGGACCGAGATGCGCGTATGCGATGAATTCGTTGATCACCATCCGCTCACCCAGCAGCGCGCCGACGGTGCCGCTGTCGTGCCACGGTACGCCCATCACAAAGGCGATCGGCCGGAAAATCCAACCGAGCACGGTCTGGAGGCTGATGGGGAACCAGGAAATGAATCCATGGATCCATCCGAACAGCCCGTTCACCAGCGCGATGAGCGCGATGAACGAGATGAGCATCGCGATCACGTTGAGCATCAGCTGCAGGCCTTCGCTCGTACCGCGCGCGGCGGCGTCGAGCACGTTCACGTCGGTGCGTGGGATGTCGACCTTGACGCCGCCGAGCGTCTCGGGGACTTCGGTCTCGGGCTCGATGATCTTCGCCATCATGATCGTTCCCGGAGCGGTCATGATGACGGCGGTCAGCAAGTGGCGCGCTTCGATCCCGAAGGCGATGTAGGCCGCCATGATCGAGCCGGAGACGTGGGCCATCCCAGCGGTCATCACCGTCATGAGCTCCGAGATCGTCATGCGCGGCAGAAACGGACGAATCGTGAGCGGCGCCTCCGTCTGCCCCATGAAGATCGATGCCGCCACATTCAGGCTCTCGGCGCCGCTCGCCCCCATGATCTTGTTCATCGCGATCGCGAACGCCTTGACCACGATTTGCATGATGCCGAGGTAGTACATGATCGCGAACAGCGCCGACACGAAGATGATCGCAGGCATGATCTGGAACGCGAAGACGACGCCGATGCTGGAGTGCTGCTTGCCGATTTCGCCGAAGACGAATTCGGAGCCGGCATAGGAGAAGCTGAGGATCTTCGTCACCGTGGCGCCAAGCCAACTGAAGATCTCCTGGCCAATTGGCACACGCAGCACGAAGATCGCGAACACGGCTTGCAGGCCCACGCCCCACGCGACGACGCGCCAGCTGATCGCGCGCCGGTTGCGCGAGAACGCAAACCCAATGCCGAGGATAAGGATGATTCCGAAGAGCCCGGTCAGACGCGAGCCGAGCGACCGCGGCGTCGGTTGCACCGGGGCAGCCGGCGCCGGCTGAGCCTTGGCTGTGTCCTGAGCAGGCGTTTGCCTGACCGCCCCGCTGACCGTATTGAACACGAAGCGCGGCAGCGTGAACACGGTCAGCGCGCACACGAACGTGATCGCAAGAGCGAAGACAACGCGTCGCCAGGACATTAGAGAGCTCCGAGTTCGCTCTGCACGCGGGACACCAGCGCAACCTTCTCATACTCGGGAAGAAAGGCGCTCTCGCACGCATTCAGCACGACACGGGCGAGATCGGCTGGTCCGAGGCCCAGCGCCGTGTGGGCGAGATAGTACTCGTCGGTCAGCGTGATGCCATCGGTCAGCCGGCCGTCGGTGTTCAACGTGACGACGACGCCCTGCTGGTAATAGCGCGCGAAGGGATGCTCCGCCACCGCGGTGACGACGTGGGTGTGGACGTTGCTCGTGAGGCACATCTCGAGCGGGATCTTGCGCGCGATGATTTCGTCCAGCAGCGCCGGATCCTCCGCGAGCCGCGTCCCATGTCCGATGCGCTGCGCGCCCAGCTCGTGGACCGCCTGATCGATGGAGTGCGGCCCGTCCCCCTCGCCGGCATGGCAGGTGCACGCCATTCCATGTCCGGCCGCGTACTCAAACGCCGCTCGATGCTCGCGTGCGGCATGACCGCGCTCCGCGCCCGCCAGGTCGAACGCCGTTATCCCCGCAGTCCGATATTCCGCCGCAACACGCGCCAGCTCCAGCGACTCCGCCGGCGGACGGGTGCGCATCGCGCAAACGATCAAGCCAACTTTTGTCCCAGTCTCGATCATTCCCCTTCGCATTCCTGCAAGGGGAGCCTCGATCGCCTGTGCCAGCGTCAGCGCGGGACGATGGAGCAGCGGCGAATACCGGACCTCGACGTAACGCACGTTTTCCGCCGCGACGTCGATGACGAATTCATACGCCACCCGTTCCAACGCCTGCGCGGTCTGCAGGACCGACAGCGTGATCTCGTACTTGCGGAGGTAGTCCTCGAGGCTCTTGGCGTCGCGCACGAGCATCGCCTTCGCGAGCGCGTCGGGAGTGTCGGCGGGCAAACGGATGCCCTGCGCGCGCGCCAACTCCAGCATGGTCGCGGGTCGCAGCGCGCCATCGAGATGCACGTGCAGCTCAGCCTTGGGCCAGCGTCGCAGAGCTTCTTTGGTGAGACGCGGCTTCCCTCCGCGCTTCGCCGACACCACCACACGAAACACCGCGCCGGCCTCACCGACCGGATCGCCGGCATCGATCGGCCGGCCGGCGGCATCGGTCACATAGGCGGCGCTATCGAGCAACCGCGCCAAACCGTCATCCGCCTGCGCGACGGCGTCGCGCACTCGGGCGCCGCGCGGCACGTCGACTGCTTTGTCGTTGATGAAAACCCGCATCAGCGGTCCGTCCGGTGGAAGCGCACGTCGGCAGGCGCCTCCACGGGAGCGGGCAGTGCACCCAGATAGCGGATGAAAGCGTCGATGTCCACGACGTCGAGATCTTCCTTGGGAGCGGCGGCAAGCATGCCGAAGCCCGAACCGCCGGTGGTCATGAAGTCGCTGACCACGAGCGTGTAGGTGCGGTCCTTGTCGATACTCTTGCCGTTCTCGAGGCGGGTGCGACTGATGCGCTTTCCCGGCGCCGTGCCCGCATCGTACCACACCTGCACCCCGGCAACGTGGCAATCGGGAAAGTGATCGCGTCCCGCGACGCAGTGCTCCAGCGCATCGAGCAGCACGGCGCCGGTCACGGTGAGACGCTGCAACCGGTTTTGGAACGGCTGCACCTGGTAGACGTTGCCCCACGTTATCACGCCTTCCGGCAAATCGGCGCGAATGCCGCCGTTGTTCATGATGGCGACGTCGGCGCGGCCGGCGGCGCGCTGCGCATCGGCGATGAGCCGGCCGAGTCCGTATTCGTCGCCTTCCTTCTTTAGGGGGAACTTGAGCCGCCCGACGACGCGGTCCGCGAGGTTACGCACCGCCTGTTGCTGGCGCGCCAACGCCTCCGTCAGTGCGATATCGGGCTTCACCTGATCGGCATACGGCGTGACCAGCTGGACCCGCACTTGGCGCCGCGTGCCCGCGACTCGCACGAAATCGACGACGGCGATCGTCCGTCCGCTCGACTGCGCCTCGACGATCGGGATGCCGTGGACGACCGTGTTGACGCGCCAATGCGTATGGCCCGCGACGATGAGATCGACGGAGCCGGAGTCGAGCTGCCGCGCGAGATCGAGGATCTCCCCGCGGCATCCCGCACCGCCGGAATCGCAGATCGCCCCGGCGTGTGCAGCCACGATGACAAAGTCAGAGGCGGCCCGCGCCGCCGGCAGGTAGCGCTTGATCGCCTGCGCTTCATCACCGAAGGCCAGGCCACGGACGTTGCGCGCGGCGGTGCTCGTCGGCGTCTCGGTCGTGGTCAAGCCGATCACCGCGATGCGCAATCCGTTCCTGGTGATGAGCGTCCACGGCGTCGCCCAATCGGGCCGCGCGTTACCCCCGGTGTTCGTGATGTTCGCGGACAGGAACGGATATTTCGCCTCGCTCATGCGCACGCGCAGAGTATCGACTGTCCAATCGAACTCGTGATTCCCAATAGCCGTGGCATCGATCGCCAGCGTATTCAACGCGTCGATCGTGCCTCGTCCGTACGTGGCGTTCGACAGCGCCGTCCCCTGCATCTCGTCACCGGCATCGATGCGCACGCTGGTGCAGCCGCACGCGCGTGCCAGGCTATCGAGCCACGGTCTCATCGCCGCCACGCCGCCGACCTGCCGGCCCTGTGACCAATCCCACACGCGCGGCTCGAGCTGGCCGTGCAGATCGCTGATGGCGAGCACGCGGAGGAGCGTACTGTCGACGGTGCTGACGGCGACGGGCGCGGGCGCGAACGCCGCGCGGGCGGCGGCGCGTGCCGGGTCGGGAATGATCGCCCAGCTCGGCCGGAAATACGCCGTCGCTTGGACCATCCGCGCGCGCCGGACTTCGTCGACGAGGAGCTCGCGGATGTCTTCGCCACGGTCGTAGACGACGCGGGCGTTCGACAGCATCGAGTACCCGCCGCCACCCGCCTGCCGGTAGCTGTTCACCGCCATCGTGAAGCTGTCCGTCGGTTGCACGATGCGGCCCTCGTAGGCGAGGCCACGGATGCGCTGCAACGGTGGACGGGAGAGGTCGATGTTGTAAACGACGCCGCTGACGACATCGAAGTTGTAGCCCGCGATGCTGTCGTTGATGATCGGACGATTCGGCTGGTACGTATGGAAGTAGAGCGCCGAATGCTCGAGGAATTCGCGCAGCTGCTGTCCTGAAATGCGTATCGCACGCAAGGTGTTTTCGTAGGGGTAGATCCCGGACAGGTCGCGCTGATGCACCTCGCCCTCCGGCAATCCCGCCTGGAGGTCGAACGCGGAGGTGGCCGAGAGCTGGGCGTTTGCCTTGCGGCGCTGCACTTCGTTGATGAAGTCGAGCAGCGGCGTGTCCTGCGCGCGCGCATAACGCGCCTCGAATCCAGGACCCACGTTGCCGAGGGGTGTGGCCGCCCAGAGCCGGGCCGACTCGTGGGCCGCGTCGAAGCGTTGCGTGAACCGCGGTAGCTCCGCCAGGCTCGTGATGGGGATCAGGTCGGCGCGGATCGCCGTCACATGGTAGTGCCCGCCGGGGGTAGAGTCCTTCGCGAGTGAGACGTGCACCACTGACAAGCTCTGCGCCCAGTTCTTCGGCTGCACAAAGTGCACGCCATTGATCACCGTGTCACGAATCTCGCGATGGGTATGCCCGACGATCACGAGGTCAGGTTTGGGATTGACGCTCGCCAGCGCCGCCGCGTCGTTTTCGGGCCCCACGCCCGTGGTGTCGTAGCTCGATTCGCCGAAGCCGCTGTGGATCAGGACGATCTTCACGTCGGCGCCCTCGCCCTCCAGGCGGGCGAGCGCCGTCGAGGCGGAGTTAGCGATGCGCCGCACGCGGACCTTGCCGCCGAGCTGAGCGCGATCCCACAACATCGTGCCCGGTGTCGTGAATCCGGTGACCCCGATCTTCACGGGACCGCGCGCCAGCATGACGGTCTTTGGGAACAGCGGCCCGCCGGCGCTGTCTTCGACATTGGCGGTGACGTACCGGTACGTCGCTTCGTGGGCGGCGCGGCGCAGGAACGCCATCCCGAAGTCGAAATCGTGATTCCCCGGTGTCACGACGTCGTATTGGAGCGCGTTGAGCGCATCGACGATGGGCTGCGGTTGCCGCTTGTCGTAGCGGCCGTAGAATGTCGCGAACGGATTTCCTTGCAGGAGATCACCGGCGTCCACCAGGATCAGATTGCCGGGATAGCGCGCGCGCAGCGTTTCCATTGCGGTGGCGGCGCGCGACAGCCCGCCGGGCGCCGCGGCATCGCGCACGTAGTCCCAGCCAAGTACACGACCGTGAATGTCCGTCGTCGCGACGATGACGATGTGCGCGGTATCGGGAGCGGGCGTGCGCGCGGGCTGCGAGGGGGCCTGGAGCGCCAAGAGTATCGACAGGAGAGGCATAGTGCGTTCAAAATTGCGGAACGAGCGCTCGCTGCGCTACCTTCCCGCCTGCTCATGGCGAATGAGACCGGTGCGAGCACGCCCCACCGTATTCTCGTGGTGGACGACGAGCCCGACATTACGGCGCTCGTCGCCTACCACCTCGCGAAAGAGGGTTACCGCGTCACGACGGCGGGCACCGGGGCCGACGCGCTCCGCTCCGCACGCGAGGAACGACCCGATCTCGTTGTCTTGGATCTCATGTTGCCTGGACATTCAGGCTTCGAAGTGCTGGCGGAGCTGCGCCGTCGCGACGAGACGCGCGACGTCGGCGTCCTGCTGCTCACCGCGCGCAAAGACGAGCCCGACCGCATCAAAGGCCTGAGCCTCGGCGCCGACGATTATCTCGCCAAGCCATTTTCGCCCAAGGAGCTGGTGCTCCGGGTCGGCGCGATTCTGCGCCGGCTCGCGGCCCCGCCCGTGTCGGCCGGTGGCCGCCTGGTCGGTGGACCGATCGTCCTCGATCGCACGGCGCATCATGTGACCGTCGCAGGCGAGGAGACGGAGCTCACCGCGACCGAGTTCAAACTGCTCGAGCGGTTGATCGAGCGCCGCGATCGCGTGCAGTCCCGGTCACAACTGCTGGAATCCGTCTGGCAGGCACAACCCGACATCCAGACTCGCACGGTGGACATGCACGTGCAGCGGTTGCGCGCCAAGCTCGGCGCGGCGGGCGACTGGATCGAAACCGTCCGAGCCGTCGGGTACCGGTTTCGCGAGCCGGCGCCCCCTCCCGCCGCGCGCCGGCGCCGCACGTGAGACTCGCCACGCGGCTTTTCGCGAGCATCGCCCTGCTCGTGGCGGCCGCGGTCGTTGGCTCGATCATCGCGACCGACATCCTGCTACGCCGCCATCTCGAAGCCGAGATCGCGGACGAGCTGGAGCGTGAAGCAGGGCTGCTCGCCGAGTTCACACCTGCCGACTCGAGTAAGTGGCCGGAGTTTGCCGCACTGGCCGGCGGCCGGCTCGGCCGCCGCGTGACGCTCATCGATCCCGAAGGCCACGTCCGCGGCGATACGGAATTCGATCGCGCCTCGCTGTCCCATCTGCAGAACCATCGCGACCGTCCCGAGGTCCGTGCGGCGCTCGATTCCGCCTCAGGCGTGGGGATGGACCAGCGGCTGAGCGCATCGACCAACGAACGGCAGATGTATGTCGCCGTCCGGGGTGGCCCGCCCGGCCTCGCCGTCGTACGCGTGTCGACAACCCTCGCGATCGTCGACGCGCAGGTGCACGCGTGGCAGCGAGCCGTCGCGGCCGCCGGCCTCGTGATGCTGCTCGCGGCCGCGCTCGTCGCGTGGATGCTCGCGGGGTTCCTGGCGCGGCCGCTGCTCAACATCACCGCCGCGGCGCGGGATATCGCCACGGGCCGCGCGGCGGAGTTTCCCGACGTACGCGTGCCGGAGCTCGCGAATCATGTGGATGCCCTGCGTGCGATGCACCATGAGCTCGAGCGTCGCTTCGACGACTTGCGGCGCGAGCGCGAGGAATCGCGGACGCTCCTCGAATCCCTCTCGGACGGCGTCCTCGCCGCCGACCGCCGCGGCACCGTCGTCTCGATCAATGCGGCCGCCCGCCGGCTGCTCGGCTACGCGCCCACCGAGCCGTTGCCGCCGCTCGCCGAGCTGTTTCACGATCGCCAGCACCGCGCGTTGATGCGCGAGATCATGGCCGGTGGAGTGGTGGATCGCCGCGAGCTCGACTTCGGCGACCGCTCGGTCGTCGTATCGGCGCGGCCGTTCGAGGACGGCGGCACGCTGCTCGTTCTCAACGACGTGACCGATGTGCGCCGGCTCGAGACGATACGCCGTGATTTCGTTGCCAACGTGTCGCACGAGCTGAAGACCCCCCTCACCGCCATCGCCGGCTATGCCGAGACGCTCGCCGCCGAGACGCACGCGTCATCGGGGGGGGAGGGAGAGTCGCAGCGGTTTGCCCAGGTGATTCTCGAAAATGCGCAACGCATGCAGCGGCTGGTGGATGATCTGCTCGACTTGTCACGAATCGAATCGGGTGGCTGGCGGCCCGAGCCCGAGAATGTCGACGTGGAGGCAGCGGCGCGGGAAGCCTGGAATCCATTTGCGGCCCGCGCTGCCGAACGCGGCGTCCGCTTCGAAACGGCGGTGCAGCATTCCGCCGCGACCGCGCCCGTCGATCCCGACGCGTTGCGGCAGATCTTTACGAATCTGTTTGACAACGCGCTGCGCCACACCCAGCCGAAGGGAAGCATTCGCGTCGTTGCCGAGCCAGCCCCCCCCCGCCCCGGGAAAGATGGTCGGTGTGTTCTCATTCGTGTCGCCGACACAGGCAGCGGAGTCCCCGCCGACCATCTGCCGCGCATTTTCGAGCGGTTCTATCGCGTTGACCCCGGCCGATCGCGGCAGGAGGGCGGCACAGGGTTGGGCCTCGCCATCGTAAAGCACCTCGTGGAGGCGCACGGCGGCCGCGTGGAGGCCGAAAGTGAGCTGGGACGCGGAACGACCATCCTGCTCTATTTCCCTTCCGAACGGATTCTCGTTACAAAATCGTGACGCCCACAACTCAAACTGGTGACTGAGGACGACGAGTCTTCGTTACCTGGTTACTTCAACCTTCGTCAGGAGTACTGTGTGCACGTACGACACCTGTTGACCCTCGCTGCGGCAGTTGCCGCCAGCGCGACGTCGGTCTCCACCCTCGAGGCTCAAGCTCCAGCCGCCCCGCCGCCGGCGCCGCAAGTGACCGTGAGCGGGGTCGTGTATGGCCAATACCAGTACGATCTCAAAGACAGCGTCGGCGCCGCCGGAGTGAACCTCGGTAAGCAGAATCAGTTTTCGATCAAGCGCGCCTACGTCAACGTCATTGGGAGGTTCGCCGGCGGCCTGCAGACTCGGATCACCGCGGACATCGCACCCAGCGGCACGACCAACCAGATCTTCCGGCTCAAGTACGCTTATGCCGCGTGGACGCCGGAAGGCAGCTCGCTCACCTACAAGCTCGGCTTGCTCCACACTCCCTGGCTCGATTGGGAAGAGGCGCTGTGGGACTACCGCATGCAGGGTACGATGGCGACCGAGCGGGGCGGTTATACGACCTCCGCGGACTTCGGCGCCGGGATCGACGGCAAATGGAACAACGACCAGGTCAACGGCCAGCTCACGCTCGTGAACGGCGAAGGGTACTCGGGCGGCACGGGTGACAAACGCAAAGACGTGCAGCTCCGCCTGTCTGTCCGGGTCATGAACACGGACGACGCGAGCCGTGTGGGCGGCCTCCGCCTCTCCGGCTATGCCGGCATCGGCAAAGTCACCGGCGGCGGCGACCGCAACCGATTCATCGGACTCGCGTCCTACCGGTCGAAGCAGTTTACGCTGGCGGGCGAGTTCGCGTCCACGAAGGACACGGTGTCGCCGGTCGGCGCCGATAGCTTGAACCTCGGCGGCGGCCCCAGTGCGACCGGTCGAATCCTCAGCGCGTTCGGCGTGGTGCATCTGCCGGACAGCAAGGTGTCGGCGATCGCGCGTGTGGATGTGATCGACCCGAACACCAGCACGAGCCCCAACAAGCTGACGCGCTTCATCGGCGGCGTGTCCTATCAGGTCAACGCCAACCTGCGCATGCTCGCAGACGTAGACCTGCTGTCGTTCGAGGCGACGCCTCGCAATCAGACTACCGCGACGCGGCAGCAAGGCCTCGTCCAGATGCAATTCACTTTCTAACGTAAGGATTCCTGACCCATGAAGCGTGCTCTGCTTGCCGTTCTCGCCCTCGCGGGCGCGGTACCGCTGGCGGCCCAGATCCAACTCAACGGGGCCGGGGCGACGTTCCCGAACATCATTTATCAGAATTGGATGCTGACGTACAACCAGGCGCACCCAGATGCGAAGCTGAACTATCAGTCGATCGGATCGGGCGGCGGCATCCGTCAGTTCTCTGACGGCACGGTGGACTTCGGCGGCACCGACGCGCCGATGACCGATTCCGCGATCGCCGCGATCAACGGCAACGTCTTTCACATCCCCACGGTGCTGGGCGCCGTCGTCGCCGCCTATAACCTGCCCGACGTGGCGCAGCCGGTGCGCTTCAGTCCCGACGTGCTCGCGGACATTTTCCTCGGCAAGGTCACCAAGTGGAATGACGCGCGCCTCTCGAGCATCAATCCGGGCGTGACGTTGCCCAATCAGGATATCATCGTGGTGCACCGGGCCGACGGCTCGGGCACCTCGTTCGTGTGGACCGACTATCTCTCCAAAGTCAGCCCCGAGTGGCAGCAGAAAGTCGGCAAGGGTCCGTCGGTGAACTGGCCGGTGGGACTCGGCGGCCGCGGCAACGAAGGCGTCACGACGACGGTGCGTCAAACGCCGGGCGCCATCGGGTACATCGAGCTGGGCTACGCAGTCGCCAACAAGGTCCCGTTTGGCACGCTGCGCAACCACTCAGGCAACTGGATTGCTCCGTCGCTCGAATCGGTCACGGCAGCCGCCGCGGGCGCGATGAAGGACATGGGCCCGAACACCGACTTCCGGGTGTCCATCACCGACTCGCCGGGCGCCCAGGCGTATCCCGTGTCGAGCTTCACCTGGCTGCTCGTTCATAAGACCTACAGCGATGCCCCGAAGGCCCGCGCGTTGGTGCAGTTCATCTGGTGGGTGGAGACCGAGGGCCAGGCGAAGACGATCGAGCTCGGCTACGCCCCACTGCCCAAGGAGCTGCGGCCCTGGATTCAGGCCCGCTTGAAGACGATCCGGGGAGCCGCCGGCGCAATGTGACGAAAAACGGCGCCTGAGCCTCCCGATGCGCTCGCTGTAGGCTCGGGAGGTGGCTTTTCGTAGTGACACGTCCGTTACATCGCTGTGACGGCCCGCAACCGCATGACGGATACGTTTCCCGCGCCGATGACAATGCTGCCGCTCG
>MNDR01000019.1 GCA_001915025.1 Gemmatimonadetes bacterium 13_2_20CM_2_65_7
TCAGGAAGCGCAACCCCGAGCCGCTGCTCGGAGCTGTCCTGGAATTCCGCACCGGCCGCGGCAATCTCACCGCGTATCTCGAAGGGAATGGTCGGATTGGCATAAACCGAGGGCGAACGCGCGGTCACATTGTAGAGCGTGTAGACGAGATAGACGATGTCCGCGTTCCCCGTCGGATAATTCCACGCCAGGATTCGTTGATCGACGAGAATGCCCATCCCGTGGACAGAGCCGGGACGAGGAAAGGGTCCGTCCCAGTATCTGGTCCAAAGGTCTTGCTGCGACGCAGCTGCGCGGCCGATCAGCCTCGCGTCGTAAATCGCCGTATCGCGGATGACGGCACTCGGCGGCCACTGGGCCACGTCGGCGCTGTCGCTCGAGCTGAAGACACCGGCGCGAGGCGCACCGGTAGACACGCCGCGGCCATCATAAAAGATTGCCCCCACGGTATCCCCGGCCCATGCGAACCCCGCGGTGCTGGAGATGATGCCCCCAACCTGCAGTCCCGAACCGAATACATATTCCTGCCCGTCGTACGGCACCGGCCATGACAACGCCGGCGCTTCACTGTTCGCCTGAACGCACGACCCCTGAAAATTGGTCGTGCTGCAGAACACCCGATTGACATCGATGTACTTCGATGCAAAGGCGAACAAATCGAGTGCACTGCGATGACGCGGAGGGACGGGCTTCGATTGTGCCGCGACAGCGGCCGGGAAAACCACATACAGCAGCGCAGCCCAGCGCATCACATCCCCTCGAGTCCCAACTCGCTGCGCGCGCTGTCCATGATCGCCGGAGTGATCTCCGTGATGCCGCGCTCGCGCGCATAGTCGATTCCCTGCCTGTCGTCACCATCTTCCGCACCGTCTCGAGTGGTTGCGCTGGAACCGTCCGCCCGCCGATCTCGACACCAAGCGAGGACACGAGTTGCGTCTCCATCGGATTGGTGAGTAGCGCCATGACACGGCCGCACTTCGGACATTTGAATGTGGCCGCCAGCGTGCCGTCGCCGGGAAGCGCGCGCTCCTCGAAGGTCATTTGCCGGTCGCAGTCGACGCACAGAAATTTCATAACCGCTCCCCGAGCGTCTGCCACATTGCATCGCCGGGATTGAAGGGGATGCGGGCAAGCAGGGGGATTGCGAATTCGCGCGACAGGGTGTCGCCCGCGTCCCCCGGGAATTGCGGCCCCGCCATGTTTTCGATCACGCCGAGGAGCCGCGCGCCGCGCTCGCGGGCGGCGTTGAGCGCTCGCCGCACCGCGTCGGCTGACTCCACGGTCGCGATGGTCACGGCGAGCACGTCGGGCGGCGCCGGGAGCAGGTCCAGCAGCTCGTGCAGCCGGGCCACGCCGGGCGGCAGATCCACGAGCAGCATGTCGAGCGCGCCCCATGTCACGTCGCCCAGCAGCTCGCGCAGGGCCGCCGCTTCTAGCGCGCCGCGCCAGATGAACGCGTCGCTGCCAGGCCCTTTGAACGCCAGCGGCTTGCCGTCCTCCAAGAGGTGCGCCATCGACACGCAGCGTACGCCGTCCGTGCCTGCCACGGGCTCCACTCCGCCGGCGGTGACGGCGAGCGGGCCTCGGGCGTCGAGCAGGCGCGCCAGCGTGGGACCGTTCAGGTCGGCATCCAGCGCGCCCACCCGCCGGCCGGCTCGCGCCAGCGCCCGCGCGAGGAGCGCCGTGACGAAGCTCTTGCCGACGCCTCCCTTGCCGCTCATCACGGCGACGACGCGGTGTACCGGCGCGAGCCGCTCGGCCACGCGCCGGTGCTGGGCGCCGACCTGCTCGCCCAGGCCGGAGCGGTCGGCCTCGGTCAGCTCATGATAGGTGCGGATGTGGAGCGGTGGCGGCATTTGCAAATAATGCCTCCGGTGTGCCGGCCCCGCCATGCGGGGCGGGCTGCCTACCGCTCGAGGATGGTCTGCTTGCCGTTGTGCCGCAGCCGGACGCCCAGGCGCGGCGCGTCGGCCTCGAGCCGGCGCCGCACTTGTCCTCCGAACCAGTCGGTGTCGTCTACGATCAGGAACCCGCCGGGCACGACCCGTTGCGAGAGCTGTTCGATCTCGGACCACACGATGGCCGGGTCGTGGCTACCGTCGAGGTACACCAAGCTGAATTGGTCCACCGGTCTCTTGGCGCCGTCGATCCAGAGGTAGAGCCCGGCTCCGAGCGTCTGCAGGAAGAGCGTCGAATCCATCATGTAGTGAATATGATTCGCGTAGGGGGCGAGGTTGCGCTTCATCGCCCGATAGTGCCGCTCGTCGTATAGGGAAGACGACCCCTCATACGGCCGGGTGCCGTACGGGTCGACCGTGAGCAGCAGCGGGTGCCGGGTGCCGCGCGGATAGACGTCGTTCAACACCCGCAGCATGAGCAGCGCTGACCCGCCGCTGCGCGTACCGATCTCCAGCAGCGGCGGTGGATCGGGCACACGGGGGGCTCGGGCCACGGTACGAGCCAGCTCGAGGAGGAAGCGGCTCTTCGTGTCGCTCTTGCGCCGGCACCAGAAGACATGCCAGCGCAGCCGTCGGTCCGAGATCATGCCGCTAACATAGGGCCGCCGTGTGCCGCTGGCACTCCCCGTGCACTCCGTCTAGCTTTTTCCCTTCACGCCATGATCGACGCACTGAAGCAGAAACTCCAGGCCGAAGTCGAGCGCTTGAATCACGAGATCTCCTTTGTCCTACCGAAAGAGATCGAAAAGGCACGCGCGCACGGCGACCTGCGCGAGAATTCCGAATACAAGGCCGCGCTCGAGCGCCAACAGTTCGCGCAGGCGCGCGTGCATCATCTCCGCCTGCGGCTCTCGAAACTTTCCGATGTCCGCGAGCAGGACATTCCGCGGGACCGCGTCGGCTTCGGCTCGCGGGTGACCGTCGAGGACATCGATACCAAGAGGAAGGAGATCTACGCACTGACACTCGGGGAGTTCATCGAGGGCGAAGATGGCGTCCAAGAGATGCCGGTCTCGATGGCGTCACCGCTGGGGCGCGCGCTCCTGGGCGGCAAAGTCGGGCAGAAGGTCGAGATCAGCCTCCCCGTGGGCAAGCGCAAGCTCAAGATCGTAGCGCTGCATACCGTACATGACTTGGCGGAGCGGTCTTGACTAACGTCTTCAGGTGTTGTCAGTTAGACTTACGAAAAGTGGCCAATCCCAGGGGGAGTGCATGACGTCGGTTCGTCTACTGACCGCTGCGGCGGTCTTCTTGCTTTCCGCCCCTGCGGCAAGCCTCGCCCAGGCCGATCCCGACCGGACCGTCGCCGGCGGCGGCAACTTCCCCGCCGGTTGGCACGTGCGCACCGAGCGGGCCGCGCCGCTCGATAACGTGAAGTTCACGAGCATGGGCGATGGGCTGCACACGACCGTGGGTCCGGCGGCGATTTACTGGCGCGATCGCGACACGATCTCGGCCAATTATCACGTCGTCGCGAAGCTGAGTCAGATGAAGAACCCGGCTCATCCCGAAGCGTTCGGTATCCTGATCGGTGGGAAGAGCCTCGCCGATTCCGGCCAGCGGTACACCTACTTCCTCGTGCGCCCGATCGATGGCATGTATTCGATCCGTCGCCGCGGCAGTTTTGCGACCCGCCCGACGGCGGTCGTCGAGTGGACCCCCAGCGACGCGGTGACCAAAGCCGACTCGAGCGGCCGGGCGACGAACGAGCTCAGCATTCAGGTACAGGGCGGAAAAGCGAAGTTCATGGTGAACGGCAAAGAGGTGTACACGGGTGATGCCGCGAACCTCGACGTAAATGGCGTCGTCGGCTATCGCGTCAATCACAATCTCGACGTCCACTTGGGTCCGCTCGGGATTCACAAACTGTGACCCACGCAACCGGCGCGCCCGGTGAAGACAGTTTTTCGTTTACTCCGTTCACGCGGCACCCCTTCTTCACGCAGGTGAATCGCTGGATCATCGACATGGTGATCGGACCGGGGCGCCAGATCATCGTGGATCTCGGCTGCGGCCCGGGCGCTGTGACCAAGCTTATTCTGGAGCGTCTCTCGGGGGCCGAGCCGCCGCCACACGTCATCGGCGTCGACCCGTCCCCCTCGGCCATCGCGAGAGCGCGCGCCTGTATCTCGTCGCGCTTCGCAGAGTTCAAGGAGGGGACCGCTGAGCTCCTATCGCGTCTCGTCCCCCCCGCCGATGCCGTCGTCTTCCTCAATGCGATTCATTTGGTGCAGGACAAACGCCAGGTGTTGGGTGAGATCCGCAAAGCACTCAAACCGCGCGGTCTGTTGGGATTCAATTCGACGTTCTTCAACGGCGCCTATGTCGAGGGCACGGGCGGCTTCTGGCGTCGCTGGGTCGTGCGCGCCGTCCAAGTGCTACGGGAACAGGGAATCACCGTCAAACACGAAGGACACGCGGCGGCCATGCAGTGGCTCTCGGCCGAAGAGTACGCGCAAGCCTGCCGGGATGCCGGGTTGCGACCCACGTCGGTCGAGCTCGTCAAAGTCGATATGTCGGCGGAGAGCCTGGCTGACATCGGCCGCTTTTCGCTGTTCATCGAGGGTGCGCTGCCAGGTGTGCCGCTCCAGGAAGGATCGGATGCGCTACAGGTCGGCCTGGAGCGCACCATGGACGAGCTCAAGGTTGATTCGGTGCAGCGGAATTGGCTGGAGGTTGTGGCCGAAGCGGATTGAGTGCCGCCCAGATCGTCACCGCGAGCACCAGCAGCCCCCCCACCGTAATCACGTTCAGGGATTCGAGCACCGCGCGCAGACGTCCGCCGATGAGCAGCGGCGCGGTCAGCGTCAGGCAGACGAAGGACGACCACCACACCACCCACGGCAGCCGCGCCTTCCTTCCCCGAATCACCCGCCACACCAGCCAGTATCCCGCGAGCAATGTGACGAAATGCGCTTTCCATGCAAGCGGGGACACGAGCGTCATCAGGCATAACCCCACGACGACCTCACTAAACACGGAGGGATCCGCGAGTCCCGGTGGGTTGCGACGAAACGCGAATGCGAGGGCGATGAGTACAACGGCCACGACGCCGTAGAACAAGTGCACAACGCGCGTCGTCTGCCAGGACGTCACCGGGTAGCGCAGCGGATCGCGGGCGCCTCCCTCTACGGTCAGCACACGCTTCATAGCCGAGAGCAGTGACTGATTCGGGTACACGGGCGTCGGGTCGTTCGTCTCTACGGCGGCACGGGTACGCCATGACCTCCACCGCTCAGCCGTCGTTGCGGCTCCCAATGTCACGAGCGGAAGCACGACGTTCAGCACCAGGAGAAAAGCCGCCGTCCACGCCGCTGCCCGCCACGCGCGCTTATAAAGGAGGTAGGGAAGAAAGAGCAGCGGTACTGCGCGGAGGCTGGTCGCAGTCGCGAGTGCCAGGCCGCCCAGCGGCTCGCGCCGCCGTTGGAAGAGGTAGAACGCCAGCAGCACGAGGAAGATGACATACAGATTGATCTGCGTGTGTTGGAGATGCTCCTGAAGTAGCCGCGCCGTCATCAGTACCGGCACCAGTACGGCGGACGACGTAAACGGTGCCGGTTCCTCGCCGACGAGACGCGCCATCAGTCGACAGCTTCCCCAAACGGTGGCCACGCTGCCGAGCTGCCAGAGGAGGAGAGCAATCGGCAGGGATACCCGCGCCAAGAGGGCCAGACCGGCGGCCAGAAAGAGGAAGAACGGCGGCCAGGTATTGATGGGAAGGCCGTACGGATCACCGCCCTGTAAGACAACTTCTCCAACTTGCGTGTAGCCGGTGAAGACGACGCCGTCGAGCCGGCCCAGGCTCCGCCCGACCTCCCAGGCTGCCGCGAGCACCAGGACTACTCCGATCGCGCGGCGCCAGCTCACTCGAGGACGAACGTCAGCCGCTGGAACGATTCCCGTAGTGCAGCCTCCACGACGTGCGGTGTTTCACCGCGCGCAAAGATGAACCCCGGATACCGCGATCCCTCCGGAAACGGGACAAGACGCTCGCCTGGATGCGCCGTGATCTGCACGTCTTCGATCAGCGGAACTGCCTTTGCCTCCGCGAGACCGCGCACTTCACGGAACGTGCCCGCCCCCGGAATCGGGATCATCATGACGCCAGCCGCCAGTCGTTCCCGCTGCAGGGATGGAATCGGCATGTCAAGCGCGTGGCGCAGAATGAGCTCTTCGAGGGACACACCCTTGTCACCGAAGCGAAGCACGGCGGAGCAGCGGCCGCCGATCGGGCGGGCGGCGAGCTCGATCAGCCATGGCCCTCCCTCGTTGTAACGCAACTCTGCGTGGACTGCTCCCTCGATGATGCCGAGGGCTCGCACGGCGCGATCGGCGCAGTCCTTGATAGCTGCCTGCAATCCAGCGGGCACGCGTGACGGTGTGACGTAGATCGTCTCTTCGAAAAACGGGCCATCGAGCGGGTCGGGCTTATCGAACAGCGTCAAAACATGGAGCCTGCGATTGACCACCAGGCCTTCGAGCGCGACTTCGTAGCCGGGTATGAACTCCTCGATGAGATACTGCCGGGCTCGATCTCCGCACGCCGCGGCGGTTTCCGGATCAGCGAGTATGGCGCGTAGCCTGCCATGAGCCGCTACAAAAGACTGCGCGTTGTCGGCGCGAATGACGCCACGCGATGCCGAAAGGCGGGCCGGCTTTAGCACGCACGGATACGTGATCGACTTCGCGATTGTCGCAGGATCTTCATCGAGGTTACGCAACATGAAGCGCGGGACAGGAACTCCGGCCTTGGCCAACAGCTCGCGCTGCAGGTACTTATCACTCGCCGCGATCGCCGCGTGCACCGGATTCCCTTTGATCTTGAGCTTGGTTGCGATGGCGGCGGCGATCACCGCTGTTGCGTCGTCCACGCCAACCACGCCCTTGATCGGGTATTGCTCCGCGAACGCGCGCACTGCGTCAGCGGCTCGCTCCGGTTGCTCGAAATCGAGGGTGAGAAGACCTGCGGGGTTCGTCTGTTCGAGCGCGCTGGGCCGCTCTGAGGCGACGGTCAACTCCACGCCCATCTGCCGCGCGGCCTCTACGAACGCCGCAGTGCGGTAGGTCGTTGTCGGCAGCAGCAGCAGTAGACGAGGCGCTATTTCTTTGCGGCTTGGAAGTAGGGGTTCGCGCCCGACGTGTGATCCGTGATGTCCACGATGCCGCGCACCTCCGGCGCCGCCTGAGCGAGCAGGCCCTCGATGCCCTGCCGCAGCGTGACATCCGCCATTCCGCAGCCCTGGCAGCCGCCGCCCATGCGGAGCATGACGACGGCATCCTGCACGTCGATCAGCTCCACACGGCCGCCATGACGCGCGACCATCGGATTGACCTGCTCCTCGAACACTTTCGCCACCTGCTCATACAGCGCGTCGTCATTGACGGCGTTCGGGAGCCGTGGCGGCGCCGAGAGGGGCGGAAGATCGCTTGCCATCGCTGCACGGATCGCCAGGCCAACGGACTTCCCGACCGCTTGCCAGGGAGCGGCCGACTGTTTCACGACGGTCACAATGTTGCCCGAGACGATGAGCTCGCTCGCGTCGAGACCGGGGATCGCAAATATCGCTTCAGCGAGCGGCGATCCCTTCGCGTCGTCCGCACCGGCGAAGCGGCGCACACCACCCGCCAGTACCGGCTCGCTCACCACGAACTTGCAACGGTGAGTGTCGATCGGCTCAGCCGTAATCCGGATTTCGGGGGGCATGGGAGTACTATACTCGTGAAACGGGACAGGGGAAACGGGACACGTTGGTTCTCATCACGTTTCCCGTTTCACGTCTCTCGTTTCCCGTCTCTCATGCCTTTCGCGGCTTCGACCATATTCCGCAGCGCGGCGAGCGTTTCGTCCCACCCTCGCGTTTTGAGCCCGCAATCGGGGTTCACCCAGATCTGCGTGTCGTCGAGGACCCGCGCCATGTTCTTGAGCGCGCCCGTGATCTCCGACGTAGCCGGCACGCGGGGCGAATGGATGTCGTAAACGCCCGGACCGATTTCGTTGGGATACTTGTACTGCTCGAACCCCTGGAGCAGCTCGGAGCCAGAGCGGGCATTCTCGATCGAGATCACGTCGGCGTCCATCCGCTCGATGACGCGCAGCACATCGTTGAATTCGCTGTAGCACATGTGCGTGTGGATTTGCGTGGCGTCCCGAACCCCCGCGGTCGCCAGCCGGAACGCGTCGACCGCCCAGTGGAGGTAGTCGGCCCAATCGGCGCGGCGCAGCGGCAGCCCTTCCCGCAGCGCCGGCTCATCAATCTGAATCACGCGAATCCCCGCCGCTTCCAGGTCCAACACCTCGTCGCGGATCGCGAGCGCAAGCTGCTTCGCGGTCTCGGCGCGCGGCTGGTCGTCGCGTACGAAGGACCACTGCAGAATCGTGACCGGTCCGGTGAGCATGCCTTTGACCGGTCGCTTCGTGAGCGACTGCGCGTACCGGCTCCAGCGCACGGTCATCGCACTCGGCCGTGACACGTCACCGAAGATGATCGGCGGCTTCACGTAGCGGGTGCCGTACGATTGGACCCAGCCGTGCTCGGTGAACGCGAAGCCGGCGAGCTGCTCTCCGAAATACTCGACCATGTCGTTACGCTCGAATTCGCCGTGCACGAGCACATCGAGACCGATCTCTTCCTGCAGCGCGACGGTCTTCCCGATTTGGGACTCGATGAAAGCGTCGTATTCCTCTGCCGTGAGCTGGCTATCGTGCAGCTTCCGTCGCGCCGCGCGCACTTCCGCGGTCTGCGGGAATGAGCCAATGGTCGTCGTCGGATAACGTGGCAAGGCCACTTGTGTCTTCCGGCGCACGGCGTATGGCGCGGGGCGCACTCGGTCTTTTTCAGAAACGGCGGCTGCCCGGCGCTGCACGGACGCGTCGTTGATGCGTTTGGAGGCCCGCCGCGACTTCGCCGCCGTGCTGCTGGCTTCCACAGCGCCACGATCGCCTTTCGCGAGCGAGACGACTTCCTGAAGCTTCTGTTTCGCGAAGGCGAGCCAGCCCTTGAGCTCCGGATCGAGTTTCGTCTCGAGGTCGAGATCGAGCGGCGTGTGCAGCAGCGAGCACGAGGGGGCGACCCACAGTCGATCGTCACCGACCGTCTTCATGGCGCGGTCGAGCAGCGCACGCTGCGCTTGGAGATTCGCGCGCCACACATTCCGGCCGTCAATCACGCCGGCCGACAGCGTGCGACCCTTCGGCCATTCCGACAGCAGGCGATCGAGTTGATCCGGTGCCCGTACGAGATCCACGTGCAGACCCTGGACGGGCAACGCCAGCGCGGTCGCAACGTTGTCGTCCAGTCCCGCGAAGTACGTCGCAACCAGGAGCTGAGTCTTGTCGCCGCGTTTGGCAAGATGACTGTACGCGTGTAAGTAGGCCGCGCGCTCCGCTTCGCTGCGGTCCAGGGCGAGGCATGGCTCGTCCAACTGGATCCAGGTCGCACCCGCGGCGGCCAGCGCGCTCAATGCCTCGGCGTATACCGGCAGCAGCGCGTCGAGTAATGAAAGCCGGTCAAACCTCGTGCCCTTCGTCTTCGCGAGCAGCAGAAATGTGATCGGTCCGATGAGCACGGGCGTCGCATCGATGCCGAGCGCCTTCGCTTCACGAAACTCGGCGACTGGTTTTTTCGAAGCGAGCCGGAACGACTGGCCGCGCTCCAGCTCAGGCACGATGTAGTGGTAGTTCGTATCGAACCATTTCGTCATTTCCATCGCGGTGACGTCGCGGCCTTTGCCTTGACTCCCGCGCGCCATCGCGAAGTACGTGTCGGCGTCGACTTCATTCCCCTTCCAGCCGTACCGCGGCGGCACCGCGCCCACGAGCGCGCACGTGTCGAGCATCCGGTCATAAAACGAGAAATCATTTGCGGGGATGCGATCGATACCGATCGCGCGCTGCAATTCCCAGTGGCGCCGCCGGAGCTCGGCTCCGGTCGCAAGTAATTGCTGCGCTGAGAGCTTACCGGCCCAGTATCCCTCGGTAGCGCGCTTCAATTCGCGCGCGGCGCCGAGGGGTGGGAAGCCCAAATTCGAGGCGATGATCATAGGAAGAACGGAATCTTAGGGGGTTGGTTACCGGATCAGCAAGTTACTCGGGGGATGCAGTCACGCTCTCGATTGTCTACGGATTTCCGCGGTAGCTAAGGATGAGGCGGATGCGGAGGCGGCCCGTCACTCTTTCCCGGAGGCGGACCGTGACGTGGACCCCCAGGTCCCCCTGGCCCGCCCGGCCCTCCCGCCTGTGCGGCAGCGGCACGCGTGAGGCCTGCGGCAGCCTGCGCCGGCGTAGCGCCGCGCGCGACCTCGGTCTCCACGCGTCCGGGTAACGCGAGCAGATCGGCGGGCGGACGTCCCAAGCGCAACTCCGTGCTCACCAATTTCACGCTCTCAGGCCGCGGTACGCCGAGCGCCGCGAGCGTTCCGGCGACACGCAAGCCGACCGTGACATCGGCGGCAGGCCTGCCGGTACGAGCCAGCTCGGTGATGTCGCGACCGCGCAAGCCGGCGGTAATCGCGAATTCACCGGCGGCGATCGCGATCGTGTCTCCGCTGATCCCCCCGTCGCGCAACGACGCGGCTGCCGTGTCGAGCTGATCGACGATCACACGCAGCGCCGCCGTCACGCGCTCGGCAGGAATGCCCTTCGCGCTTCCCTCTATTGCTTTCTCGATCACGGGATCCACGGGCAGACCGCGCGCCGCGGCAGCAACGCCGAGACTCTCCACGACAGCCGCGATGCGCCCGGTGAATCGCTGTTGCCCGGCGAGCGGGGAGGCAGCGATAACTGCGAGCGTGAGAATCGAGGGGAAGCGCATCGTCACAATGTGAGCACGCTGTTACGACGACCGAAGCCGTCGTCGACCGCGGGGGCGGTGGGGTCGGGCACCCAACGGGTGCCGTCCACGACAAAAGCGTATTGATGTTGTCCCGGAGGAAGCGACAGCGTCGCGGTCCATAAATCGCCCGCACCGGAGCGCACGAGCGGTGTGGCGCGCGGATCCCAATGGTTGAACGTGCCGGCGAGACTCACGTGCTGGGCTCCGGGCGCGACCAGCACGAACCGCACCGTGACGACGTTACCGGCCGCACTCGGGCCCACCGCGGACGGTCGCACGATCCAGAGCACGAGCGCCGCGGCCATCGCGAGCGCCGGGACCAGCAGCCACGACCACCGCACACGCTGTCTCCGGCGCTCGAGCGCGGCCATCACGCGCCAGGTCACGGCGGGCAACGAGACGGGAGTGCGATCCACAGCGGCGAGCAGCCGCAGGGCTTCCTCGCCCTCGACGCGCAGCTCGAGCGGCAGGTCGGCGATGGTAATTTCGCCGTCCAGGAGCCGCCTCACCTCAGGATGAAATTCCCGTTCGTTCATGTATGCTCCCGCAGTTGCTCCCGCAATCTGTCGTAAGCGCGGTGCATCCGCATTTTGAGCGACGGCACCGACGTGCTCAGCCGCTCAGCAATCTCTTGATACGACAGACCCTCAACGTGCTTCAGTACAAACACCTCGCGCTGCTCGGGCGTCAGGTCGAGCAGCGCATGCTGCAGGGCGCGCCGCCGTTCCACGGTTTCCGCGACTTCGTCTGCGCGCTCTTGCGTCGCGACGCCATCGGCTGCTTCCAACGGCGCCGTCGTCCTGGTGCGCCGCTGCTCCGCAAAACAGCGGTTGCGGAGAATGAGAAAGAACCAACCGACAAACTTGTTCGGATCCTGACACTGCGCCAACTGGTCGAAGGCCCGCACGAAGGCGTCTTGCACGGCATCCTCGGCGGCGTCCGTCGAGCCTAACATTCGCGCGGCGTAGCGGGCGTAGCGGTCTCGGTACCGGTCCACCAACTCGGCGTAACGCTCGCGGTCGCCCGCGAGCACCGCCCGAACGATGTCGCCATCTCCCGCGTCCGTCTCAGCGCGCAACCAGTACCCCCCGCCCCCGCTAAAGAGCACCCCCGGGCTGGCCCGGTAACGTTACCTTCGCCACCCCGCAGCAATCTTTAGCTCGCTATGTCAGCGATGCTAGAGCCGAGACCCCCGGTACCCCCCCTCGTTCCGGATGGTGAATTGATCGAGCGACTGGTGCAACATGACTCGACCGCATTGGTCGAGCTGGAGCGCCGTCATCGCGGCTCGTTGTACGCGCAGGCGTACGGCATCCTGATGGATTCGAATCTGGCGGAGCGCGTCGTCCGCGACGTGTTTGCACAACTCTGGTATGCGGCGGCGCGTTTCGTCGGGTCCAGTACTCCCCTGCGTTCGCTCCGCGCCATGGCCACGGAGCTAGCGCGTGCCGAGCTTGCTCTACGAGACGTACGTATGCCACGGAGGTAGCATGTTGAAGCGACTGTTTACATTCGTTCCCGCGCTCGCCCTTCCGGCGCTGCTCGCGGCCCAGACGCCCAAGGTGGCGGCTCCCAACGAGCACGCATCTGACGTCGCCAAGGCGAAGGTGGCGGCGAATATGGCGCGCCGGGCCACGCATGTGCGCGGTGAAGCGGTCGGGTTGGACAACCGACCCGTGACGCCCGCCACGCCCGCGACCCGTGCGACCCGCGCGACCCCTGCCACGCCGCATCCCGACGGGGGCGGTCCCGCGACCCATGCGACGCCTGCTACCCCGGCGACCCCGGCCACACCAGCGTCGCCATCGCATCGGCCCGATAATGCCGGACATGGCCGTCGCCCATAACTGAGATCGTCTGTCCCGCTGTATCTTACCGGTCCCATGAAGTTGGGACCGGTTTTTTTTCTCCCGGCGCTTGCACTCTTCACCCTTCCTGACTCCGCGCGAACACAGGCTTCGCTCGGGATTGGGACGGGCATCGTTCGTTACGCCGGCGGCTCGAGTTTCAGCTCCTTCACGGCGTCTCCGGCCGTTCAGCGCCTCTCTCCTTCCTCTTATGTAGCGGCCGGTGGTGCGGCATCGCTGCTCGCTGGCGGGGTCTGGGCCGGTCAAGGTCGCGGAGACCTGTGGGCAGCGATTCCCACCCCTCCCGCCGTCGTGCGCGTGGCGGGCAGCGCATCCATCGCTTTCAGCACGCGCTCTGACGGAGTCGCCGCAGGGTCGGGAACGGCGCTGCTCGAAACGTTGTGGACCGCGAAACACGGTGGCATCGCGCTCGGCGCCGGTTGGGCGACGGGGGTCATCCAGGGCGCGCCCGGTGTCGGCGCGCTGCGTCTGCGCGCGCGCGGTTGGTGGCAGCCGGTCGCGTCGCCTGCTCAACTCTCGCTGACAGTCGAAGGCACGCAGTTTTACGGGTCGTGGTACACCGATCTCGTGGGCGGCGCGACCATGGAGAAACCGCGTCTGCTCGCATCGCTGTGGCTCAGCGCGCGCGTGAGTGCCACATACGCCTCGACGGGCGCGGCGAGCGCTTCGCTGCAGTACTTCGTCACTCCAGCGATCGCGGTGGAAGCGTCAGGCGGCAACTATCTGCGCGATCCGTTTCAGGGACTTCCGCGCGCAGGCTTCGTCGGCGGCGGCGTACGGTTTTATACGACGCGCCGCGCGCTTTCCTCACCGGGCGCCAGCTCCTCCGTGTCGGCGGCACCGCTTCTCCAACCGCTTGTCGCGCAGCATCGCGGCGATTCTCTCGTCGTGCGTTTCCGAATGAGCGGCGCGCAATCGGTTGCGATCGCGGGGAGCTGGAATGCGTGGACCCCGGTCGATATTCACGGCCTCGGCGGAGACATCTGGGAGGCCGCGCTGTTGCTGCAGCCGGGCACCTACTATTTCAATCTGGTAGTCGATGGAAAAGAGTGGGTTGTGCCCGGTGGTGTCGCGGTGGTGTCCGATGGAATGGGGGGGCTGGTCGCCGTCTTGATGGTGCCGTGACTTGACGATTGCCGTCCAATTCCCTAGCGTGGCGGCGGTGATCTAGGGTCGGGGGGTCGGGGGGTCGGGCCACAGGCTGTCCTCTCTTGTTTGCGGGGGTGCTCCGATGGGCAAGATCAACATGCAGAAGGTGCTGATCGGCGGCCTGATTGCCGGGGTCGTGCTGAACATCGTCGACTATGTGCTCTACGGCGTCGTCCTCAAGGCGCAGATGGCGGCGGCGATGCAGGCGTTGGGTAAACCGCCTATCGCTGGCAACACGATCCTTTGGTTCGTATTCCTCGATTTCGTCGTCGGCGTGTTCCTGGTGTGGTTGTATGCCGCCATTCGGCCGCGTTACGGCGCGGGTCCGGCAACGGCGGTGAAGGCGGGGTTGGCCGCCTGGTTCCTCGGTGGCCTCGTGAACGCCGCGTTCACGAGGCCACCGAGGAACATGGGCGCGGGCGCAGGGATGGGCGCCAGGATGTAACGCCGTATCCAGCCAAAAAAACCGCCGGGAGGCAGCTGCCGCCCGGCGGTTCTCTTTTTCCGGCGATCGTCTATTTCCGCGCGAGCACCTCGCTCTGCGGAATCGGCAGCGTCGGGAAGACCTTATCGACGCTTGGACGATCGATGATGATTTGCGCGAGACGACCCGTGCGGCGCATATCGACCCAGCGGTGCCCTTCATAGAGCAACGAGTACTTTCGCTCTCTCAGAATCGCACTGAGGATATGTGCTTGGGTCCCTCCGACGAGGGTCCCATCTACGGCCAGACCGCCTGAATGCACGCGGATGTAGTTCACGTCTGCAGCGGCCGCCACGGCATTCGGCGCCGCGTTGTTGGCCTCGGCGCGCAGCAGAATCAATTCTTCGTTGCGGATGATCGGGACCGGTGAGGATGCGGTGTTATAGCGAATCCATCCCAGATCCGACGACAGTGGCGGCACCCCCGCGGAGACTTGCGGACGACCGATGACCTTCGCCGTGTAGCGATTGTCGTTCCCACCGCCGGGCTTCGTCTCCACGCTGTCGCGGATCGACGGATGGACGAAGTTCTCGCCCGTCTGCGGATTCTGGAACAGCGGATTGGCGGCGTCGCCGGAGTTGGTGCTGTAGTTGAAGAACACGCCCGCATTGAGATCCGCGGTGGCGCTGGTATCGATGAACGATGCCGCCAGCGCGGTGAGTGCGGCCGTGTAGCAGGCCGCGCATCCCCGGCTGCCGCGATACACCTCCACCCGCGCCTTCAGCGCCCGGTTGAACCTCTGGAACGTGGTGGGCGTGGTGAAGCCGGTGAATCCGGACGGCAGGCTGAACGGGAACGCGGCCGACGCCGCCGCGAGATGCGCGTTGGCCGAGTCGAGCAGCGCCGAGACGAAGGTATACGCCGAATCGTTGGTGACGAACGGCGCGGGTGCGGCCGTCACGGGCACGTTGACCGCGATGGGAATCGAATCCTGGTTGCGTGCCATCAGCACCATGAGGAACGAATACGCCTGCATCGTCTCCGCGAAGCCGCGCGTGGCATTCTGCTCCTGCGCCGACAGGGCGGAAGCGGTCCCGATCACGTTCAGCAGGTTGTTGGTGCTGCGAATCGCGGCATAGTGCTGGGACCAGAAATTGCCGCCGAATGCGCCACTCCCGGGATCCAGCGGGCCCTGGAGCAGCTCGGTGATGAAGCGCGGGTCTGAGCCGTCGAACCGGAACGCCTCACGCCCCAGGATGCCGGCATCCAGGTTCCAACCGGCGGCATTGGAACGCGCCGCGATGATGATGCCGGCCACCGCCGCCGCCACCACCGGCTGCGATGGATTCGGTCCGATTTGCGGCGGATTATTCGGATCGCTGATGTTGAAGTCGCAGGCACCCACTCCGATGACGAGTGCCGCGACCGTGAGAATCAAGCCAATGCGTTTCATGGTCGTGTGCCCTCGCTCAGAAGTCGAAGTCAACGGAGACGAACATGCTGCGACTCGGCGGGAATGGCGCTACGTCGATGTTTCGCGCAATCGCCTGGTTCCCGAAATTCGAGACCTCCGGATCGTTGCCATGAAACTTCGTGAACCGGAGGACATTCCGTCCCGACAGCGATAGCCGCGCGTCCGTGACCCGGGAGCCGAAGAGCTGCGACGTGACCCGCGCGGGCAACCGATAAGACAAGGACAGCTCGCGCAGTTTCAGGTACGACGCGTCCTGCACGTAGGGCTGTGTCTTCCCGCCCAAGAACGCGTTCGCGCGTTGCTTGCCCCCCGTGTTGTAGTCGGAGCTGTTGCCAAACAGGTCGAACAGCAGGTCCGTCAGATTGATGACGTCGCCGCCATGCTTCCAGTCCCACGTCATCCCGAGGCTCACGCGGTGATAGTCGAGATCCGACGAGAACGACATCCGGAACCTCGGCTCCCCGTCGCCCACGACGCCCTCCTGACCGACGATTTGGGTGGCCGACTTGCCCTGCTGAATCTCGTAAGCCCCCAATGCCGTGCCGAAACCGCCCGTCAGGAACGCCGGCACGGGAAGCTCGACGACCAGGCTCCGGTTCTCAGAGAAGGTCGAGTGGACGATCCAGCTGAGGTCCGGACGCTGCGCGATCGAATAGCCGGCACCGATTTCGATGCCGCGGTTGCGCAGCTTGCCGCCGTTGAACACCCGCTGCCCCTGACCCATCGACGGCGCGAGCGTCTGCACCAGCAGGAGGTCGCTGATGCTGCGATTGTACAAGGTGACCGAGGCCTGGAGGCGCCCGTTCAGAAGCGTGCCGTCGACGCCCCCTTCCAATTCCGTCTGGCGTTCCGGTCGGATGCCGGGATCCCCGGCGAGAACAGGGACAAACGTGCCGAAGAGACCGCCAATCGTGGCGGTGGCGCTGTTCACGTACTTGTTGCCGAAGACCGGGGGGTTGCCCGTCTGTCCGAGCGCGACGCGCAGCTTCAACTCGTTGGCTGAGTTGCCGCCGAGGTCGGTCAGCCGGTACGCGACCGCCGCCTTGGGATAGAAGAAATACTTGTTCGGATCACCGTTCACGCTGGACCGATCGGCGCGGATGCCGAGCGTCACATTCGCGCGCTGATCCATCAGCAAGACCTCTTCCTGCGCGAATAGACCGACGTCGCGCTGCGGTTGCTCATCCTGATTGATGTTGATGCTCGTCGCCTTGTCGACGTTTTGCTGCCCCGGCGGCAAGTTGCGCCCCACGATGTTCGTGAAGTTGAAGTTCTGGTCGACGTACTGAACGCCGAGCGACGTCGTGGCCTGCGTACCCGACGAGGTGGTCAGGGTGTGCACGCCGCTCACGAGCAGGTTCAGGTTGAGGTTGGACGCTTTGCCCAGCACGACCGTCCCGGGTTGGCCATCGTTGGGCTCAAACTGCAGCTCGGGCGGCGAATAGATGTCATTCTGCTGCTGGTAATAGTCGAGGCCGCCGGTCGCGCTGAACAGCAGGCTCTGATGCTCGCTGGCCATCCCCGAGTTGTCGTTGTTCGAGATGCCGCGCTGGGAGAAGCTGTGAATGACCTGGCTGTTCAGTTGGAGTCCCCAGCGCGAGCTCAGCACCTGATCGAGGTTGGCGCGCACCGATTGCTTGTCGTAGCCCGTGTTGGGTGCGATGCCGCCGTCGCGCTTGACGAGACCCGAAACGAAATAGCGCGTCTGATCCGTTCCGCCCGAGATGCTCGCGTCGGTTTCAGTCGAAAGCGGATGCCGGTCCCACAGCAACCCGATGTTGTCGTAATTCGGGCACGCCTTGTTCGGCAGATTGCACAACTGACCGACCAGTGTGGAGTCGGTGTACACCGTGACCGCCTCGGCGGAATCCTTGAAGACCCGCGACGTCATGAAATTGGAAACGCGGAACTCGCCGAACCGCTGCGTGATATGGAACCGCGGCGCGCCCGCCGAGCCACGGCGCGTGGTGATGACGATCACGCCGTTCGAGGCTTGCGAGCCGTAGATCGCCGCCGCCGCCGCGCCCTTCAACATCTCGACGTTCTCGACGTCCGCGGGATTCAGGTCCGCGATGCGGTTCACCGGGTTGTCCTGGTTGGACGCATTGCCACCGGCGGCCGCCAAACTGATCGCGTTCATGTTGTTGCCAATGGCGCGGTTGCTGATGACGATGCCGTCGACCACGAGTAACGGGTCGACGCCGCCATTGATGGTGCTGACGCCGCGCAGACTGATCTGCGCACCGCCGCCCGGGGCTCCGGAGTTCCCCTCGATCTGCGCGCCAGGAATCTTGCCCTGCAGCGCGCTTTCAATCGTCGAGGCGGGCGCGCGCTGGAGCTCCTGCGCGTTCACCACCGTGACGGCCTGCGGCAGGTTCCGCTGTTCGATGCTCGTGGCCTGTCCGGTCACGACCACCGCCTCGAGGTTGAAGATGTCTTGATCGAGACGAATGGCGATCGAGGCTTGCTCCGGGCCCACCGGCACCTGACGCCGCTTGTATCCGATCGCGCGCACGACCAGCGTCTGCGCGCCCTCGGGCGCCGAGAGGGAAAATTGTCCTTTGGCGTCGGTCACGGCGGCGTTGGCGCCGCCGACAAGGGAGACCGTGGCCCCCGTGACCGGCTCTTCATTCACCGCGTTGGATACCCGTCCGCTCACTGTGCGCTGTTGCGCGTAGACGGTCGTCGTCACGCCGAGCAGCACGCCAGCGGCGACGAGGCACGCACCGAGATACCGATTCACGATTCCTCCATTCTGCTGAGTCATCGACGATCACCGGCGAGCTTGGCTTGTCGGGATAGGTGTCGAACAGATTCCGCACACCGAGCGAGATGTCGACACTCGCAAACCGATAACCGACCTCTGCGTCGAACAGCGACTTCGAGCCGTACCGCTCGCGGCACAGGTCGCAGTAGCCGGGCTGTGCCGACGAGAACTTGCCGTAGTATGAGCCTCTCAGCAAGCCATGCACGCGGCCCGCCGAGTACTCACCGGTGAGCGTGCCGCGCCAATCGGGCCGCTCCTCCGTGATGCCGATGTAGGTCACCGAGTCGATGAGGCTGGTGACGGTTGAGGGCGTGCCGTTGAAAACAGCGGGCCGCGGATCGACGTGCAGGATCTTGTTGTTCGTGTAATTCACCGCCGCCGACCAATCGACCGTTCCAGGCCCCGCCGCCATTCTCAACGATCCAGTCACATCGAGACCGCGGGTGCGCGTGTTCAGGCCGTTCGTGAAATACTGCAGGCCGCTCACATTGGTAAAGCCATTTGACGCGAGGATCGCTTGAGTCACGCTGTCGCTGAACGTCGCGCTGAGGAGAATGCGATGATCGATCCGGATCTGGAATGCGTCGACCGTGAACGTGACGTTGTCGTTCGGACTGAACGCAAACCCCGCGCTCAAGTTGACGGATTTCTCTGCTCGCAACGGCTTGGAGTTGAACAGGCGAGCCGCGCTGTCGGCGACGGGGACGATCAGCACGTCGGTCACCGCACCGCCGATGACGTTGGTATTGACGTGACTGAAATGCGACTGACTGAGACCCGGAGCTCGGAAGCCCGTGCTGCCGGCCGCACGGATGGTGAACTGCCGTGAGGGCTGCAGCCGAAAAGCGACTTTGCCGGTAAAGAGCGAGCCGAAGTCGGAATAGTGCTCGAACCGCCCCGCGACGTTGGCGAGGAACGACGGCGTCAGATTGGTTTCGAGATCTGCATATGCGGCGGCATTGGTGCGATGCGACTTCGACTCATCTGCGGGCCGGAATCCCGGGAACACCTGAGAATACGGACGATCAGAACCCGCGGAGCTGTCTGGGCCGAGGTGATTGCCGTCGACGTAGGAGGCGAGCTCGCCCCGCATGATCTGATATTCCTCGCGACGGAACGAAGCTCCCACCGCGACGTTCACCGGCGCGGACAGGCCCAGCGTCATCGCCTTCGCAGCATTGATCCCGGTGGTCCATTCGCCCCGCCGGAGGCTTCCCGCGTAGAACGACGTCTGGTTGGCCATATCGTCGGCCGTGCCCAGCGTGCTGTCCGGTCCGGGGGCGCACGGGTTCTTTGGGTCGAGACACGGACCCAGCGACACGTTCAACGTGTGACGGAGATGGTAGTCGAAACGGTTGTAGCCATACGCGGTGCCGAGCTCGACCGACCAGCCGTTGGTGACGGTGCGGATGCCGCCGGCGGCAGAGTAGTCGCTGACGTTGGGCGCGAATTCGGGCAGATAACCAAGCGGATAGATCTGCGGCCAGCTCCGGCCATTAATGAAGCTCGCGCAGTCAACCGCGCAGCGCCGGTAGCCGTTGCCGGTGCCCTTGCGATAGCTCCAGCCACCGAAGCTGTACAGCTCCGTGGTGCCGCGGTCATTCAGCGGCAGCCGGAAGTTCGCCATCGTCATGATGTCTTTTTCGAGCCCGTCGCCCCAGTGGTGGTTCGGCTGCGCCACGGGATTGCGCTTGATGATCACGCGACCATTCACGATCGAATCCGTCACGCCGGTGCCGGCGTCTTCGAACGGATCGGCCCACGCACGATTCGTCGGCTGGCGATCGAGGAATTCGCCGAACAAGCCGAGCGAGCCGCGACCGATGCCAATCCCCCAGCCGCCGTTCAGGTTGGCCGTCGTGCCGTCGTCCGGATAGTCGTTCGGGTGATAGCGGCCCACCGAGGTATTCAGGAACGGCGTGAATTGCCCTTCCTTGAGCACCATGTTCACGACGCCCGCGATGGCGTCGGAGCCGTATTGTGCCGACGCGCCATCGCGCAGCACGTCGATGCGGTCGATCGCGCTCGACGGAATGGCGTTCAGGTCGGCGCCGCTCGAGCCGGCGCCCGTCCCGTACGCGAACGTGTTGACGAGTGCCATCTGATGCCGGCGCCAACCGTTGATCAGCACCAGCGTCTCATCGGGCGAGAGACCGCGCAGCGTGAACGGCCGCACGATATCCGTCGCGTCGGTGACGCTCTGATGCGGAAAATTCACGGACGGCGCGACCGACTGGAGGATCTGACCCGTTTCGGTCACGCCCTGCCGGGCGAGCATTTCGGACGTGAAGACATCGACCGGGACCGCGAGCTGCTCGGCAGCCGTGTGGCGCGCGCGCGACCCGACGACGACGTCCACCGGCGACAGGCTGATCGGCTGTTCGCTCAGCACGAAGTCCTGCACCACCGCAGTTTGCTCTACGGACACGCGCGCCGTCTTCGGTTGATAACCGAGCAACCGGACACGCACCTGGTAGACACCCGGGGCGACGCCACGGATCTCGTAGCGACCCTGGTCATCGCTCGTGGCCCGCAGCCCGGGCGCGTCGGCGGTGATCGTCGCGCGAGCCAGCGGGGCGCCGGCCGCGTCCGCGACACGCCCGCGAATCGCACCCTGCGCCAACGCGACAGACGGCAGCACTGACAGAACCGCAACGAGTAAACTCTCAACACGTCGCATATTCATGCCCCTTC
>MNDR01000018.1 GCA_001915025.1 Gemmatimonadetes bacterium 13_2_20CM_2_65_7
TGGGGCGCCGGAAACCTACCCAGACATCGTGCTTACGGACAATCCACCTTGCCGGGCGCAGCCCGCGGTGGGACTGTGACCGTGAAATATTGGCGCATCCCATTCGCGATCACCGCGAGACTCGTCGTTCCCGGTTGATCGGGCTTGAGCGCGAGCGTGCCGGCGAGACTGTCCTGCGTCACGCGCAGCACGCGAAAAATGCGGGCGTCAGCGACGGCGCCGCGCAGTTCGAGCAGCGCGGTCGCGTTGCCGAACCCATCCTGCGCGGTGACGCGCAAATCGATCACCGTGTCGGGACGGACCACAAAGTGTCCCGTGACCGATCTCTGATCGCACTGAATCACGAGTTGCGCCGCAGGGCCGGGCGCAACGTTGAAAGCAACCTGCTTTTCGACGTCGCCGGCGGCGGCGAGCACGGTTGCGGGTCCCGCGCGCGGACCCAGAGAGACGCCCACCCGGACCTCTCCCGAGGCATTGGTGGTCGCGGTGTCGGCGTCGATGCGCGCATTGATGCCGACGAAAACAATGGGCACGCCCGCGATCGGCACGCCCAGCGAGTCACGAGCATCGAAGACGAGCGCCCGCGGCAGCCGCGAGCCTGCCGGACCCCGTTGACCGCCGCCGGTCGCGAACGCACTGCGCACTGGTGAGACCGCCCGTCGGGCTGGAACGGGCTGTGGGCGGGGGGGGGCCACCACCGGCGTAATCGTCGTCCTGCGCGCGCAGCGATCCACTGCGTCGAGCAGCGCGCGGTCCGCGCCGAGCCGCCGGAAGTCCGTGCGGTCACGCTCGGTCGGCTCGAACGTCAGGCAGTTGCGACCGACGAACCGCGCCAATTCCACCGATGACATCGCGGAAGCCGAGAGCAGCCGTACGAGATCGCTTTTGCGCAGCGGCGCCGCACCTTGCGTCACGAGTAACAACGCGAGGAGCAGGTTCATGGCCGCCGGCACCCCGACTGTTCAAATCGGCTCTCCACCGAGTCGACCGCCGCGTACAACGCCTGATCCTGCGATGCGCGCCGCGGATCGAATGCCGCCATGCGGGCACGCCGCTCCGTGTTGTAGGTGATCCACAGATTTTCGATCGTGACCAGCCCACTCGAGAGACCGCCACAGTCCATCTGGCCGCTCGCGAACAGCGAGGCGCGATCCTGGAAATTGCGCACCGCCCGGGACAAGGAGTCACTCAGGCGATCGAATCGCGCAAACGGCGACACCGGTTGCAGCGCCGGAGGGGCCGGAGGCGGTGTGGCGGCAGGCGCGGGTGGCGCGGGTTGAGGACGAGGGCGAGGCGCCCGGTTGCCAGACTGCGCACGGCCGGGCGCCGGTGGCTTCGGCCGGCGGGCCACCAACTGCTTCGCCCGATCGACCAGACCTGCCCAGGGCAACGGCTCCGCCGGATTCCGGATCTTTACATACCAATACGCGCCGGCACCAATCCCCGCCAACAACAGCAAGAGCACGAACCGCTTGGTCCAGGAGCCGCGCCGCTTGCGCCGGCGCGCGTGGGGTGCCGGCTTCTTCTCCTGCTCCTCCTCGAGCAGCCGAAACGAGTGTGTCGGCGTGCGACGCGGCCCCGGAGGAGCGGGAGCCGCAACCTCCGGCGGAATCGCAGCCACCGACTCCGGCGTGACCTGCCACGGGATGTCATCAGACGAGCGCGCCGATGGAGGCGGTGTTGGCGCCGGCCCTGGTGGCGATGGCTCGTCCGGCACGAAGACCGGTGCAGCCGGGCGCCTCGTTTCCATGGTTTTGCGCTGGGACGGCGGGGGGGGGGGGCGCGGGGGCGCCGGAGGAGGGGGGGGCTCCGGTTGCGGGGGAGGCGCCGGCTCGTCATCCGCGCCTGAGCCAATAACGGGAATGTCGTCGGCACTCGAGCGCATGATGCGGAAGCCACGTTCTGTCACGGGCGGAGGAGCACGAGGCCGCGGCGGCTCCGGTGCTGCTTCTTCTTCGGCTGCTTCCGGTTCTTCGGGCTCCGGCTCCGGTGGAGGAGGCGCAGGCGCGGCCGCTTGTTTGGGGCGCGGTGGCCCCTTGAGGCTTGGTCCGAATGCCTTGTGATTCCGCCACGTAATAAATGACCGCTTCTTCCCGTCCGGTTTGATCGAATCCGGTTGGAGGAGCTCGTAGAACGACTGTGGCGTCTTGTGCCAATCCGCGTCTTGTGATGCGCGAAAGAATTTTCCGGTTACGCCTCCTGCCTCGGCGGCAACGAGGACGGCAACCTGCCAGGGATCGGTGAAAAACTTCTCGTGCGTTTCCACGTCGTGGGCCGTGAGGTATCCGCCCTGCCCCGGATGGCTGTGGTACCAGCCGAGCAACGACCCCGCCGCCTTCGCCAACTGCTGCTGCATCCGATCCCACAACCGCGATACCACGACTTCGGTCTTATCCCCATAGATGGGCTGGCTGAGCTTCAACGTCTTGTCGATGACGATATAGAGCACGCCCGCTTCGGGATCGCGATACACGTCACCGATCAGAAAACCGAAGATCGCCTGAGTGGGCGAGCTCTTGAGATGCTCCTGCAGCGCGATGACGGCTTCCTGCTGGAAGAAAATCGGATAAGGCGCCCGGCCCCCTGCCGAGGGACGCGCCCCGGGCAGCGACGGATTCCACAGGATCGACCGGTCCACCGGCATCGCCTGAAGCTTCGGCGCAGGACGATCAGGGGGCGGGGTGGTCACCGCAGCGTCTCTCTGTTGTGATCGAGCGCGTAGAGCCCGGCGGCGGCGAGAATGCCTGATTGCCGCATTCCTCCGCCCAGCCGCTTGCGGATCTCCCACGCGCGCGCGCGACGCCGTCAAACGCCGCCACGCTGAGCACACGACCGCCAGCGGCGTTGTGGGTATTCTCGATCGCGAGGGCGCTGATGCGCGGTACGTCAGGCGACGCGGGCCGTAAGGCATTCCGCACAAGCTCCGCGGTCAGCAGGCCGTCACACGTGGTGATGGGTCGGATCTGCGCACCGGACAACGCGGCGATCCGCTGCTCGAGCCGGCGCGTCGTCGGATCGCCATCCAGCACGTCGTCGCCGACTTCCGCGTCCGCCATCGCGCGCCGTATTCCGGTGGACGGCTTGGTGACGGTATCCGATCGTAGATCGATGACGTTCATCCGAGCCGCACGCGCTGCAGGTGTCGCATCCGCATCAGATCGTACGTCTCGGCGACTTCCCCGCCCAGCAGAAACACGTAGGCCGTGTAGTAAATCCACAGCAGCAGTAACAACACGGCGATCAGGTTCGCATCGGACGCGACGCGATTGAAGGTGACGAAGTGCGCGACGTAGAGGGTGTACAGCCGTTTGGCGACCTCGAATCCCACCGCGCAGAACAGCGACGCCACCAGCCCGGTCCGCCAGTAAATGCGCCGGCTCGGCAAAAACTTGAAGATGATGAAGAACAACACTGTGCTGAACACGAGTGTGCCGAGCTGCGAACCGACCCCCCGCCCCGTCGAGGCGAAGGCGTTCGCCAAGAACAGGGCCCCGGCGGCGAACACCATGGCGAGATCGGTGAGCTTGGCAACGGGCCAGGGGCGATTCTCCTCGGTGTCGAACACCTCGTTCAGGGCCGCGCGCAGTCCTCCGAACATACGAGTCGAGAACCAGAGGAACAGGGGCGCGGCGAAGAGTGTGAGGCGACCGCGGCGCCCGACGAGGTCGCCGAGCGCGCGCTCGATGAATCCGAAGGTGTCGGTCTTGCCTTCACTCGAGTCGGGAAGGAAGCGCTGCAACAGCTCGTGGACGTTGAGCTGGTGAATGGCGACCTGGTACTCGACGAGATACCCGACGACCGCGAGCACGAGGCCGACGAAGGGAATCGTGGTGAGGAGGATGTCGAACGAGACGGCGCTGGCGAGAAAGGGGATGTTGTCTTCGTAGGCCGCTTCGAGGGTCCGCCGGACGACACCGGTGACCGTGCGGTGCCAGCCGCCTTCACCATTCACGCGAGCGGCTCGTCCTCCTCTTCGGATGCGGGAGAGACGGGCGGGGCGGGGGGGCGGCCGGGGGGGGGTCGGCCGCGCGGCCCGGTTCCGCCGCCGGCGCGCGGCCTCAAGACGACGCCGCAGCTGCTCACGCGTGGCGATCTCGGGCTCTTCTGCTTCGTCCTCCTCGGTCTCGTCTTCATCTTCCTCGGCCTCTTTCAGCAGCCCGCGCACTTCATCGACCTTTTCTTCGGCCAGCTCCTTGAGATTGCGGAGTCCTTTTCCGACCCGGCGGCGGGTGCCCTCGCCGCCTTCGGGCGCGAACAGGAATCCGGCGACCGCGCCCAGCGCGATGCCGAACAGGAACGCCCCGAACCCGCTGCTGCCACGTTCGCTCATTCGCCCGCCTCCGCGTCATCCGGCGCCGCGACGAGCGCGCCCCGTGGGGCCGCATGCGACGCGAGCTTCGGCTTCACGTACCGATCGGTGGCGGCGCGCGTCCCCTTCACCCGCAGCTGCTCGAACAGGAACGCGAACGTCTTCTCGAGATCGGCGCCGATCGCGGCGCGGACGTCGGCCGGCAGATCCCAGAAGCGCTGCTTGAACGGTCCGATCGCTTTCTTGCGGCTCTTGTAGATGAATTGCTCTTCCGTATCGCCCTTTTTCCATTCGTCCTTGGCTTCGTTCTTCACCCAGGCGTTCACGTCGCGTCGGAGATCGGCAGGGAGCGCGGGATGGTCGAACACGAGCGTCTGGAAATTCGTGGCGAGGTGAATCTCCACCGCTTCGCATGCCGGGAACTGCGAGAACGCCTCGGGTGGCAGCGTGGACGCGCCGTGCTGCACCGCACCACCGAGTCCGTATTTGGTACGCGCGTCGTGCGACAGCGCCTTGAGCGCCGCCAGATCGAGCTGCACCTTCGCGATCGTGCCGTCAGGAAGGACGACGCCGCCGTGGCTGGTGCCCGTCTGCACCGAAATTTTCGAGATGCCGGGCGAGGTCCCGAGCCGCCGAATCGTGCGGTTGTAACCCTCCATGAACGCCTGCAGCTCGTGGACGTCGCTGTTCTTGCCGCCGACCTCGCCAATCTCGGCGCCGACCGAGACGGTCACACCCTCGGGCTGGCGCTCGCGAATGAACTGCGTCAGCTCGGCCGCGCGCTCGTAGTTGGTCCGCTGTTGCTCGTCGAGGTTGGGCTTCGAGAGATCCACCAGGGTCGAGGTATCGACGTCGATGTTGTAGAAGCCCGCCTGCAGCTCTTCCTCGATCAACGCGCGCAGCGCCTTCAGCTCGCCTGCGGCGTCGGCGGCATATTTCTTGGCGTTGACCTGCACGTGATCGCCCTGAATGAACAGCGGCCCCTTGAATCCCTCGCGCAGCGCGGCTGCCGTCATCACGGCGACGTACTCCGCGGGACGCTGATCGGTGTAGGCGATTTCGCTGCGGGCGATCTCGCAGATCACCGCGCCGACATCGAGGCGCTGCGCCGCGCGAAAAATCGCGCGCCCGGTGTCGTATGAGAGAATGCGGACGTTCATCGCGGGGGTGGTGAACGGCGGGACTTCCCCGCGCCCGCGCGCCAGGTACAGCTCGTGGATCGACGCGGGACGGACGCCTGCCCGCTGGCCGATTTCCCAGAGCATCCACCGCGCCTGCGTCTTGGCGTCTTCGTTGCCGAACACCGCCTCGCGCACCAGCGCATCCATGTTGGGGCCTTGGCGGACGGCGGGATCGTCGAACTGCTGCAGCATTAGAGCACTCCCTCCCCTCCTCGCGGCGGAATCTATGGCTCGTCCACTTCGATAACCAGCCCGTCGTACGCGGGCGCAATCCCCGCGGGCAGATGCAGGGGATGCGGGCGCGACAGCAACGCGTTGAGCACGAGCACGTCGAGATGCGCCAGCGCCGCGATGGCGTCGTCGGGAATCGTTTTCACGTCCGTGATGTAGGCGATCGGACCGATCCGATATCCCAGCACATAATGATCGCCGTGCGGCAGCGATAACGGCAGCACCGGTACGCCGGCGATGGAAACGGTCACACCGGCCTCGAGCACATGCGGCGCCAGCTCCGGCTTGCTCGTCCCCGCTGGAACGACGAAGGACGGATCGAAGATGTACGGGAACTTGACGGCGAGCTCCGCCATGGTCTCCCGGGAGCCGTATGCGGGAAGCATCGCGCCCTGGCGGACCGACAGCGCACGCAGGTCATCGATGCCGTGCACGTGGTCGGCGTGCGCGTGCGTAAACAGCACGGCGTCGATCCGATCGATGCCGGCCGCGACGAGCTGGAGCCGCAGCTCGGGCGGCGTGTCGATCAGAAGCCGCTTACCTCTCGTCTCGATGAGCGCAGCCGTGCGCGTGCGCTTGTCGCGGGGGTCGGAGGATGTACAGGTTGGACAGCGACAGCCGATCTGCGGCACGCCGAACGATGTACCCGTGCCGAGAAAAATCAGCCGCACATCACACCTTCTCGACCTTGATGAGGTTGGTGCTGCCCGAAACGTCCCACGGCACTCCCGCCGTCATCACGATGCAGTCGCCCTGCTTCGCGAGCCGGCGTTTGAGAATGAGATCGCGCACCACCTCCAACATGGCGTCGTACCCCGGCACGTGGTCGACGAGGACGGGAACGACACCCCACACGAGCGCGAGCTGGCGATACGTCGTCGACTCGGTCGTCACCGCCAGAATCGGCACCGGCGGCCGGAGCGCGGCGACTTTGCGCGCGGTGAACCCGCCCTTGGTGAGTGTGACGATGAGCGGCGTCTTCAGCATGCGCGCGACCGCGAACGTCCCCCAGGCAATCGCGTCTTCCGTCGTGACCCCATCCGCGGCCTTGCGCCGCTCTTCCCGCTGCCGCAGCGGGTGGCGCTCCATTTCGCGGATGATGCGATCCATCGCCCGCACGGCCTCTAGCGGATATTGCCCGACCGCGGTCTCGGCAGAGAGCATCACGGCATCGGTGCCGTCGAGGATCGCGTTGGCGACGTCCGATGCTTCCGCTCGCGTCGGGCGCGGCGCGTGGACCATCGATTCGAGCATCTGCGTAGCGGTGATGACCGGTTTTCCCTGCTGATTCGCTTCGCTGATCAGCCGCTTCTGCACGAGTGGCACCTGCTCGAAGGGCAGCTCGACGCCGAGATCACCGCGGGCAACCATCACCGCGTCCGCCGCCGCCACGATCCGCTCCAGATTCTCCAGTGCCGTCGCCTTCTCGATCTTGGCGACCAGCTTGATCGTGTTCGGCACGAGCCCCCGGAGCTCCTCGATGTCCTCGGCGCGACGGACGAACGAGAGCGCGAGATAGTCGACGCCCGCCCGCACCGCGTCCTGCACATCCTGCCGGTCCTTCTCCGTCAGCGCCGGCGCCGATACGTGGAGTCCCGGCAGGTTCATGCCCTTGTGCGCGGTCAGCATACCGCCGTCGATGACGCGACCGCGTACACGTGGCGCATCCACCCCGGTGACTTCCACCGACAAGAGGCCGTCGTTCAGAAGAATGCGCGAGCCAACCCGAGCGTCGGTCGCCAAACCGTCGTACGTGGTCGGGAGGTCGTCGCCCCGCGCGACTTCCTCCGGCGCGAATACGACCTGTTGTCCGGGGGTCAGCTCGCGTGGATGGGGAAGGTCTCCAACCCGAATACGCGGACCTTGGAGGTCGAGGAGCACCGCCACCGGCGTCGCCAGCGACTCCGCTGCCCGCCGCGCTGCGGCGATCCATTCCCCACGGAGTTCGGGCGTACCGTGGGATGCATTGATACGCACGACGTTCGTGCCGGCGTGCAGCAGGGCGCCGATGGTGGACGCGTTCGCAGTGGCAGGCCCCAGGGTCGCCACGATTTTCGTGCGACGTATCTTCGGGTCGCCGTTCAGGTTTTCCACAAATTCACGCGGGGTTCGAGATGTGGAAAACTAGCCAGGCTGGAACGCGTTCGATTGGGTCTCGGATAAGCGACACCACGTCCCCGCACAGTGAGTTGAATGCGTTGAAGCGACTACGCATAAGTAAAGCCATTGAAGTACTACGTGAAGTGACACCAGCAGCGAGCCAGATCGCGGGCAACTGCATAAAGATTCGCACATCGGTATACGCGCTCAGCGCACGACCTCGAGCACCTTCTGTTCGAGGCGCTGGCGGAGCTCCTGGAGCACGTGGATCGTGCGCGCCATCGCTGAGGCGGGCAGCCCCTCGATCGTGCGGGCCGCGAGGCGGCGTTCCAGCTGTCCCACGCGGAGCAGGACTTCCAAGCCGTGGCGCGTGAGCGTGACGCGCACGCCGCGATCGTCGTCAGGATCGGTCGTGGTCTCGACGAGGCCTTTCGCTTCGAGCCGTTGAATGAACGTCGTGGCGGCGGCGCGGGACACGCCCAATTCGCGCGCCACGTCGCTCGGGCGCGCGCCGTCGGGGCCACCGAGATCCACGGCCGCCATCGCGGCATGGGCGCGCTGCGAGAGCCCAAAGCTCTTGTAGGCGCGATTGCCGGCCCGCTCGACCGCCTGGTAGGCGGCCGCGACGGCGTCCGTCAGCTGGAGCGCCAATTCCGAGCGATCAGCCATGCGCCGCCAGTCACGTGGGTAGTTGTTAACATGTTGATAGTTAACATACTAAACAGTTTCGGGCTTCGCAAGACCGCCGAGTCAGCAGATTTCCGACCAGTCGACTTTCGATTCTCGCGAGCACCGCGTGCATCGGAGGGCGTCGGGTTTCCCTTTGAAGTCCGCCCGCTCGTGGCAGTGGGGACAGACGGCGTAGGTCGTGATCACGTCCTCCCCTTCCCTGCCGCCGAGGGTAGGGCGGAGAACGCCGGTGCGGACGACGATGCTCCAGTGATCGGGCGGCGTGTCGCGGACGGAGACGTCGATGCGGCTGAGCCGGACGGGTCTCTGCCGCACTTCAATGACGACCTTGTCGGCGGTTGCTTCGACGATGGGATACCAGGCGCCTCGACGCAGCACGTCGGCGACATTATCCAAACATCGCGCCCACCCGATGGGACGACCCATGAAGCGGCCCAATGTAGCACATCACGCTACATTGCGTTATGCGCACCATCGGAACGGTTGCCCGACTCCAAATCCAGCGCGGCTCACTGAAGACGGGCGAGAAACCTACTCGGCGGTACGATCCCGCTCCGCTGCTCTCGGTCCCGAAACTGAATGTCACGCCGGAAGGCGCCCTGGGCGCGATCGAGGATGACGCGTGGGTCGTCGACGTGCACCACCGCGCGCATCCGCACACCAAGAACGAGGATGGCCTCCACGGCATTTCGCTCGGGTTCACCTCGCACTACGACGCGATGCGCGAGCACTTCGGCGACCGGGTCGTCGTCGGGTGCGCGGGCGAGAACATCATCGCGGAGACGGACGGCCGGTTCACGTACGAGGACCTGGCGGAGGGCGTGGCGATCCTGGCCCCCGACGGGAAGGAGCTGGTTCGGTTACGAGTGCTGCAAGTCGCCCACCCGTGCCGGCCGTTCACGGGATGGGCACTCGGAAAGCAAGTCGAACCCGAGGAGCTGAAAAAGCATCTGCAGTTCTTGGATGGAGGAATGCGGGGATTTTACTGTGTCGGTGAAGGGACGGGGACGGTTTCGTTGGGGGATGCGATCGCACTGCTTTAGGACAAGCGCGCCTAGCCGGGCGTCTAAGAGAGTTCGTCCCACGCCATTCCGGCTGTCTTATGACAGCGATCGCACGTCATTTCATTGGTCCTGGCTTCAATGCCCTGCCGATGCCGGCACGAGGGGCAGACCGCGTACGTCAGCGGAAAAATTCGTCCCAGTCGTTCGATGACGCGCGGCTCGCAACGCACGATCGTCCAACGCTCAGGCGGATGATAGCGGATCTCGAGGAACCGACGGTCCACCGGCACATTGTGCCGGTTGACGTCGAGGACGACGATGTTGCTGGAGGAGATCCGCACGACCGGATACCAGGCGCCACGGCGCAGCGTGTGCGCGCCGGAGGGACCAACCCGCGCCCACCCTTTCACCTGCAGACGCGTCGGCAGGACCATCCGCGAGCTTTCCATGGCCTAAGACTACCCTGCCCCGCACGTGCCCGTCGTGACTGGAGTCACAGCGGTCGCGGTCGAAATAAGCTCACCCGCATTCCGAGAAACCGCAGACGTGACATTTCGCACATCCCTCGATAAACGCGAGCTGTGAGCCGCAGTCGGGGCAGGCACCGATGAAGTCCTGGCCCGGCCCGAGCGCGGCGCGAAGCGTGGCGTCGCCCGCGGTCCCCCGGACTACTTCGCTCGACGCGACAGCGGGAGTTGCGGTGCTGTCCAGCAGGTCTTGCTGCACGCCCTGCTTGTCCTGCATCCACTTCTCGATCGCGATGCCGATCGCGTCGGGAACCGACAGCACCTTGTGCGCTCCCAGTCCAACCGCGCGATCGGACGAGATACCGCGCAGCTGCCGATAGATCTCGGGCAGCGGCACGCCTGAGCGCAGCGCCAACGAAATCAGCCGGCCGATCGCCTCCACGTCCGCCATCAGCGCGCCGCCGGCCTTCCCGAGCGACATGAACACTTCGAACGGCTGTCCCTTGTCGTCCTCCGTGATGGTCACGTACATCGTGCCGAGCGGCGATTCGACGCGGCGCGTCGAACCCTTGAGTAGATCCGGGCGAGAGCGCTTCGCGCGCCGCTGCAGGTTCTCCGCTTCCACGTCGTGGAGCCGATCGCGAGTCAAATGCAACTCGGTCTCGAGCTCGGCGATCCGACTGAGCGCTTCGGTAAGCGCGTCCTTCCCTGGCGTGCCACCTGCAGCACCCTCTTGCACCTTCTTGGCGGTCGAGCCGGTGGACAGCACCTGGTTCTCGCGCGCACCATCGCGATACACCGTCACGCCTTTGCAGCCGAGCTGATAGGCATAGCGGTAGATCTGCTCGACGTACTCCTCGGTCGCATCATTCGCGAAGTTGCAGGTCTTGGAGATCGCCGAGTCGGTGAAGTCCTGGAAGGCGGCCTGCATCTGGATGTGCCACTCCGGTGTCACGTCGTGCGCCGTCACGAACACGCGCTGCCACGTCGCCGGCACGGCATCGAAATGAATGTGGCCGGCCTCCGCGATCTTCTGCATGAGCTCGTCCGAATACCAGCCCTCACGCTTGGCGATCGCCACGAAGTCTTCGTTCACATCGGGCATCAACACGCCCGCCTGATTGCGCATGAACGCGACCGCGAAGAGCGGCTCGATGCCTGACGAGCAACCGGCGATGATCGAGATCGTGCCCGTGGGCGCGACGGTCGTGAGATTGCAGTTGCGCAGCCGCCGCATCGGGCGAATGCGCTCGCCGCGGGCGTTGCGGGCGCAGGTCGCATCCGGTCCCCAGATCGAGCGGTCCCACTCCGCGAAGACGCCGCGCTGCTCCGCCAGCTTCTCGGACGCGACCTTCGACTCCTCGTCAATGAACTGCATCAGCTTGCGGCCAAGCGCGACGCCGGCGTCGGAGTCGTAGGAGATGCCGAGGCGGACGAGCAGGTCGGCCCATCCCATGATGCCCAGCCCGATGCGCCGAATCCGCTTCGCAAGACTGTCGATCTCCTCGAGCGGGTACCGGTTCGCATCGATGACGTTGTCGAGGAAATGCGTGCAGAGGTGCACCGCGGTCCGCAGGCTGTCCCAATCCACATCACTCGCCGTCTCGTTGACGAACAACCCGACGTTGATCGAGCCGAGGTTGCAGACGTCATACGGAAGCAGCGGCTGCTCGCCGCAGGGATTGGTCGCCTCGTAGCTGCCGAGATGCGGAACCGGATTGTAGTGATTGGCGCGGTCGATGTAGAACACGCCCGGCTCACCCGTCTTCCAGGCACCGTGGACGATCTGCTTGAATACGTCGCGGGCGTCGAGCTGCCCTACCACCTTGCCGGTGCGCGGATGGATCAGGTCGTACGACTTCCCAGCTTCCAACGCGAGCATGAACGCGTCCGTCACGGCGACGGAGATGTTGAAATTCGTGACCTGCGTGAGGTCATCCTTGCAGTGGATGAAGTCGAGGATGTCGGGGTGATCGACGCGCAGGATACCCATATTCGCGCCGCGGCGCGTGCCGCCCTGCTTCACCACGTCGGTCGAGGCATCGTACAGCTTCATGAACGACACCGGTCCCGAAGCGACCCCCATCGTGGAGCGGACGACGTCGTTCTTGGGCCTGAGGCGCGAGAAGGAGAAGCCCGTCCCACCCCCCGATTGATGCACGAGCGCCATCGCCCGCAGGGTGTCGTAGATCCCGGACCGTCCGTTGGAGAGCGCGTCCTCGACCGGCAGCACAAAGCAGGCGGAAAGCTGACCCAGCGGCCGGCCCGCGTTCATCAGGGTGGGCGAATTCGGCATCCACACCCGCGTCGCCATAAGCTCATAGAACGTCTCGGCGACGCTCTCGACCGCCTTCTGCGACGCTCCATACGCCCGGTCGGGAGCCGCGATCGTCCGGGCGACCCGCCAGAACAGGTCCTGGGGCTGCTCGACGGGCTTCCCGTGCTCGTCCTTGACCAGATAGCGGCGCTCGAGGACCGTGAGCGCGTTGGCGTTCAGGTCGAGGCTAGGGCGGTCTTCAGATGCGGTCATGCGCAGCTCACGGCGAATCGAGAGGAATTTAGGAAGTTAACGGAACGTGGAGGCCCAAGGTAGGCGTGTGCTTAGAGCCCGGCAAGACTGATGACTCGCGTTGGCGCGTCTCACACTCCGAGTATCAACATCACAAACTTGTTCGTTGTATCGGAAACGCCCCACGACGATGGCGCTCCGCCTCCGCGACATAGTGCTCCCACGTCCCGCGAATGCGCGCCCGCAGACCATCATCGACGTGACGCGCGACACGCGCGGGGACTCCCATGACCAGCGAGCCGGGCGGCACGTGCATGCCTTCGGGGACGACGGCGCCCGCCGCGACCACGCTGCCCGTTCCGATGCGCACGTCGTTGAGCAGGATACTCCCCATCCCGATGAGACACTCGTCTTCCACAACGCAGGCGTGCAGGATGACGCGGTGGCCCACGCCGACTCGCGCACCGATCAGCGCGGGCTTGCCCTCGTCCACGTGCACGATGGTGGCGTCCTGGAGGTTCGTATCCTCGCCGACCACGATTGGTGCCATGTCGCCACGGAGCACGGCCTGGTACCACACGCTCGAGCGTGGCCCCAACGTCACGTCGCCGAGCACGACGGCGCCCGGCGCGATGAAGGCGGTGGGATGGATTACTGGCGTACGGGCTGGAATGGCCACTGCACCCACGCCTCGGTCGGCTCGCCGTTCTTCTGAGCCGGGTTCCAGCGCAGGTTCTTCGCCATGTCGAGAGCTTCGTTGTTGAAGGTTTCCACATTCGAGGGCACAAACACGCGCGCTTCCATCGTCGTGCCGTTGCGCGAGACCCTCATGAGCAGAATCGCTTGCCGCGGAAAGATCGGGGCATCCTGAGGGACCGGGATGAGCGTCGGTGATAGCGGCACCGGGCGGGTGTCGAAACAGAGGTTGTCCTGATTGTACGCCGGACCGAACAGATCGCACGGGCCCGCGGCGTCATCGCCGGTGCTTTGCATGACGACCCGCATTGTGAACGTCTGACCCGGCGTGATCGTGACCTGCTGATCGTAGGTCTGGTACCCCGCGGCCCGCACGATCAAGTGATGGACGCCGGACGCCAACTCCAATTGCGTCCCTTGCACCTGCTGGCCCTCGATGGAAACGCGGGCCCCGCGCGGTATCCCTTGGAGCACCAGCCTTCCGGGCGGTCCCGACGGCGGCGCCGGGGGGGGAGGGCGTACGATCGCGGTGCGGCTCGTGTCAACCGATTCCGTCGCATTGTCGGCAGCGGCGAGGCTCGTCGAATCGTGGTGCGTGGTGTCGCGCGTTGCGGTGGAATCGCCGATCGGTCCCCTTGTCTTCGCGAAAATCAGGCCCTGCTTATACGCGTAAAACCCGCCACCGCCCAGCACCGAACCGACAATGAGCAACCAGAGAAACACACCCGCCAGCACCGAGCGCCGCGGAGAGGGGGCCTCGCCGGTGATGGTCGGAGGAACGCCGGGTGGGCGCGCCCCAGTGGCGCGGGGGAGCGGCGTCGGCGGCGCTGCCGAGAGGCGCGCCATGGATGGCAACGCCTGCGTCGCATCGGTCGTGAAGGAGACGGAGCGTCCGCCTTCGAGTACCGCCACCAGCTCCTCGGCGTTTTGGAATCGCTGATCGGGCACTTTTGCCATCATCTTCTTGATGATCTCGAACAGCGTGCGCTTGTCGTGGGTATCGATGGGCGGAGTCGGGATCTCCTCCATGATGTGCTTGTAGCCGATCGAGAATGAATCCTCGCCATCGAACGGCACGGCGCCGGTGAGGCACTGGTAGGCGACGACGCCGAGCGAGTAGATGTCGCTGCGGCCGTCGAGCGGCTGCGCCTTCGCCTGCTCCGGACTCATGTAATGCGGCGTGCCGATGGACATCCCGGTGCCCGTGAGCTTGCCACCCGAGGCCGCCTTGGCGATCCCGAAGTCCGTCACGACGGCGTGCCCGTGCTCGTCGAACATGATGTTGTCGGGTTTGATGTCGCGGTGGACGATTTCCTTCTTATGCGCGTACGCCAGTGCGCGCGCGACCTCGGCAAGGATCTTCCTGATCTCCAGCGGAGGCAGGCTCCCGCGGGCCGCCAGAACGCTGGACAGCGGCTTGCCGCGCAGGAACTTCATCACGAAGTAAATCACGCGACCCGATTTGCCGACGCGATAGATCGGGATGATGTTCGGGTGCTCGAGTCTGGCCGACGTGCGGGCTTCGCGCTGGAAGCGCTCGACGAATTCCTTATCGAACGCGAGCGAGAACGGCAGGACTTTTATTGCGACTTCGCGATCGAGTTGCTTTTCCTTGGCCTTGAAGACGATGGCCATGCCGCCGCGTCCCAGCTCCTCGAGGATCTCATATTCCTCGTTGAGCTCCTGGCGCACCATATCGATTTCCGTGATTTCCGGTGCCTCGATGCGCACGCCCGTAGGCGTCGCCACGGTCAGGTCGAGGCCGCAGGAATCGCAGAACTTCGCGGTGTCCTTATTCTGGGTGCCACAGCGGGAGCAATACAATTCGATCTCCGAGCGAACGGGCTAACTTAGGGTTCGCGCGGAGCAGGGTCAACAGTTTAGCGCGCGACGACTTGGAATCGTTGCGAGCGCGTGACGCTCACGCCGCTCGCGGGATCGGTGAGAACGACGGTGAGCCGGTAATTGCCTTTCCCGACGTCGCGCAATGCAATTCCGCGATGCACGCGTGTCACCGGGCCGTCCGCGGGTGCGTCGAATTCGAGCAACACCGGCGAGCGCCCGCCGCCGAACAGACCGCGAATCGCACCGAATAACGAATGCCCGCCTTCCTTTTCGAGCCGCACGACCGTGTGATACGGCGCGCCGCTCGCGAGTCCGTAGACTTCGTAATACAACTCCGCGGCGCTGCCTTCGGGAAAACGATTCAAGGGATTCAGCCAGATCGTGTCGCTCGGCGAGGATACCCACACGAGACCCGACCCCGCTCGGCCGACGACGACGTCGCTCACCGCAAAGCGGCGGGGATCGAGATTCTCGACGCGCAGTCCGTCGATCACGAGGTCGCCGGCGCTGGCATCGACGCTCGTGACGAGCAGACGGTAGCGATACTGTCCGGGCGCGAGCGGCACGACGAGCAGGCCCGTGAGATACGAGGGATTGCGCAGTGCCTGATGGGCGGCGAAGACACGCAGTGTGTCGACGCGGGCGACGAGGTGGTCGTTCGAGTCCGATACCATCAGGCGGAACCGCAGCGCATAGCGCACGCCGTCGGGAGCCGGATCGGGATTGAGGCGCTCTCCGGGGATCGCAAACACCACATGCAGCAGCTCGCCGACGCTGTCGGCGCGGTTGGTCCCCCCGGTCCCCCCGGTCCCCCCCCCCGTCCCCAGGACGAAGGCATTCGCGACCACATCCAATACCTGATCGAAGCGTTGCGCATAGCTGTCGCTGCTGGTGCCGAGCGTGATGTTGCGTCGTCCCTGAATCCGGTCCTCGGCCAGCTCAGTGCCCGCGGCGTGTTGGCTGCGCGCCACGCGATCGTAGAGCGGCCCGAATGCATCGCGCGTCTGATACAGGGCCGGCACTTCGGGGTCCAGACTCATCGACGCCCGCACCGCTCTGCGGAAACCGAGCACGTCCGCCAAACTTTCGACAAGCTTGTAGTCCTGTACGTCGCCGCGCGCCACAAAATGAAAAACGAGATCGCCCTCGCGGCGGCGATACAGCCAGCTCTCGTTCGCCGCACAACCTTCGCCGTTCGGCTCCTCCGGCTCGCGGCAGAGAAACCGCGCGCGGCGATCCGGCTCGCCGTGCCGGATGTAGATCATGCCGCGATCGTCGAACTCCGCCTGCTTGGGGCGATACACTTCGGTGATGTCGTAATGCCGGTGGCGACTGACCAGCCGGAAGTTGTGGCGGGCGTAGAACCAGCGGCGGTAATGCTCGGCGAGCCGCTCGCCGACATCGCGCGCCTGCACGACATCGCGCTTGTTCCAGAACTCGTCGAGCCAGGCGGCACGCTCACCGGGAGTCGCGAGCGCGTCGAAGGTCTTCAGATCTGTGGAATCGGCGATCCAGGAAAGATCGGAGCGATAGAGACCGAGCGCGGCCGGGGACGTGGCGACGCGCATCCCGTTGAAATACGCAGACCAACCCTCGGTGGCCCGGCGCCCGAGATACGCGGTGCGCGCGATCTCGAGCAAGCCGATGCCCGAGTCGCCCCGCCCGGCGAGATAGGCGTGGAAGGCCGCCAGCGCCGAGTCGGTCTCTCCCGCCTCCCGCTCCACGCGCCCGCGCACGAGCTGCACCTCGGGTTGGCGTCCCGCCGTCGATCCGGCGGCGAGGCGCACCGCGTTGAGCGCCACGTCCAGCCGCGGCCGGATGCGCTGCGTGAGCGCGGTATTCGCGAGATCGACGACGGCCGAGGCGAAGCTGGGGTCGGCGACCGTCGCGCGCGCGAAGGCTTTCGCGGCTTTCGACAGGTAATCCTTCCCAAGCATCTGCCGGATGTTTTCGATCGCCATCACACTGTTCTCGCCGACGGCAAGCTCCGAAAGGCCGAGGCCGTACCACGGATAGGGCCACTCGGGACGCAGCTCGCCCGCCCACTCGAATTCTCCGGCCGCGTCGTCGTAATGCGATTTGTTCTTGGTGAGGTCGCCGAGACGATCCGCGATGAAACCGAGCCGCAAATGCACGAGCGGGTCGTCCCGACGTTGTTTGGCGAGCTCGATGGTGGTCGCTTCGAGGCGCGCCAGCGCGACGCTGTCGGTGACAAGAGCGAGCGAATCGCGCAGCGATTCAATTGCGACGCGATCGGCTGGAGACTGTGCCAGAGCTGCAAGGACGAGCAGCAGCGCCATGGTCTTTGATTATACGTCGTACCGCGAACGTCGAGTTTAGAGACGCGTCAGAAGTCGGCGCCGAAGGCGGCGTACAGGCGGGTATGACCGGTGGCGGGTTGCGCGACGCCGAACCGTAAGGTCAGGGGCAGATCGTAGCTGACGGTCATGTCGGCCACCAGCTCCGCACCCACGGAGCGCAAGCGATACAGCCGGATCCCCTGCCCTGGATCCCAGGCGTCACCGATGTCACTGAAGACGGACAGGGCGAGTTTGTCGGTGCCGAAGGGAAGATGCCCGATCGACCTGCCCGGCATCGCCAGCGGCATTCGGTACTCGACCGAGACCGTGGCGGCGCGATGCCCGCGTGCCGCGCCGCCATCATATCCGCGCACCGGAAACGTGCGGAACGACCCGATCGACTGCCCGAATCCGATCTGCGCCAGTCCCGATGAGACACCGCCTACAGAAAGAAGATCGGGGATTGTCCCGTTGATCGCGCCGGCCGCGAGCCGAACGGCAAGGACTGGATACGCGAACCCGAGGCGTGGGCCGAGTCGCGCGTATAGGCCGCCGCGCGCGCGGAACTCGTTTGACCACCGTGACGTGCCTTGCTCCTCGCGACGCCGGTACAGGAAGCCGAGGGTGGCACCGTCCTGGAGCGACACCGTAAGCGGGGCCGCCACCACCGATCCGAGCGCCACGCTCGCCGAGCCGCCGACGAGGTCGCGGCCCCGGCAACCGGTGCAAATCGCAGCGAGCGACGTATCGGGCAAGGAGATGTATCGCCTTCCTTCGTATTCCGCGGCGGCTCGCAGCGAGAGGAAGCTGCGCCACCGATGGGTGACGAGCGTGGCTCCCAGCGCGGCGTTGAGACGTTCGGTCGACACCACATGACCCGTGCTGTCGATTCCCACGAGCGCCCAACTGTTAGACGCCGAGAGGTCGAGCGTCGGGTTGCCCAGCGCGTTGTCGACTAGCACGAACCATCCTTGCGCGCGGAGCGGCGACGTCGACACGAGACCCTCGGCGTAGTAGCTGTAGCGGCCGAGGGCATCGGTGCCGGCCGTCGCGGCGCCGAGGAAGCGGCCGGCCTCAGCGGCGTCGAATCCGAGCGGGATCCAGAAATGCGGCCGCAATGATGGCCACGAGGAGTAGCCCGTCTCGCGCATGGCGACGTGCGGCGCGGAGTCGAACGGCGGTCGCAGCGAGAGGGCGGCCAGCGGCCGCGCTGAAGTGAGCGGCGCGACGGCGCGCAGCTCCCAGCCGTTGTGTCCCAACGTGGTGAACAGAATCCGTCCGTCGGGCAGCAGCGCGGGCGTGCGCGCGCCCAATGGCTCCGCGGTCAACTGAGTCACACCTTGGCCAGGCTTCCAGAGATGGATCTGCGGAAACTCCTGGGCGTCTGTTACGAAGAGGACACCCTCCGGCGTCCACACGGGATCAGCGACTGCGGACGGTGATTCGAACAGCACCTCGAGCGAGCGTGGAGCGCCGGTTTGCCAGCGCACCAGCGCCCAGTGCCCGTTCTCGTGACGCGCCGCCACGACCGACCGGCCGTCGGGCGATGGGACCGTCGGGCCCCACGTCGCGCCGGGCGCACTGAGGGCGTCACGTGTGAGCTGCGGGGCAAACGCCGGCGCAGCGAGCGCCGGTCCGAGATGCAATGCCGCGAGGACGCCGCCACCCGCCCGCGGCTCGATCAGGCGTCCGTCCCGCGTCAGCCGCTGCCAGGCGCCATTCGGCGACCACCTCCAAAGATCACTGCGTACGGTCCAGCGGCCGACATAATCGAGCTGCGCGACGATCAACGTGTCGCCGAGCCAGTCGTAGCTCACCTGACCGTTGACACGATGCGAACGCAGCACGCGACCGCTGGGGACGTCGCTGACGCGGATGCGGCGCGCGCCGCGACCGTCGTCGTATACATAGGCGATGGATCGGCCGTCGGACGAGATGCGCGGCGTCGGTTGGCTGCGGAGACCGCCGGCGATGAGTGTGCTCGACGTGACCAGTGCTCCGGGGACCGCCGTCGCGATTGCCCGCTTCCACGTCTCGTCGAGGGGCACACCGGCGAGCCGCAGCGGCCGACCCACGCGAAACGGAATGAGCTGACCGGCGGTGCGCTCGCTGAAGCGCGGGATGACTGAGTCGCCGCCATTTTGAGATAGATACTCCCAGAACCGGCTCCCGTACGCGTAGGGCGCGAGACCGTCGGGCCAGCGCGTGAACAGCAACGCGTCCCACGGCGATCGTGGCTGTTTCGCGGCGGCATCCGCACCGACCGCCTGGCGATGATAACTGCCCTCCGCGCGCCCCCCTGCGGTGAACCGCGACTCGTAGTAGGTCGCGAGCCCCTCGATGACCCAGCTCGGCTGATATTGGTTGGGGAAGAGGCCAGGAGCGCGACCAAAGACCGACTGCAACGTGTTCCAGATCCCGCGTGAGCGATCGAGATGAAAGACGTGCGTGAGCTCGTGCACGATGACGAGCCGCTGCCAACTGTCGTAGGTCTGGAGCCCGGGGTCGGTGACCGGCGGCGTGAGCAGGATGGTGAAGCGGTTGGAAGGATACGTGGTCGTAAAGCCATTCGGTGTGTCGATGTCGTCCGAAAGCGTGAGATCGGTGACGCCGCGCGGCGGATGCAGCTCCGTGGACAGCAGGCGAAACGCGCGCTCCGCTTCCGCAGCCGCTTCAACGGCGACGCCGCGATAGCTGGGCCGGAAGTGGACGCGGAAGTGTTGGGTGTGGAGAGTGCGCCAGGGGCCTGACGGATTCACTTGGGAAGCAGCGGGGGTGGTGAGCGTCAGTGCGAGCAACGCAATGCGAAATGCGAAATGCGAAATGGGGAATTGAGGGACGATCTTTCCGTGCTCATTTCGAATTTCGCATTCCGCATTTCGCATTATCGAGCCATTTCCCGCAGGAAGTCCTCGATTCCCTTCGCGACACCTCGCGCATAGCGAAGCCGCCCCTCAGGACTCGCAAGCATCGCCTCTTGCTCGGGAATCATCATGAACAAGCCTTCAGTGAGCGCCGACGGCATCCAGGGATCGCGGACGCGCGCGTAATCGCCGCGGCCCATCCCCAGATCGTGAATGCCGAGCTCCGCGACCAGTGCGCGGTCGAGCGCGCGCGCCAACGCGGCGCTGCGGGGATGGAAGTAGTAGACACTGGTCCCGTTATTCGCGAATGGATTGATGCCATCCGGCAGCGCGTTAGCGTGAATCGAGACCAGCACGTCGGCGTCGTGGAGCTCGGCAAAATGCGTACGGGGGTAGAGCTCGATCGGCGTGGAATCGGTACGGGTCAATAAGACCGTCGCACCTGCCGCTTCAAGCAGCGTCTTTGCCTGCTGCGCGACTGCGAGCACCGCCACCGGTTCCCAGAGGCCCGACGGCCCCTTCGCGCCGAGGGGCGGATGGCCGGGATCGAGCACAATCGTGCGACCGGCCAATGGGCGTCGGGGATCGATCATCGGTGGGCGCCGAATCTCCAGTACCAGATCGCGCCCGCTCCAGCGGGTGCGATATCCCCAGACTCGTCCAGCGAGCGATAGTGTGAGCGTGACTTCGTCCGCGGTGGGCTGGGCGTAGCTCATGCGCGTCACGTAGGAGTCGGTGCCGCCGTGCTGCATCCAGTTTACGTCGGAGGAGACGCCGTAAAGGCGCACCGTCAGGCTGCGCTCGTCCTCTTCGACGTTGAACGGAACGCGTGCGGGGAGCGGCACGCGCAGGATCAGCGATCGCGGCCCGGCAATGAGCCGAACCGAACCGACGATGCCGCCCGGCGGTGGCGTGCCCGGCGCAAGCGGCACTACGTCGGCTGTGTTGACCCAGGCGTCGGCCCCACGCGAGAGCCGCAGCCGCGTCTGTCCGCTCCAGCGACCATCCGCGACCGCGGTCGTCCCCGTTGGGAAGAACCAGTTGTACGTGCCGTAGGGAACGGCCTTTCCGACGGTCAAGCTGTCGGTTGTGCCCGTGTGCGCGGTGTCGTCATTCAGGACGATGACGGTGGGATGCGCGCGATCGACGGTGTCCACGACGAGCGGCCACACGGCGCGCGCCGTGTCCGTTCCGACAATCGCCTCGACGATGGCGTCGCAGACCAGCTGCGCGGGCAGCCACGCCACATACCGGTCACGGGCCACCGGCAGCTGGTAAGCCGTTGTGTCCGTGCCGAACGCGCGCACGCCCCACGCTGGCTCTTCGGGCAGCGTGTCGGGAACGAACCATATCGCTCCCTTTCCTTCCATGCGGAGTCGCACGCGTGCGCCTGGCGTCGCACGAAGCGAGAGCCGGATCCCCTCACCCGGTGGAAAGGTGAGCGAGTCGGTGGGCGAGAAACTCGTCGTGTCGATCCATGCGGCCGGGCCCACCGGCGGCTGGAACGGCTGCGCGATACGCGCGACGAACGTCGTCTCGCGCTGCTCCGCGCCCCCCCCGCGCCCCCCGACGCCGGCGCGTGCGACGATGTGAAAACGCACGAGCGAATCGTGTGGCAACGGCACCCACGCAAGCCAACTCCCGGTCGCGTACACCGGAACCGACTGGCCATTCACTGAAAGCGCGACGTCCCCCCGGCCGCGACCAACACTCCCGAAGAGAAAAGACGAGTCCTGCGCCTGAATCGGCTCGGCGGTGTCGGGATAGACGACCGTGATGTGCAACGACTCGTGTGCGGAAGGAGCTACCGGAGCGACAGCGGCGGACGCGCGACGCGTTGCAGACGCCGCGCAACCCGTCGCTGCAACGAGAAGCGCGGTCCAAACGAGTCGCATGTGGCGCAAGCTAGCATTGAGCAATAGATTGGGCCACCTTACTTTATGGCTCTGAGCGCCTGCCAGTATTGCGGCCGCCAAAACGAGGCCGACGCGCAATTCTGCAACGACTGCGGCAAGCCGCTCACCAAGGCGGCGGTCGCGCGTGCGGCCGTGGCGGCGGGTTCTCGCAGCGGCGCGGTGTCCCGCACCAGCGGCCCGCCCGCTCCGGGAATGGGCGCCGCAGCGGACCCCCCCGCGCCCTGTCCGCTGTGTGGCACCATCGTCACCGCGCACAGCGAGCCAGAACAACGCTTCAGTCCCGACCGCCTCTCCGATCACTCCCTCACCCTGGTTCTGTTGTCCGAGATGGCTACCGAATTGCAACGGTTCGAGCGCAGGCAGAACTCGACCGCTATCGGCCGGACCGAAGGCGACATCCGTTTCCCGGACGATCAGTTCCTCTCTCCGCTGCATGCGAAGCTGTCGTGGGAAGAAGGCCGCCTCGAGGTCCGCGACCTCGGCAGCCGTAACGGCACCTGGGTATTCCTCGAAACGCCCTACCGCCTGACCGACGGTGACCTCATCCTCATCGGCGCCCAGGTGCTGCGCTTCCGGCGCCTCGGCTATCCTGGCCCGCATGCACCGGATGCCGACGCGACGAAGCGCATGGGCAGCATGGTGCCGAGCGCCGATATCGCCAGCCTGACGCAGCTCCGGTCCGACGGCAGCTCGCGTGACGTCATTCAGCTCTCACCGGGGCGCGACGTCCACATGGGCCGCGAGCGTGGCGATTGGATCTTCCCCTACGATCCTTCGATGAGCGCGCAGCACGCGACGGTGCGGTCCGAGGACGCGGACTTCGTGCTGGTCGACGACCACAGCCGCAACGGCGTGGCGATCGCGGCGCGCGGTGCGATGGTGCTGCACCATGGCTCTCGGATTATGGTCGGCGACAAGCTGCTGCGCGTCGATCTGCCGGGGGGCGAAGGGGGCGAGGGCGTACCGGCCGCATGAAGATCTGTCCCGTCTGCTCCACCGAGTATGCCGATGACGTGAAGTTCTGTCCCAGCGACGGCCAGACGCTGCGCTCGGCGGCACCGGGGGGGGCGAGCGATTTGGTCGGCCAGGTGATCGCCGATCGCTATCACGTGACGAAGAAGCTCGGCGAAGGGGGCATGGGTCAGGTGTATCTCGCCGAGCACGTGAAGATGGGGCGACGCAGCGCCATCAAGGTGATGAATCCGTCAATGGTGCACGATCCCGACGCCGTCGCCCGGTTCAATCGCGAGGCGTCGAACGCCAGCCGCATTACCCATCCCAACGTCTGTGCGATCTACGATTTCGGCGAGACGTCGGACGGGCTCATCTACCTCGCCATGGAGTTCATCGAGGGCGAGCCGCTCACCGATCTGCTCGAGCGGGAAGGCGCGCTGCCAGTGCCGCGCGCGGTCACAATCTTCCTTCAGGTGGCCGAGGCGCTGCAAGCCGCACACGACCTCGGCATCGTGCATCGCGACTTGAAGCCGGACAACGTCATGCTCACTCGGCGGAAAGACGGCGCCGACGTCGTCAAAGTCGTGGACTTCGGCATCGCGAAGGCGGTGGGGGGCGATCAGGCGGGACAGAAGGTCACGAAGACCGGCCTTGTGGTCGGCACACCGGAGTTCATGAGCCCGGAGCAGCTCTCCGGCGACACACTCGACGGCCGCAGCGATCTCTACTCGCTGGCGCTCGTGTTCTACCGCATGCTCTCCGGCAAGCTGCCGTTCGAGGCCACGTCGGTCCAGGAGACGATGATCAAGCGCCTGACCGACGAGCCCACCAAACTCGCCAAGGCACGTCCCGATCTCACGTTCCCCCCCGGCTTGCAACCGGTGCTCGACACCGCGCTCGCGCGATCCCCGGTCGAGCGCTACCAGACGGTGGCGAAGTTCGCGGCGGATGTCGCGGCGGTCACCGGTCGTCCGGGATCAGCGGCCGTCCTGCAAACCCGGCCAGGGCTCGATACAGAAGGAAAGACGCA
>MNDR01000090.1 GCA_001915025.1 Gemmatimonadetes bacterium 13_2_20CM_2_65_7
TCCTCCGTTACAGGCTGCTACACCAGTGGGCGAAGAGGGATTCGAACCCCCGACATCCTGCGTGTAAGGCAGGCGCTCTGAACCGCTGAGCTATTCGCCCGTGCCATTACAGGAGAGCGGAGGTGCTAAAGGGCCAGGCCTACCGGAAACAACACGCAATAGCCCAACACGAGCAGCACCGGCGCGAGCGTTGTGGATCCCTTCGACAACAACCAATAGCCGAGAGCGAGTGCGACCACGCCGGCGCCGAGAACGACATAATTCTTCGGACCGAAGCGCAGGCGTGAACGTGCGAACGTTTGCTCTGGCATTCGGGGCTGGAGTCTATTCGTTAATCTCAAGCTCGTCAAGCATTTGGCTTTCTTCCGTCTCCAGCGCCGCGCGCTTCTCGCGGTCACGCCGCCGCCGCAGCAGCACGAGCGCGGCAAGCACCGAACCGAGCGCGAGCCAGAAAAAGCCGAGCGCACCCGCCAGCGACAGCCAGCCATAGCGCGAGCCGACATCGCGCTGCCAGCGCTCCTCGAAGTCGCTCTGTGTAACGTGATAGGTGGCGCGCAGCGCCGCGTCGAATGATTCCGACTGCGGCAGATTCGCGATCAGCGGCGCGAGTCCGCGGCCCTGGCCCCAGCGCTCCAGCATCAGCACCGCGGTCGTGGCGAGTGCGTATCCCGTTTCGGCATCGCCCCGGCCGCCCCGGAGCGAGCGCTCGACATCATCGAGATTCATGCGCACACCGCGGGCGAGCTGCCAGTTGAGTCGCAATGCGTCCAGCCGATCCCATTCCTGCGCGGCGACGGCGGCGTAGCCTTCCTCGAACCAGAGCGGCGCGTGATAGCCGACGCGCCACCGCAACGCGAGATGGGCGAGCTCGTGACGCAGGGCGGCGGTTTGGCGGCCGGACGGCTTGTCGGTTAGAAGGACGATGGTGCTCGCATCTGGGAACGCGGCGCCCTCACTCCAGAGTGGTAAGCGGCCGCGTGTCAGCGAGTCATACTTCGCGCGCGACGGCGCGAGGATCAATCGAATGGAGCGATCGGGTAACGGGCCGATCCCCGGAAAGTCCCGCGACCGATCGGCGAATTCGGCGAGCGATGTCGCGAGCGTTCCCTGCCCCGGCCAAGCCACTGCGGTGATCCGACCCACCTCGATCGCCGTAGGGGGGGGCGGGGGGGGCCCCTGTAGCAGCAGCAGGGCGATCAGTGCTAGTCTCGCGGCGGCTCCTCGCCCTTACCGACGAGCTCCAACATCTCCTGACACTTCTTGCCCCACGGATTGAACTTGTTCGCCTTGAAGCCGTCTTCCCACGTGGTCTTGGCCTTCGACTGATCGCCCGCAAACCAATGCGCGCGCCCCAGCTCGTAGTACGCTTCGATGAGGTTGGGTCCCAGCTTCAACGTCTTCTGGAAAAACGTCTCCGCATCCTCGTACATCTCGCGCTGCAGGTATACGAGGCCGAGATAGAAGTGGGCGTAGAGGGTCGCCTTCTTGTCGTTGTCGAGCCGGATCGCTTTGGACAAATGCTCGATCGCCTCTCCGAAGATTTTCTTCTTGAGGCAGATGTAGCCGACGTTGATGCGCGCGAGCGAATTGGCGGGCTCTTTCATCAGCACCTTCTGGAAGGTGCCGAGGGCGTCGTCGTAGTCTTCATGCAGCATCTGCGCCCAACCGAGCAGCGACTCCGCCTGCGTCTCACCCGGAGAGAGCTGCAGCGCCCGCTGGAGGGACGAGATGGCGCCCGCGTGATCGCCGAGCGATATCAGACTCCATCCCTTTTCGATGAAGGTCGAGGCACCGATGTGATCGGCGTGCATCGCCGGCCGCTGGCCGGTGAACTCCGGCGCCGCCGCCTGCTTCGTGTCGGCGGCGAGCTGTTTGTAACGGTCGACGAGCTGGCGAATCTCGTCCTTCAACTGCGTGAGCTCGCCCAGCATCCCGTCGACTTTCTTGAAGTAGGCGATGATCTCCCGCTTCGCCGCCTCGCGCTCGGCGCCTCCGGGCGCGCCCTCGAGCTGGCGCGCGATGGCGTCGTATTCGCGTCGCAGCACACCGACTGGTGATTCCGCCGTCATTTCGTCCCTTGCAGCGCCAGTTTCTCTTTCGCGCTGAGCAATTTGTTGGTGTTCAGCACGATAATCGTGCGGCCATTCTGGACGACGAGGCCGGCGATGTATTCGGCGGCCAGCCCCTTCACAATGCCCGGCGGCGCCGTCACCGATTGGGCCGCGACCTGCATGACTTCGGTCACCGCGTCCACCACGAGCCCGATCTTGCCGCCGTCGAACTCGAGAATGACGGTCCGCGTCTCCTCGCGCTGCGGCGCCTCGACGCCCAGCCGCTTGCGCAAATCGATGAGCGGTACGGCGCCCCCCTGATATTGAAGCACGCCTTCCAGAAAGTCGGGCGACTTCGGCAGCCGCGCCGGCGTCTCATAGCGGAGGATGCGCTCCACCTGAAAGATGTTGAACGCGAAATCCTGACCGCCCACTTTGAACGTGACGAGTTGGACGTCGTCACCGACGCTGGTCATCAGATCCGATCCCCCAGCGCATCGAGGTCCAGGATCGGCACGAGCCCGCTCTCCCGCTCCGCCACGCCCGCCGCCCAGGGCAAGGTTTGACCGCGCGGCACGGGCAGCGGCTCCTCACGCACCACGGCATCGGCGTCATCGACCTCGAAGGCGACCTGTTTTCCGGCCAGCTCGACGAGTACGACGGTCAACACACCTTCCACGGCAGGTGCCGGCCGTCCGCTCAAAAACGCGCCCAGGTGAATGAGCGGGACGAGCCGCCCGCGCAATGGTGTGAGACCGCGAACCGCCGGCAGCTTGCGAGGAATACTCAGCACTTCGGTGGCGTCGCCGACCTCGAGCACGCGCCCGACGGGTAAGCCGTAGGACTTGCCTTCAGAGCGCACGAGGAGATAGCCCTTCATTTGCCCCGCTTCACCAGCTCGGCAGCCACGCGGTCGGCGATCTGGCCGAGCGGCAGGACCGCGTCGACCCCACCCGCCTGGACCGCAGCGACCGGCATTCCTGGAATCACCGCCGTTTCCCGATCCTGGGCGACACCGGTGCCGCCGGCATCGTGGATCGCGCGTAAGCCGTCCGCGCCGTCTCGACCCATGCCGGTCAGCACGACGCCCACGCCTCGGATCCCGAACACCTCGGCAATGGAACGGAACAGCGGATCGGCGGCCGGCCGGACGCCCCAAATCGGCGCCGACTGATCGAGCGCGATCACCGGACCATCGTGAGCGGACTGCACCCGCATATGATAATCGCCGGGGGCCACGTATGCCGTGTCGGCGACCACGGGCGTACCGTCCTCCGCTTCCACCACGCGCAGCGGACTCATCGAATCGAGTCGCTCTGCGAGACTGCGAGTGAACCGGGGCGGCATGTGTTGCACGATGAGGACGGCGGCGCGACGGCCGGTCGGAAGACGCGGCACGAGATCGGCAAGTGCGCGCGGCCCGCCGGTTGACGCCGCCACGCCAACCGCGAGCACCGCACGGCTGCGCAATGCCAGCTCCGGCGGGTGCACGACGGGTGCCGGCGAACGCGCCAGCACTTTGACATGCGAGACCTCGACGGCGAGCGCGCGCCGCAGTGCGGCGATGAGCTGCGGCGCGAGTGCTTCGAGTGCGGCGCGCGGATGTCCGAACACTTCGGGTGGCGGTTTGGCGACAATCTCGACGGCGCCGAGCTCGAGCGCGCGGATCGCGGTCGCCGTGCCCGGGCCGGCATACGCGCTGACCACGACGATCGGCCGTGGTGACTCCGACATGATGTAGCCGATCGCGCCAAGGCCATCGAGCTCGGGCATCTCGAGATCGATCGTGACGACGTCAGGCGTGTATTGGTGCACCTTCCGAATCGCGTCGACGCCGTCACGGGCGGTTGCGACGACCGTGAATTCCGCGCCGAGGACGTCGACCAGCACGCGGCGCATGAGCGCGCTGTCGTCGGCGACGAGAACCGTGGGGGCGGCCTTGCGTTTAGATGACGTGGGCATCCGCTCCCACGGACCGGATCTCGACGCGGCCGTCCTTCACGTGGAACCGCACCGTCCGGCCGCGCTCGCCGCCCACGGCCTCGCGGAGAATGGGAATCTCCGCCGCGCGCAGCGCACTCCGCGCCGCCAGGACGTTCCGCTCCCCCATCTGGATCGTTCCCGGCGTGACCAGCTGGCTGAACATGCTGGCGCCGCCGGCGAGCTTGGCGACCAGTCGCCGGGGGTCGGCCCCCAGCTCTTTGAGGCGGGCGACGAGCATAGGTACCGCAGTGTCGGGAAACTTGGCCGCATTACTCGTGTCGCGGGCCAGACTGGTGGACGGCAGAAGCACATGAGCCATCGCGCCGGCGCGGGCTTGTGGATCGTGTAACATGATCGCGACGCACGACCCGAGCCCCAGAGTCACGAGCACGCCGTCGCCGCGTTCTGCGGCCCAGGCGGCGACTTTGACGATGACCTCTTTCACGGGACCTCACCCCCTGACCCCCTCTCCGTATTACGGAGAGGGGGAACGGGAGGGTGGGATCCTTCATCTGGTTTTATGTAAATGCGCTCTCGGGGATCGACGAGCGTGAGGTGCTCGCGCGCGGGTCCGAACAGGGTCTCGACCTTGCCTAGGAGGAGCACACCCCCCGGCGCCAAGGCGTTCACGAACACCTGAAACAGTCGCTCCTGCGCCTGCCGCTCGAAATAGATCACGACGTTGCGGCAGACGATCAGGTCGTACGGCGGGCGCGGCGGCGGCTCGCGCGTCAGGTCGTGGGCGAGGATGTGGACGAGGTCGCGCACCATCGGCACGGGCTCACCGTCGCGAAAGTAGCGGCGCTTCAGGTCGACGGGCATTTCGGTAAACGCGCTCTCAGGATACTTCGCCTGCTGCGTGCGCTCGAGGCTCAGACGATCGATGTCGGTCGCATCGATCGAGCCCTGGACACCGGTCTCCGCGAGGAGGATCGCAATGGTGTACGGCTCCTCGCCGGAGGCACACCCGGCCGACCAGATGCGCAACTGGCGTCGAGTCGTGGCGAGCTCCCGCAGATAGGGGCGCAGCGCGTTCCACGTCTCCGCGTTCCGGAAGAACTTGGTGACATTGATGGTGAGCGCGTCGAGCAGTTCCTGGTATTCACGCGCGTCGCTGTCCAGCAGGCGGGCGTAGTCTTCGTACGTGTGGACGCCGCGGGCGCGCATCCGCACGGCGATGCGGCGCTTCAGGCATTTGTCCTTGTACGACCCGCAACTCATTCCCCGCTCCCGCGAGATCTTTTGCGTCAGCGCGAGGAACGCATCCTTGGGGTCCTGCGCGGCAGTCACGACAGCGTGCTCAACGTATCCAGATTCGCTTTCACCAGTTCGTGCTTGGGATTCAGCTCGAGCGCACGGCGCCACAGCTCGTTTGCCTGGCCGCGGTCGTTTCGTTTGTACGCGATGTTGCCGAGCTTGAAGTAGACGTCGTCGCCGAGCTCCGGCGCGAGCTCGATGGCGCGCTGGTACAAGGCCCACGCCTCATCGTAGCGCGAGCCGCGATAGGCGAGGTCGCCGAGATTCTTGGAGAGCTGCGGCAACGACGGTTCGTCGTGCAGCGCGGCGCGCGCCAGCTCCTCGGCCTTCGGCAGATCGCCCGCCAGCTCGTGCAGCACCGCGAGGTTATTGCGCAGGACGCCGTTTTGCGGGTACGCCTCCACCGCCTCGGCGCTGACCTGCTCCGCGGTTTCAAAGTCACCGGCCGCCGCGGCCACAAGCGCGCGCGCCCAGTACCAGATCGGCGGCACACGCTCGGCAAACAGCTCCTTGGCGCGGTCGAGCCGCCCCGCGGCACTGGCGAGATCGCCCTGCTTGAGCGCCACCACACCCCACCCCACGTACACGCGCGGGTCGGTGCGCGCGCGGGTCGCCGCCTCCGAATACGCCGCCTCGGCGTCTTCCAATCGGCCGAGCTGCTCGTAGGCGAGTCCGAGATTGTGCAGCACCGCGGGCCGGGAGCCGCCCTTCTCGGCCGCGAGTCGCAATGCCTCCATCGCCTCGCGCCAGCGCGCCTGCTTGAGCGCGACGAGCCCGATGAAGAAATGGGCATTCGCGTCGGGGCCCCGCAGCTCCGCCACGCGACGGAATTCCCGCGCCGCTTCGTCCAGCATCCCGGTCTTGTAGAACGCGATGCCGAGATTGCGATGCTCTTCGACCCGTGCGTCCGTCATCTTCTGGTCTTCGGCGCTCGCCGTCCTGCCGGCGCGATGCAGGAAGCCCGCGGTGACCAGCCCGTAGAGCGCCTTGCCGACCTCGAATTCGCCGAGCCCTGAGTCTTCGATGACCTGATTCACGTCGCGCGATCCATCGAGCAACGGCAGCAACCGGTCCTGCATCTCCGTCAGCTTGGCGTCGCTGATCGCGAGCCGGTCGCGGTCCACCAGGAAGATCAGGTCGAAGGAGGGGATTTTCTTTTCGATCAGGCTCCATTCGTCCACGCGGCGCGCGCCTTCAAGCAGCAGCGACTCCGGATTGATGGACACGAGGAAGTCTTGCTGCTCCGGACGGACGTCGGATTCGAAGTTGAACGTCCCCTGCGTCCACGTGAACAGGTAGTAGACCGACTCCTCGATCTGCATGCGCATGTAGCGCTCGAGCTCCTGCTGCGAGATCACGCTCTGGCCAACGAGGATCTCGCCCAGCTTCTTGTCGCGCTCCTTGGCTTGGCGGTGGATCGCGGCGTCGAGCTGTTCCTGCGTGATTTTCTCGTGCTTGACGAGGATGTCCCCCAGACGATCGCGGCGGTTAACGATCGACGCGTAACAGATCCGCCCTTTGTCGAAGTAGATGTATCCGAAGTTCGAACGGTCGGCGATCGAGAGACAACCGGTCTTTTGCCCCAGGGCAAGCAACTGGAGCACGTCCGGGAGCGAGGCTTCTTTGAGCGAGCCTTTGATAGCCATTAGCGCAGCTCCTCGATGACGCGGTCCGAAGACGCGGGCCAGTCCCAGACCATCTTCTCACGGCTCCGCACGCCGCCGGCGCTGGACACCACGATTCCACTCGTGCGCAGACCGGTGGTCCGGCGGGCGGAAGGCGATCCCTCCAACACGTCGCGCGCCAGCCCCGCGTTGACAGGAGCATCCTGCGCCGCCGCTGCCTCGACCACGCGCTGCACGATCCCCGTCAGGCTGCGGACGGAATCGGTGGGACGGTCGGCGAGATAATCGAGCAGCGCGACGTCCATCGGCAGGTGCTGACTCTTCAAGAACCGCTCGAGCGCGTTCCGTCGCAGCTCTTTGTCGGGCTCCGAGACCTCCGCGACGAGTCCGCCCTCGAGGCGCGAGATGATCCGTTCTTCGAGTCCCTCGAGGGTGTTCGGGTGGGCGGGCGCCGTGAAGATCAGCTGGCGGTCCGCGTCGAGAAACTGGTTGAACAAGTTGAAGAGCTCTTCCTGCGTGCGTTCCTTCCCCGCCAGGAGCTGAATGTCGTCGAGCAGGAGCGCCGTGGCGCGGCGATAGCGTGCCCGCCACCAATCGACGCGATTCCCGTCGATCGCCGCGATCAGCTCGTCGACGAACCCTTGAGTCGACAGACAGGCGACAATCGCGCCCTTTTTCCTGGCCAGCTCGAGACCGATGGCGTTCAGCAGATGCGTTTTGCCGAGTCCGCTCTTCCCGACAATCACAAGCGGATTGTATTTCTTTCCCGGCTTCGCGATCACGTCGCGCGCGGCACTGAGCACGACTTCATTCGAGGGCCCCGCGATGTAGGAATCGAACGGAAAGGCAGCCGAGGGTCCCGGCGGCGGCGCCGCGCCGTCGCGGACCTTGGCAGCCGCCGATTCAGCCTCGTCCATGCGATCCGGGTCGTGAAAGACCTTCTCGCCGGCCGCCTGTGGATCGAGTGCAGCGACTTCCGCCTCGAGCGCTTTGAGGCGATCGACGTCGTGCACATAGGCGGCGATTGCTTCATCGACGGCCGCGGGCGTTTCCTGATCGAGCAACTTCTCCAGCCGGCCGGTGCGATACCCTTCCCCTTCCCATCGCAACACGGCTTCGGCGACGCGAGCGCGCCACGCTTCCACCGCTTTGCCGACGGTGACGGTGACGTCGGTAAGGAACTGTGAGAATTCGTCGGAGGATGAAGCGACGGCAGATGAGGCGACGGTAGGTGAGGCGACGGCAGTCGTGCCGAGCAGTTGGCGTGCCGCTTCCGCATTGATTGGCGTGTCGTTGACGGCCTGATAGGCGACAATCCGATTCAGCGCGCCCATCAGCTCGCGCACGTTCGGGAATTCGCTCTTCGCGACCGTCTCGAGCACGCCCGGCTGGAAGGTGCTGCCGCGCTCCTCCGACTTGCGTCGCAAGATCGCCACCCGCGTTTCGTAGTCGGGAATCCCGATGTCGACGACGAGGCCGCCCGAGAACCTCGAGATCAGCCGCTCATCCAGATCGGCGATCTCGGCCGGCGGGCGATCGCTTGCCAGAACGATCTGATGCCCGGCTTGCTGGAGCGCCTCCGTCAGCCGGAGGAGCTCGGCCTGCATTTCCTTGCGGTTCGTGAGAAATTGCACGTCGTCGACCAGCAACGCGTCGACGTTCTGGAAGCGGCGGCGGAACGCGTCGCCCTGCCCCGCGGCGATCGCGGCGTGGAAGGCCTCGACGTATTCGTCGAGGGTCAAGTACTCGATATTGAGCTGCGGCGCGAGCGCCTTGGCGGCATGCCCGATCGCCATCAGGACGTGGGTCTTGCCCAGCCCGGAGCCACTATAAATGAAGAGGGGGTTGTAGGCGGACCCCGGATTCTCGGCGACGGTCCGGCCCGCCGTCACCGCCAGCCGGTTCGCCGCCCCGACGACGAACGTGTCGAACGTGAAGCGTGGATTGAGGGTGCTCGTCATGCCGGGCTCCCCGCCGCGAGCCGCTTCAAGACCAGCTCCGAGATCCCTTTCAACGTTTCGAACACCCCTTTGCCATGCAAGGCGTCAGCCGCAAAGCTCGGCACCGCCCGGAAGTTGAGCGCGTCGTCGAGCTCCGGCGGCGTGAGAATCAGCTCAGGGGGCAAGTCCTGTTTGTTGTATTGCATCACGAGCGGCAGCGTGCGTACGTCGACGCCGTGCTCCAGCAGATTGCTTTGCAGATTCTGCAAGCTCTCGAGATTCTCGTCGAGCTGGCGGGCCTGGCTGTCGCCCACAAACACGACGCCATCGGCGCCCTGCAGCACGAGCCGTCGCGTCGCGTTGTAATAGACCTGCCCCGGCACCGTGTAGAGCTGGAATCGCGTCGAGAAGCCGGAGATTTGCCCCAGGTCGATGGGGAGAAAATCGAAGAACAGCGTGCGGTCGGTTTGCGTGGCGAGCGACACCATGCGGCCGCGCCGGGTCTCGGGGACACGGCCATAGACGTAGTGCAGATTCGTCGTCTTCCCGGACCGGCCCGGCCCGTAGTAGACGATTTTGCACGTGATCTCGCGGCTCGTGAAGTTGACCAGGGACACGGGCTATCTCCCAAACAGCGTGTTGAGGCTGTCCGTCAGCTCGCGCTCGAAGTCCGCGGCCAGTACCTGTTTCGGGACCGTGGTTTTGGGGCTCGCCGCCTTCAAGTCCGCCGCAAGTTGCTCATAGAATAACTGCACCAAGCCAAGGGATGAAACATCGAGATCGTAGACGGCGAGGACGGCGAGCGTGCCGCGATCGCTGGTGAACGTCGCGAGGAAGAAACCGTGCTTCGGGCCCTGGTGGCTGAGCGCGGCGAACGGCGGCTGTTGCAGCTGACGCGCGAGCTCGCCCGTCGTCGCGACGATCGCCGCGGCGAGCGCCGCCGCCGACATCACGTCGACGGCGCGGGAAAAGCCGGACTGGGCAAGCACCTGTCCTGAAGGCGTCAGTACAAGGACAAGACGCACGGACGCTTCGCGGACGAAGTCCGTCAGCGGCTGGAGCGTCCAGTTCTCGACCGAGCGGGTTTGCGGACTCATACGACCGTCTCCGCGACGCGTAGCAGCTCGAGACGTACCAGACCGATGTTCACGTCGGGCTCCGCGACGGCGACGACGAGAATGCCCCCCCCGCCAGCCACCGACGAGTTGCCATCCGGCACCACGAGTAAGGCGCCTTGCTCCGCCTGAAGGTGCCAGAACACGCTCGTCCCGGTACCCGCCGCTTCCATCGCGCGTCGCAACCGGCCCGCCAGGCTCGCCGCCAACGCGGCCACGGCACCGCCCTTGATGCCTTCCATCAATTGTTCGGCGATGACGATTCCGTCGTCGGCTGAGACGAGCATCGCGCCGCGCACCCCACGCACCCGCGTGATCAAATCGAGCGCGGTGCTCACGTGCCACGCTCCAACCAGCGGCGCGCCATTGCGGTCGCGCGGTGCGCGAGAATCGCGAGGCGGCCGAGCGGAATGCCTCGCTCACGCACGACGAGCAGCAACGCCTCCGGCGTCGGGTGGGCGAGATGCACGTTGCCCTGCTGGCCCTCCGCAGAGAGACCGTTCCAGGCCCCGAGGCCAAGCAGCTTCGCCGTGCGCGCCGCCTCCTGCGAGACGCCGGCGAGGTAGGCCGCGACCGCATCCGTCACATCGGCGCCGGCTCTATCCCGCAACGCACCGCCCAGGACACGCCCAGCGCCATCGATGAGCAACAGGCCTTCGTTGGCGCCCTCGAGGCCGGCGAAGACTCGGGCTTCGTCGAGAGCACCGAGGGTAGGTGAGGCGACGGTAGGTGAAGCGACGGTCGGCTCAGGAACCGGTGGACTAACACCGCCGCGCATCATCGTGATCGCCTGGTCGATGCTCGGATCGTCGGGTTCGACCTTGCGCGCGGCCTCGAGATGTGACTCGGCCTGCGCCAGGTCACCCACCTTGAAGTACAGAAACGCGAGTCCCTTCAACGCGCCGGTGTGATTCGGCGCGATGCGCACCGCCATGTCCCACTCGTCGAACGCACGCTCGTAGTCACGTTTGTCCGTCAGGATGCGCGCGTACAGATCGTGCGCGTCGGCGAGATGCGGATGGCGCTCCAGGCCGTTCATCGCGACGCGCAGCGCGGCATCGAGCTGCCCTTTGCGGCGCAGCGCCTCGCCGAGCCGCAAGAACACGAGGCTCTGCGGATCCTGCGCCAGCTGGGCGGAGAGCGCGCGAATATCGTCAGCCATGGGCGAACACACGCGCCGCCTGCCGCGCCCGCTCGACGTCGGACCGTTGCGCTTCCTCTTCGGGCGTACGGCCGGCGAGTCGGTCCCACTGATCCCAGCTTTCGACCGCCTCGGCAAACCGGCCCATCGAAACCAGCGCGTACCCCAACTGGCGGTGGGCCGCAGCGAGCTGCGGATCCAACCGCAACGCGCGCCGCAGCTCCTCAGCCGCAGTCGAGCCGCGTCCCTGGGCCAGGTGAATCCGCCCCAGCAGCAGGTGAATCGTCGCGTCGTGCGGTTGTATGCTTCCCGCCTGCTCTGCCGCGGCGCGTGCTGCGTCCAGGTCCTTCGCCTGCAGCGCCCGTTCGGCCCTGGCGACCAGCTCGGCGGCGTCGCCGCCGGGGCTGGGCGGGCCACCACGCGAGCGCTTGGTGTTGCCGGGATCGACGAGCACGATGACGCCCGCGCTCTCCAGGCCGAACAGCGTCTTCGCGACTTCGAAGTCCGAACGACCCAGCTCGGTTGCCAGGCCGCGCACGGACCGTTGGCCGTCGACGAGCGCGAGCACTTCCCACTCGGGCGGAAGCAGGTCGAGCTCGCCGCCGCCGCTCTCCGGCGGCGGCGCGAGCGACGGGACTACACCGACGTGAGGGATGCGATTCTCGATGCGCGACCACTCGTCGATGCGCCGTGCGCCTTCCATCAGCAACGCCTCGACGGGAATCCGAACCGAAACCTCGGTCGGGACTCTCGTCTCCGGCTGCTCGTTGAACGAGAAGTAGCCTTCGTTCCAGCTCATGACCTCGAAGACGACTTCTTCGATCTGGAAGCGGATCTGGCGCTCGACTTCGCGCTGCGTGATCACGCCAAGCGCGACGAGGATTTCGCCGAGGCGGCGCTTGTCACCCTGGCGCTGCTGCATGTCACGGGCGCGCTCGAGATCGGCTTCGGTGATTTTGCCGGTGCGCAGTAACAGGGCGCCGAGCGGATGCGGATTGCTGCGAATCTCCGCCGACACGATCACGCCGCTGTCGAAGTAGATCGTCCCCTCGTTATGGCGCAGCTCGGACGTGACGCGCAGCGCGCCCGTCTTCCGGCTCAGGTCGAGGAGCTGGAAGACGTCGTGAATCCCGAGCTCGCGTAGCGGTCCTTCGATCGTCATCAGGCCGCGTCCGAGGTGGAGAAGATGTGTTGCAAGTCGACCGCGGTGCGCGCATGGATGCGCGCGCGTTGCGCGAAGGGACCGCCTGGATCGATGCGCGTCACCCGCTCCCAGGCGTCCACCGCCTCGCCGTAGCGCTGCAACCGCGCGAGTGTCGCGCCCAGATAGAACAGCGCGCCGGTGTGCTCGATATCGAACTTGAGCGCTCGCCGAAACGCCTCCAGCGCTTCGGCGTTGCGCTTATCGTCGAGCAGCGCGCGTCCCAGAAGCAGCAAGGCGTCGAGGTCGTACGGATCCTGCTCGAGCATCTCCGCGAGACGGACGACAGCGCTGCGGACGCTGCCCGAGCGGCGCAGCAGATCGGCGAGCGCCAGCGCCGCCTCGTGAAACGTGGGCAGCGCCTCGAGCGCCTCTTCGTACGCGCGCCGGGCTTGCTCCCATTCCTCGTCCTGCTCGTGCAGCCGCCCGAGCTCGAGCCACACCTGCACGAAGCCCTGATCGAGCTCGAGCGCCGCGCGATAGGCATGCCGCGCCCCTTGCCGGTCGCCGACCTTGAGCGCGATGTCGCCCTGTAGTTTGTGCAGATCGGCACGGTTCGGCGCTCGCGTCTGCGCCTGGCGCAACGCCGTGAGCGCGCCGGCGGCATCGCCCGCGGCGGCACGCGCCCGCGCCACGGCGACCAGCACCTCGACGTCCTCGGGAGATTTGGCGACCAGCTCTTCCGCGAGCGGCAGCGCTTCGGCCGGTCGCTGCACGGCGAGCAAGCTCTTTACCTCACCGAGCGCGGCGGCGGCGTTGGCGCCGTCGAGCGTGCGCGCCTCGCGATAGCGCTCGAGCGCTTCGCCGTGCAGCCCGCGGCGCGCATAGATGTCGCCGAGCAGTGTGGCCGCCTGCCCGCGGTCCGCGCCGCGCTGCACAGCCCGCGTCGCTTCGGCGACGGCGAGGTCCATCATCCCCTTGCCAGCATAGTCGCGCGCCAGCGCCAGTGGATCGTCTTTCGCCTTTTTGGCGAGCCCGGCCGGCACGGCTTGGGGTGTGGCGGAGGGAGGCGCCAGCTCCTGAAAGATGTTGTCCAAGAGCCGCTGATCGAACGCAAACTCGCCGCCCAGGTTCTCCGCCTGTACGTCGGCGGAAATTTCGGGCACGATGCCGATCGAGACGGTCTCGTACTGGAGATCGATCGCGAGCGAGAACTTTTGCGACACGTAGTAGGGATCGAGCTCGAGCGCCCGCTTCGTCGCCCGCAGCGCGCCGTCGAAGTCCCCGAGATTCGAAAGCGTGAAGCTCAGGTTGTAATGCGCGCCGGCGTTTTGCGGATCGGCTTCGACCGCCCGCACGAAGGCGTTGCGCGCGTCGGTGAATCGCTTCAGCTCGACCAGCACCAGCCCGACGCCGTTCCACGCCGGTGCGGAACCCGGCTGTCCCGCGAGCACCTGGCGGTAGGCCTCGAGCGCGAGTTGGAACCGCCGCAGGTGTGTGAGCAGGAGCGCAAGATTGAGTCGAGCGCCCATGAATTCCGTCGACAGCTGCAACGCTTTCCGAAAGGCTTCGATCGCCTCCTCGGTGTCGCTCTGGTGCGCGAGCACGACGCCGACGTTGTTCCAGGCGAGCGCGTAGCGCGGATCGACTTCGGTCGCCTGCCGATAGGACACGAGCGCTTCGCTCGTCCGTCCCGCCTGATGCAGCACTACGCCGCGCTCGTTCCAGAGCTTGGGCGAATCGGGGACGTCGTGGATCAGCGACTCGTACAGCTCGAGCGCGTCGCCGAAGTCGCGCTTCAGGAGGTGAACTTCGGCCATCGCCTGGCGGACGAGGCGGCGGTCCTCGCCCCGTTCGATCGCGAGGCGGTATTCGCGCAACGCCTCCGCGTAGTAGCCCTTCTGCCGGAACGCGAGGCCGAGATTGTAGTGGGCCAGCTCACTGCCTTCGGCGACTTCCGGCGACGGCGTGTCCTTCAGCCGTTGCTCGGCAGATTTGCGCTCGGCCCGATACCGTTCCAGCGACAGGTTCGTCTGGGCGCGCGCCAGCGGCGGATTGAGCTGGATTGCGCGCTTGGACGCGGCGCGCGCATCCTGATGACGCCCCATGTCGCCGAGCACAAACGCCATCAAGTAGTGCGCGCTGGCGTTGTCGGGGTTGAGCGCGACCGCGCGCTCGAGCGCCACTAACGCCGGTTCGTTGAGTCCACGGTTATAGTAGACCTCGCCCAGATAGAACTGCACGACGCTCGAATCGGGCTCCGCTTCGGCGGCGCGCAGCAACCACTCCGTCGCGACTTCCAACCGGCCACGGGCTTTCTCGGCGAGGCCGAGCTGGATGATGGCGGCGACGTCATCGGGCTTGTGCGCGAGGAGCTCTTCGAATTCGGCAACCGCTTCCTCGTACGCGCCCAGGATCGCGTAGGTGCGGCCGAGCTCCCAGCGCGCATCGCGTTCGTCCGGCGCCTGGCGGAGTCGCTCCTGCAGCTCGGCCACGCGACGGTCGTAGAAACCGGTGTTGTGGTAGGAGATCTCGAGGTTGCGCTGGGCGACCTGCATGCGCGGGTCGAGTTCGAGCGCGCGCGTGAACTGCTCGATGGCCTCGGGGACGAGGCCCTTCTGGTAGTAGAGGACGCCGAGGTTGTTGTGCGCGCCCGCGTCCGACGGATCGATACGGCGGGCAAAGGAGCGGAGAACCGCGAGGTCGCGTTCGGAGACCGCTCCCGGTGACGTCACGGATTACGTGAGTCGAATGGCGTCGAAGATCGCTTTGAGAGACGCCAGATCGGGCAGGAGCAGGAAATGGCCGCGCAGCCCGTCTCGCGCGTCGATGTTGAACTCCGTCTCGACACAAAACACGAAGTCGCGGTCGTGCCCGAAGTTCAGGTAGGTCGTCGTCAGGACGGCGGCCGACACATCCACGACGAGGCTGGGCACGGACGGCAGCAGCAGCATTCCCATGAACTCCGATAGGGCATTCATGTAGGCGCCCGACAGAATATTGCCGCACTCTTTGAGACAGGATTGCTCGATTGTATCGAAGGCCGTGGTCGTACCGAGCGGCCGCTTGAGCAACATGTCGCACACTTTGCGACCCACGGACTCCGGAAACAGCAGCAGCGTGCGCCCCGTGAGATCGCCGAGCATGTGCATCAGCACGGCGGCGACGACTTCCTGCGGATCGCCGATCAGACTCGGCACCTCCTCGAGCCGGGCGATGTTGATCTCGGGCACGGAGATCATGATGCGGCGGTGCGTCAGCTGCGACAGCGCCGTCGCGGCGTGGCCCGCCCCGATGTTGGCGACCTCTTTCAGCGCGTCGAGCTGCAGCGCTTTCAGATCACGGACGTCTTCCATGATATCCCCCGACCTCTAGACCAGACCGGCGGCATCGAGGATGAGCGCCGGCACGCCATCACCCATGATCGTCGCGCCGCTGAAGATCGGTAGCGTGCCCTGCGGCGCTTCGAATCCCTTCACCACGATCTCCTGCTGACTCAGCATGCCATCCACCACAATTCCGGCGCGGCGCTCTCCCATTTCCAGCACGATCACCGGGCGGCGAGGCGGCGGCGCGGGAGCGCCGCCATTCGTTCCCAGGAGTTTCCGCAGATCCACGAGTGGGACTACCCGGTCACGCAACACGATCGCGTCTCGTCCATCCATCGTCGTCAGCGGCGTCGTTCCAAACTCGACGGTCTCGGCGACATAGGTGAGCGGCAGGGCGTACCGCTCTGCGCCGACAGCGGCGATCAACGCCCGCACGATCGCGAGCGTGACCGGCAGCCGCAGCACAAAGGCGGTGCCCTTCCCCGGCTCCGTGCGAATCTCGATCGAACCGCCGAGCACGCGAATGCGCGTCATGGCGACGTCGATGCCGACGCCGCGGCCCGACACGTTCGTGACCGCTGTCGCGGTCGAGAACCCGGGCCGCGCGAGCACGCGGAGCAGCTGATCGTCCGAGAGCGATTCCACGTGCGGTCCGACGAGCCCCTCGCGCTTCGCCTTGTCGAGAATACGCGCGCGATCGATCCCCCGCCCGTCATCGCTGATACTGATCGCCACGCTGGAGCGTTCGCGCACCGCGGCGAGGACGATCTCACCTTCGGGATTTTTCTGGTGGCGCTTGCGCTCCGCCGGCGTTTCGATCCCGTGGTCGACGGCATTGCGCAGCAGATGCACCAGCGGATCGCCGAGCTCGTCGAGGATCGCGCGGTCGAGCTCGATCTCTTTTCCCTCGACTCGGAACTGCACCTGCTTGCCGAGCTGGCGCGCGACGTCGCGGACGAGACGCGGGAAGCGATCGAACACCTGCCAGACGGGGGTCATCCGGGCCTGGATGATTTCGCTTTGAAGATCCGCGGAGAGACGCGAGACTTGAATCGCCACGTCGTCGATCGCCGGATCCTGCCCGACCCAGCGCGCCGCCAATTCGTTCAGCCGTCCCCGCGCGGTGACGAGCTCGCCGATCAGGTCCATCAGCGTATCGAGGCGCCGCAGATCGACCCGGATATGCTTGCTGCGACCGGCCACAGCGGCGGCGCTTTCAGCCGGGGTGACGTGTGCCTCTTCTCCGCCACCGATCGTCACCGCCTCGACATCGCCAACAGCGCGAAGCGCCGTTTCGATCTGCGCGGTGCCAGCGGCCGTGTCGAGCTCGAACGCAAACCGTCCGTCGAAGTCATCTGCTTCGAACGCGGCCGGCGGCGGCTGGATGCGATGCACACCGCCGAGCTTCTGCGCTTTGCGGATGATCAGCATCGCCCTACCACCCTTTAAGGGCGCCTCGGGACGAAGCGTGATTGTGATGAGACGTCCGGATCCGATAGGCGCAACAGACGCCACAGCAGACGCAGCAGGCGCAGCAGGTACGCTCTTCTCTTTGGCACCTGCTCGATCGAGTTCGCCGAGGAGTGCGGCGATGTCCAGCTCGCGTTCGCGACCGGCAACCGCGAGGCCGACCGACTTCTCCAAGGCGTCGGTCGCGCGGAACAACAATTGAAGCGTGTCGTCGGTGGGAGGCTTGCCGCCGCGACGCAGATGATCGAGCAGATTCTCCATGCGGTGGGCGAGGTCGGCGACCCGGCCGTACCCCATCGTCGCCGCCATGCCTTTCACGGTATGGACGGCGCGGAAGATCCCCCCCACCGGTTCCGACGCGGCCGGGTGACGCTCCCACTCGAGCAACAGCTGATTGCAGGCGCTCAAGTGCTCGCGGCTCTCGGCCAGGAACAGCTCGGCGTACTGCGAGAGGTCCATGAAGGGGGGCTAGCCGAGCACGCGCTGGACGGCTTCGAGGACGCGAGAGGGTTGGAAGGGTTTGACGACGAAGTCTTTGGCGCCCGCCTGAATGGCTTCGACGACCAGTGCCTGCTGGCCCATCGCGCTGCACATCAGGATCTTGGCGTCGGGATCGTGCTTCACGATTTCGCGCACGGCGTCGATACCGCCCATGTCCGGCATCACGATGTCCATCGTGACCAGATCGGGCTTGAGCTGCCGGTACTTCTCGACGGCCTGGGTACCGGTTTCCGCCTCGCCGACGACCTCGAACCCGGCTTGCGCCAGGATGTCGGTGATCATCGTGCGCATGAAGATGGCGTCGTCACAGACGAGAACCGTGTGGCTCACTGCGCGCTCCTTAAGTAGTCAGGATCGGGCCCAACAATGCCGCGACGTCCAACACGATGAACAAATCACCGCGGGCGCCCCCCCCCCCCCGTCCCACCGCCCGAACCAGCGTGGGATCGACGCCGGGCAGCCCCTCGCGACCTTCGAGCGTCGAATCGCCTCCAGCCAGCAGGTCGATCACCTCGTCAACCGTAAAGCCTATCAGCTTGCGCGTTGCTCCCCCGTTCTCCGCGTCACGTCCGGCGACTTCGAGGATGATGGTCGAGCCCGGGGCAGCACTGGCGACGGGGGTTTCCGGGGAGGCGGAAGGTGGGGCCTGCCCTAACGCACGCCACCCTTCCACGACCGTCACCAGGGTGCCTCGGACATTCACGAGTCCCGCGACGAATCATCGGATGCGAAGAAGCCAAGATACTGCAAGGGGTTGCGCTGAGCAAGCAAATTCGCGTCACCCGCCGCTTCAGCGAGCGCGGGCCGCGAATCCTCCGGCCATTCCGACGTGAGTGACAGCGGCACGCCGGTCACGGGATGCGCGAACGACAGCGCGGCCGCGTGCAGCAGTTGGCGCGGCGCGAGGGCTTCCAGCCGCTCGGCTTCCAGTCGCGCTGACGGCGTGACGCGGCGACTGCCGCCGAACGTGTACTCGCGATCGCCGACGATCGGGCAACCGATGTGCGCGAGATGCACGCGGATCTGATGCGTGCGTCCCGTGCCCAACCGCACGCGCAGCAGATCGGCATGCGCGAATCGCGCGACGAGTGCGGCATGCGTGACGGCGTGTCGCCCCCCCTCTGCGACGGTCATGCGCTTGCGCTCTTTGGGATGACGCGCGATCGGCGCTTCGATGTCGACGGGACTCTTGCGGAGGTGGCCCCAGACCAGCGCCGCATACACGCGCTTCACCTGGCGCCGCTCGATCGCGCCGGCGAGCCGCCGGTGCGCCAGGTCGCTCTTCGCGACGACGAGCAGACCGGATGTATCACGGTCGAGCCGGTGCACGATGCCGGGACGGCCTGCTGTCGACCCCGCGGATAATGCGGTCCCCCGCCCCACGAGCACGTTGACGAGTGTGTCGTCCCAATGGCCGGGGCCGGGGTGGACGACGAGGCCGGCAGGCTTGTCGAGCACGGCGAGATGCTCGTCTTCGTAGACGAAGCGCAGCTCCGCATGGGCGGGCGCGTAGGTGCGCGGCGGCGGTTCGTCCGGAGGAAACTGGACCGTCACCTCGGCACCGCGCTCCAGGATCGTGGATGCACGCAACGCCTTCCCGCGCGCGCTTACCCGCTTGTCGGCGATGAGGCGTCCGGCCTGAGTACGAGAAAGGGCGAGCTGGTCAGCGAGGAATCGATCTAAACGTTCAGTGGGGACGACAACACACAAGGTGATGTTCAAGGTTCTGCGGCGCGAGCCTCCTTCGCGCGGTGCTGCGCCCGGCCTTCCTGCCAGAGAGAAAGCCCGAGTGCGATGGCGCCGATCGTGATCGCTGAGTCGGCCACATTGAAGGTGGGCCAGCGCCAGGAGCCGAGGCCGATGTCCACGAAATCGACGACCCCCTGCGCGCTGCGAATCCGGTCGACGAGATTGCCGACGGCACCGCCACAGACGAGCGCCAGCGCCACCAAGCGGAAGCGATCGCCGGGCCGGGTGCCCCGCACGAGCGACGCGAGCACCACCAGCGCGACGATGGCGAGTCCGAGAAAGATCCAGCGGGAGTTGTCGCCGAGATGCAGTCCGAACGCCGCGCCTTCATTGTACACGAGGCGCAGCTGCACGACGTCGTCGAGGACCGACAGCGGCAGGCGCCGCGCCAGGAACGATTCCGCGATGAGCTTGGTGACAAAGTCGGATACGACGATCGCGGTCGCGGTGCCCCAGAACAACCGTCGCTCAGCGGCGCTTTCCATCTTCCTCTTTGGCCTTGCACTTGATGCAGAGGCGGGCGTGGGGCAGCGCGTCGAGGCGATCGAAGCCGATCGGCTCGCCGCATTGCTCGCATAGACCGAAGCGCTCCGGGGCGCCGTAGAGGCGGCGCAGCGCTTCGTTCACGTGCCACAGGTAGCGCCCTTCCTGCGAGGCAAAGAGGAACGCCTTCTCCCGCTCCATCGCGTCGGTGCCCTGATCGGCCATGTGGAACGAATAGCTCGACAAGTCGCCATCGGAGGCCTGGAGACTCGAGTTGAACGACTCGCCGTAGTGGCCCAGCTCCTTGATCACCCGCGCGCGCTCTTCGAGGAGCCGCTTCTCAAGATGGCTCAACTGCTTTTTGTTGAGCCCCTTGCTCTTCGCCTTCGTGGATTTCGTCGGCATTATCTGGTTCCGCCCTTTCGTCCGTCGTGACGCCGGAGCGCGATCGTGGTCCGGCGCCCTTCGATATCTACGTCGCGCTGCAAATCGGGTTCGTCGAGCACGCCACCCAACACCATCCGCCGCGCCAAGGTTTCACCTTCGACGAACCCCTGAAACGCGCGAGTCGCGGCGACCACGTCCGCGGCGCCGGCGATGCTCAATTCGATGCGCGTGGTGTATTCGTATCCCGCCTCTTTGCGGAGACGCTGCACGCGATTCACCACTTCGCGCGCCAGTCCTTCCTGAATCAGATCGTCGCTCAGTCCCGGGTCCAACGCGACGACGTACGGACCATCCGCCTGCACCAGCCATTCACTGGCGACTTCGCGCGTGACGGTCGCGTCTTCCGGCCGGAATTCCCACTCGCCGACCCGGACCGTTCCTCCCTGCTCCAACGCCTGCAGATCGGCCGCACCGAGCTCCGCCACGGCCGCGGCGGCCCGCGGCGTATCCTTGCCATAGCGTTTGCCGAGCGTCCGAAAATTCGCTTTGCCGCGCAACCGCACGAGATCATGATCGGAGGCGACGACCTGGACGTCTTTTACGTTGACTTCGGCAGCCAGAATATCTAACAGGTCTGACAAGGCCGGGCCCTGGGCGGCGGCCGGAACGGCCAGTTGCATCCGGGCGAGCGGCTGCCGGACCCTGAGGTTACGCGATTCCCGTGCCGCCCGGGCCAGCGAGGCGAGCCGCCGGATGGTCGTCATGGCCGTCAGGAGCTCGGGTTCGCGGTGCCCCCGGTCCACCGGGAACGGCGCCAGATGGACTGAAGTCCCGGTCAACGCCCGGTGCACCCAGTCGGAAATGAAGGGGGCCGCCGGCGCCAGGAGGCGCACCGCGGCGACCAACACTTCGTGGAGGGTCTCGAGCGCGACGGGATCGGTCGCCCGGTCGGGGGCCCAGAAGCGCGGCCGGTTGCGGCGGATGTACCAGCGCGACAGGTCCTCGCCCACGAAATCCATGATCATTCGCACACCGCTCGTGACGTCGTACGCCGACCACGATTGGCGCACGCTCGCGACCACCTCGTCCAGACGCGCGAGCAGCCAGCGATCGGCCGCCGGCCGTTGCGCGGGAGGCGTGGCGTCTTCTTCCCCCGGTGGCTGCCAATCCTGCGCGTAACGGCGGAAGAAGTCGTAGGTGGAACGCAGCGTGTTGAGGAACCCGCCCGAGACCTCGGGGATCTGCCGCTCGTCGAACCGCTTCGGCAGCCAGACCTGACTCTGGCCCAGCAGATAGAGCCGCACCGCGTCCGCGCCGTGCGCTTCAATGACCGACCACGGGTTGACGACGTTGCCGCGGCTCTTCGACATCTTCTGGCCCTGCGCGTCGAGCACGAGCTCGTTGACGATGACGTGCTTGTAGACCGGCGAATCGAACGCCGCGACGCCGATGGCGAGCAGCGAATAGAACCAGCCGCGCGTCTGATCCACCCCTTCGCAGATGTAGTCGGCCGGAAAGTGCGCCTTGAAGTCGGCCTGATGCTCGAACGGATAATGCCACTGGGCGTAGGGCATCGATCCGGAATCGAACCAGGCATCGATCACTTCCGGAACGCGCCGCATCGTGCCCGCGCACTCGCGGCACGACCACGTATAGGTGTCGATGTACGGCTTATGCGGATCGAAGTTCGCGGGCAACGCTTTTCCCCAGCGCTGCGCCAGCTCATCGTAGGAGCCGATGACTTCGCGATGTTCGCGGTCGGCGTCGCACTCCCACACGTTGAGCGGCGTGCCCCAGTAGCGGTCGCGCGAGAGCGCCCAATCGACGTTGTTCTCGAGCCATTCGCCGAAGCGCCCGGTGCCCACTTCCGGTGGATGCCAGTCGACCTCGCGGTTCACCTCCAGCATGCGCGTCTTGACCGCCGTGGTCCGGACGAACCAGGAGGTCCGGGCATAGTAGATCAGCGCCGAATCGCAACGCCAACAGTGTGGGTAGCTGTGCGTGTAGGGCCTGGTCTCGATCCAGCGGCCGTCATGCTTCAGCCGCTCGATGATGAGGCGGTTCGTCTCCTTGTCGGTGACGAGCTTCCCTTCCAGCTCGGGCCAGCGGCTGCCGATTCCGCGGAACGTTCCATCGGGCGCGACGGGATTCACAACCGCCAGGCCGTACTGCTGCGCGATGGCGTAGTCATCGGCGCCGAAG
>MNDR01000072.1 GCA_001915025.1 Gemmatimonadetes bacterium 13_2_20CM_2_65_7
CACGAGATAGTCGAACTCCTGCTCCGGCGTGTGCTTGAGCCAGGTCATCACCTCGAGTAGCCGTTCGCGCGGGACGTAGACAATCGTCTCGCCGTCGCGCGCGACCGCTTCTCGCAAGGCGCCGGGAATCACGAAGAACGAAACTGGTGGACGGAATTGCCGAACGGCTCGGAGATCTCGTCGATCGTCTCGGGTGGTAGCCGCAGACCCTTCTCATCGAGCGGTTGCTCGTCGCGGCGCCGCACGGCGTCGAACAGCGACTCGCCCTTGATCTTCTTGTGCAGCAGCAGAATGCCGTACAGCAAGCCTTCGGGACGAGGCGGGCAGCCGGGCACGTAGACGTCGACCGGCACAATCGTATCGATCCCCTGCACCATCGAGTAGTTGTCGAAGATGCCGCCGGTCGAGGCACAGGCCCCCATTGAAATGACCCACTTCGGTTGCGGCATTTGATCGTAGATGCGCCGGATCACGGGTGCGAGCTTGAAGGGCAGCCGCCCGGCACAGATCAGGACGTCGGCCTGACGTGGCGAGAACGCCTGGCGCTCCATGCCGAAGCGCGCAAAATCGAACCGGCTGGCCGCCGTAGCCATGAACTCGATGGCGCAGCACGCGGTGCCGAACGGCATCGGCCACAGTGAATTCGCGCGCGACGAGTTCACCGCCCAGTCCACGAGATCGTGGAACTTGGCCAGCAGGTAGTTCGAGCTTTGGACTTCGCCGACTCGTTTCATTCCGTCAGTCCCACTGAAATGCGCCGCGTTTCCAGACGTAGATGTAGCCGACAAAGAGGATCAGCAAGAACACCAGCATTTCGACCAGCAGGAATCCCGTCGACAGGGTGCCGTTTCCGAGAAAGATCGTCGCCCACGGGATAAGAAAGACAGTCTCGATATCGAACAGGATGAACAAGACGGCGACCAGGTAAAACTTGACGGAGAAACGTTCGTGCGCGTTGCCCAGCGGCGGCATGCCGCTCTCGTAAGGCCGTTCCTTCACGTCGGTCGGCCGGCGGGGACCCAGGAAATGGGACGCCACGATCATCGTCGTCGCGGCGACAATGGCCAGGCCCACTAACATCAGGAGGGGGATGTAGGTCAGCATCCTAGCTCGTGAAAAAATTCACTAGTGATGGCTGGAAGCTATTCCTCGCTCAGGGGGTTGTCAACCGAATCGAGTGGCGTAAGTGACGGCGCCACCATTACATTGCGCCCCCATGTCCATCAAATCCGATCGCTGGATTCGGCGCATGGCGAAGGAATTCCGCATGATCGAGCCATTCGCCGACCGCCAGGTGCGCGACGGCGTGATCTCCTACGGCGTCTCGTCGTACGGCTACGACATGCGGGTCGCGCCGGAGTTCAAGATTTTCACGAATGCGTTGTCCGCCGTCGTCGACCCCAAACACTTCGATCCAAAATCCTTCGTGGAATTCGCCGGCGACGTCTGCATCGTTCCGCCGAACTCCTTCGCGCTCGCCACATCGGTCGAGTATTTCCGGATTCCTCGGAACGCGCTGACGATTTGTGTGGGCAAGAGCACGTACGCTCGGTGCGGCATCATCGTCAACGTGACGCCGTTCGAGCCGGAGTGGGAGGGTTATGTGACGCTCGAAATCTCAAACACCACACCCCTGCCGGCGAAGATCTACGCCAACGAGGGCATCGCGCAGGTGTTGTTCTTTACGGCCGATGAAGGAGACGAGTGCGAGATTTCTTACAAGGACAAGAAAGGGAAATATCAGGCCCAGCGCGGAATTACGTTGCCGAAGCTTTAGATGCCTTGGCTTTCTTGTTATAGGCGTAGGCGACCGCCAGTGTGATCAGCGCCAACACGAAGAAGCTTCCCACCCGATAGAGTGCCTCCAAAGCCGACAAGTCGTAAAGCACGATCTTCAATGCCGCGAGCGCCGCGACGCCGAGTCCGGCGGAGCGGACCGTTTTGTGATCGAGCCGGAATCCTGCGGTGACCAGCGCGCCAGCGTAGACGAGCCAGAACGTGCTGATCGCCAGGTCGCCCGCCAGCTCACTGGTGAACGCCCGGTGCAGCTCGATCGAGCCGCCCGCCAGGAGGCAGCCGCCGGCCATCCACCAAAGGGCGGCGCGGCCGAACCGTAGGTTCGACGGGAGTCGCTCATCCGCCGGCCACCAGCGCGCAGCGAGAACCCCGCCGATGCAGCACGCATTCCAGCCTAGCGACCAAACACCGGAGAAGGCGCGATCGCCTGCCGGCCGGGCGCCACTGAGTATGAAAAAGAGCAGCACATAAGCGGCGCTCACGAGCAAGAGTGCGATGCGCACTGCCAGCGCGCGCATCGCCGGCTGCAACCGCGATGCGCCGAGCACCAGGATAACCGCAAACGCGATCCAGTACAGGAGGAGCGCCGCGGTGGCGGGGAACGTCGCCCAGTCGAAGATGCGCGCCAACTCGAGCGAGCCACCAACAAGTAGAGTGGCGGCGGCGAGCGACCAAAGCGCTACGCTCACATTGTCTTCGACGGCGGGAGTGGGTCTCGGTGTCCACGAAAACGCAGTCAGCGTGAGGCCCGCCAGACAGACGTACCACGCCAGCGACCAGTTGCCTGTGAACGCCGGATCGTTCGCCGAGCGGAGCGCCTCCGCGACGCTGAACAATTGAAGAAACGCGAACGACGCGATGATCACGCTGACTTCGGACGCGCCGGGGCGGTGCGCCCAACGGCCACTCGCACCGGCTATGGCGGCAACGATCGCCCAGCCGGCGGCGACGACGGCACCATCCCATTGGCCCGATACGGCGAGCGCAAGCAGAGCCAATCCCATGGCGACCAAATGCATTGTGCGGGGAACCCAACCGCTCCCGAGGTAGAGCACGGCCAATGCAAGCGGCACCGCACCGCCCCAGGGCACGAGCGCGCTCGGCGGGCTGAACGCGGCGAGCGCTACGAGCAGCAGTGGGGTCAAGTACACGATGATCTCGACGGACATGCGATTGTCCGCGACCCCGGCCACAGGCGTGGTGCGCAGCTGCTGCCACCACACGATTGCCGTAACGAGGAAACCACCGTAGAGCGCGGTCCACCGCAGGGTGCTGGCCTCAGACACAGCGAGCAGCACCGTCCACACCATGACCAGTGCGGCCAGGCGCGCTTCAGGCCATGAAGTCGATCGCTTCGGTTCCGTGGCGAGCAACGCGAGGACGCCGCCGAGCACGCCGTAGTTCACGCCTATCGTGCTGTTCAGCCCGTCTGGAATGAGCGAGGCCGGTAGAAGGAAAAAACCCACCAATGCCACGTCGAACGTCACGCGCCAATTCACGCGGCTGGCCAGGAGCAGCCAGCTCGTACCGATGACCGCCATGTATGCGAGGAATTTTGCCGGCTCCGGCTCGGGGCCGGCGAGGAAAATGGGTGCGAGGTATGCGCCGACTAAGGCCCAGACACCGAGCGCTTCCACCTCGTGGCGAACGGCCAGCGCAACCACGACTCCGCTCGTGACGGCGAGCAGCAGCACGCCTACCTCGCGGCCGAGCAACGCGTACGGTCCGGCAGCCGCCCAGATGCCCAGGTAGACCAGGCCGCCGCCGCCACCTATGATCGCGGCGCCATACCGAAGCATGCCACGCCGCACCAGGCGATCGCCCCACACCGCGAGGGCAGCACCGGCAGCGATCGCACCGGTGGCTCGCACAGCCGGGGGGATCCAACCATGCTGGATCGCGTAATTGAGGAAGAACCCACCCGTGGCCAGCAGCGCCAGCACGCCGACTCCCAGCAAGCCGCGCTGGCCAATCCACTGTTCCCAATCGATGACGCGATCTGGAGGAGTTGGAAGGACTTCGATTTTCGGTAGTACAACGACGCGCGGTGGCGCGGGCGATGTGGACTGCGCGTTGGACGCCGGTGAGGCGCTGGGAGGTGGCTCGCGTGTCGGGCGGTCGCGGACCGCCGGCGCCCCGGCGACGGCGCGGACGACCAACTGCCGGACCAGACTCTCTAGTTCGGCGACGCGTCGTTCGAGTTGTTCGAGACGATCGTCCGCCACTCGGGATTACGCTCCTGACATTGTGGTTCCCGCCCCCGCCCCCGCTCCGGCGCCGGCTGATTTTCTCGAGCCTGCAGCCGTAATCGCGATTGTTGCAGCGGCCAGGATGATCACGTCGGGTGTCCAGCCAAGTTCCGTCGGGGGCACCGCCATCTGAATGAAGTACATCGCGAAATCAAAGAGGCCGATCAGGAGTCCCAGCAGGACGGTGTATTGCAGGCTGCGGCCGAGCTGGACAAGCAGACTTCCGGTCACCAAGGCGACGGCGCCCTGTCCGGCGGCGATCGCAACAGCCGCCACGCTGCCGCTGAACAGTGTTTCAATAAGTGCTGATCGCCCAGGGTGATAGCTAAAAAACCAGGTGTGAAGCAGGGCCACCACGAAGCCGGCGACGGCGGCGCAGATCGTCGCCCAGATCGCGTAATAGGTGATGATGCGAGCGCGGCTGTCGGTATCCGTCATGAGGCATCTCCTGTCCCGTCTGGTCTGCCAATTTACCGCAAAGCGGCCGCCGCCTCCACCAGGGCAGCGCGCGCCTGGTCCACGCGGGCCACGAGATCGGCCAGCTCGCGATTGGCCGTCGCGGCATCGGCATAGCGAATCGCCTCATTGACCGTGGGGAACGCCATCGTCGCGTAGCCGTTGTCGACGTCCGCCGCGAACTGCAGGCTCCGGAACCAGGGACGCGTCACGAGGCCCGCGGGCCGCGTGAGGCGCCGCTCTACCTGCATGAGTGCATGATTGACGCGCTCCGCGCGCAGGGTATCCACCCCTCCCGACCGGCGGAGCGCGCTGTCGCGCGCGGCATCGAACGCGCGCGCCACCGCGGTGAAGCGATCGAGCGCGTCCTTTAACGGTTGCGTGCTCACGCTCGCGGTCCACTGTTTCCGCGTAATCCCGGAATCGAGCTGCGCGACCAGCGTGCTCATCTCCGTGCCGAAGGCGGCGTAGTCGAGCGGTACCAGGTCGCTGTTGGCTAGGCGCGCGAGAATCACCCCGACGAGCTGGGCGCCGGCGCGATGGACTTTGTAGCTGGGATCGCCGAACCGCGTCATCCAGTCGTACGAGTCGTACATCGAGTGATAGATACCGTCGGGACCGTCGAACCCGATCCCGCCCGCGGGAATGCCGAGGTGATGATAGAACCCGGCAAAATCGGATCCGCCGCCCAAATTCCCGAAGGTCAGCGTTGTCGTGTCGCCCTTGTGCGCCTTGAGCCACACGTCGTACACGGTGCCGGGCCCGACGGGATCGGGAACGACCTGGGTGGCGGAGCGAAATAGCGGCTTCAGAGAGGGCGATCCAGCACCGCTGAACGTCGGCCCCGAGAAGGTACCGTCTTCGTTGATGTACGCGACGACATGAGCGCGCAACGAATCCTCGAGCTCCTCCACCCACTCCGTCGACCCAATGAGGCCCCATTCCTCCGCGTCCCAGCTGCAGAAGAGGAGCGTGCGCGCCGGCCGTAATCCCTGGTGTGCGAGCGTCGCGAACGCACGTGCTGTTTCCAGCACCGTCACCGTTCCGCTCACGTTGTCGCGGGCGCCCGGTCCCCAGGCATCTCGATGGCCGCCCACCACCACCCACTCATCAGGCCACCGCGCCCCGCGAATCATGCCAACCGTGTTCCAGATCTTGTGGAAGCCGCCCCCGCCCCCCCGCGTTCCGCGCTCGGTTTTCACGCGCAGCCGCGCGCGCACCGGCCCCGGGCCGACGTGATACCGGAACGGCAGCGCGCCCTCCCAGGTCTGCGGGACGGACGGCCCTTCCATTGGCTCGAGGAGGCGACGGGCGTTGCCGTAGCTCATAGGAATGATCGGAATGCTTGGGATATCGAGTGAATCCTCTGGGAGCCGCCGGGCGCCTTCGATCGAGGCCCATCCCGGCGTCGTCGGATCGCCATTCCCGTTCATCATGCTCCCGCGCTGGATTCCGTCTGCGGGACGCATCGGACCCTTAGGGTAGACGTCGCCGCGGAAGTATCCGTCGTCCTGAGGATCCGAGTAGACGATCAGGCCCACGGCGCCACGCTTCTGCGCCTCGCGCGCTTTGATGCCGCGGAACGAGCGACCGTAGCGCGCGATAGCGATTTTGCCGCGCACGCTGATCCCCAATGAATCGAGTGTCTTGTAGTCCTCGATCAGCCCGTAATTGACGTAGACGACCTCGGCCGTAACGTCACCGTCGCCCGTGTACCCGTTGAACGGCGGGACTTGCGGTCCCTTCCCCGGCTCCGGCAACGAGAGCTGGGCCGCCTTGGCGCGCGGACCTGGAATGACCCACGCGGCGACGACATCGGGTTGCGGGATGTAGACCGTGTATTCCTTGCTCCACGCGTCCACGCCCCACGAGCGCAGGCGCTCGAGGACATAATCGCGCGTCGCCGCCTGGGCGGGCGTCCCCGCCATGTGCGGCACCGCCGAGAGGTCGCGGGACATTTGGCGCACGCTCGCCGTGTCGGGGATGGCGATGAGACGCTGCTCGAATGACTGGGCGGTTAGGCGGTTGAGCGGTTGGGCGGCTAGAAGAATCGCCGCTGCGACTCCAAACCGCCGAACCGCCGAACCGCCCCACCGACCGTTGTAACTCACCGCGGCACCCCCGGCTCGCGCGAATTCAGCACGCGGTCAATCCGCGCCTGGAGGTCGACAAAGTGGGCGCGCGTCGACCGATCGCCCGGGGGGGCCTTCGGAGCCGCGGCGCGGAGACTGGTCTGCAAGCCCTGCAGCTCGAACCGCGCCAGCGCGCGAGCATCCGTCGGCCGGTTGGTCGCGGTGACGCCGGGGAAGAACGCGAATTGAGGTGGCGGCAGCGTCACGAGCGGCGTGTTGATCAGGCGGTCCATTTGATCCACGAACGCTTCCTGCAGGTTGCGCCGGTACGCATCCACGGACGGCTGCGCCGACTCGAGCTCCGAAAAGACGCCGCGGCGCACGTCCGCAAACAGATCAGAAAGGGTGTAGGCGGTGCCGGCGGGAAGCGTCGCCCCCTGCTCCGCCAGCCGTGCCAGACGTTGATCCTGGAAGAGGGCGCTTAGCAACGCGGTTTGGCGCACGCGAATGCGGTCCACGAATCCGCTCGGCTCGATGCGCCGCAACACCTCGGAGTCGAGGAAGTACGCCGGCGTCTTGAACGCTTCCTCATTCAAGAACCGAACCGCTTCCGCCTGGCGGGCTTTCGGAACCGGAGTGTGAATCACACCGGCCTGATCGGGATACTTCTCGTGCCGCCACACGCCGCCGACGACGACGGCGACGTGGTTCATCTCGAGGCCCCACTGCCCTACCAGCCGATCATACAAGTCGTTCAGGAGATCGTAGTCCTCGAGCTTATCTGTCGTGGCGGCAGGTAACAGCATCGGCACGAGACGCTTGATATTAGCAAGGCCATATCGCGTGGCCTTCACGGGGTCGTCGCCGAGTGCCTCCGTCTGCGTACGCGGATCGATGCCGTCCGGGTTGCCGAACCGCAACCAGGGGTGGTCATCTTGCAAGCGCGCCAGCGAGTCGAGCACCGGCCGCTCGGCCTCGGGCCGATTGGCGCCGGGAATCCGGCGATAGCCCCAGTCGATCGCGTAATAGTCCCACGGCCCGAGCTTGGGCATCAGCTCGGCGGAATCGCCGGGCTGCGCGACGTAGTTGTTGCGCGCGTAGTCCATTATCGAATAGGACGTGCCGTTCGCGCGCGTGTAGCTCGCACTGCGCAGCGAGTCGACGGGATAGTAGCCGGACGAGAGCTGGTTGTGCGGCAGTCCGAGCGTGTGCCCGACTTCATGCGTCGCCACGTACGCGACCATCTTGCCCATCACGGAGTCGGGGAACGGAAGGTTCCGCGCGCGCGCGTCGGCGGCGCCGGCCTGCACCCAGTACCACGCCTGCAGCAGGCTCGTGATGTTGTGGAACCAGCCAATGTGCGACTCCAGGATCTCACCGGTGCGCGGATCGCTGACGTGCGGCCCATACGCATTCTCGATCGTGGATGGCAGCCAGCGGACCGCGGAGTAGCGCGCGTCGTCGAGATCGAAGTCGGGGTCCTCCTGAGGCGTCGGCGCGGGCTTGGCAATGATGGCGTTTGAAAAACCTGCGGCCCTGAACACCGGCTGCCACGCCTCCACGCCTTTGATGATCCAGGGCACCCATCGGGGTGGCGTGGCGGGGTCGATGTAGAACACGATTGGCTTGATCGGATCGCTGACGGCGGCGTTCGGGTCCTTGGGCTCGAGCCGCCAGCGCGTGATGTAGCAGCGCGTCGGCACGCGGGCATTCTCGGAACCGTAATCCTCGTAGCTCACGGAGAAGAATCCCACCCGGTTGTCGCAGAGGCGCGGCATCATGGGGTGGTCCGGCAGCAGCACCATCGAGAAATTCGTCGGAATCGTCATGGAGTTGAGCGAGCGATCGGGCGGAGAACCCGGCGCCGGCGGCAGCGAATCCACTTCGAACGTTTGGAGTGCCGTGACCTCCACGTTGATCGGGAAACTCTTGGCGCGTTCGATGAACGAGCGCGTCGGATCGAAGCGCCGCACGCGCACCCCCAGCTGGCGCACATTCAGCTCCGAGACATCGGTCGTGAAGAGGCCGCCGACCTCGATCACGGCATTGGAATCCTTCGGACTCCAGGCGGCGATGTCGAAGCTCTTGATGATGGGAGCGGTGTTGGAAAGGTCGACCGCGCGCGCAACCGGCAGCGTGGAGTCGGCTCGCATCGCGTAGCTGATCAATCGGAGGAGGACGTGATTGCCAAAGCGGTCCCAGCGCACGGCGCGGGCGGCGATCTGTTCGCCCGCGTAGCCCACGCCCCGGATCGTGCCGCGCCGGTCCACAACGAGGATGAACTCCCGTCCCAACATGCGGCGCGGGATCTCGTAATACAGCTTGTCGCTGATGCGGTGGATGATGAACACACCTGAGTCGGTCACCGCCTGCGACGTGATGACCTGGTTATAGGGCTTTGGTGCGATGCCGTCAGCGGGAGCCTGGCGGCCGCCGCCGGCGCGCGAAGTGTCCTGATGGGTCGGACCCGGTGCCGGAGCCGGCGGCTGCTTGGAGGACGCTGAACTGGCACTTGAACACGCGAGGACGCCGAACGCCAGCAGGGCAATGATTGGACGCATCGTAAACACCTTAGTGGTGTGAAGAGTTTTTCTTGGGAACGAGGAGATTAGGCCGCTTGAAGGGTTCCGTCTAGTGGCACGGATAGCCGAAATAGTTGCATTTTGGATTCCATGACAAGCCTGCGTCTCCTTATCGTCGGCGCGGTCGTCGCGGCGATGATCTACGGCGCGGCGCTGACGCTCGCGCTCACGGGAAATCTCGGCTCGACGGCCGTCATTGTCGTCATTGTCGGCGCGATCCTCCTTCCCATTGCCCTCCTGATCGTGCGCCGCCGCATGTGGAAGCCGCTCACGGCTCTCGAACAGGGGATCAAGCGGGTCGCCGATGGTGATCTGAGCACGCAGGTCCCGGTCGCGCGCGACGACGAGCTCGGCAAAGTCACCACGCATTTCAATCAGATGACCCGCGTGCTGCGCGATCGGGCCGAAGAACAGGGGCGGTTTGCGGCGGCGGGCGAGCTGCTGGGCGGAGTCGCCCACGAAGTGAATAACCCGCTGATGGCGATCGCCAGTCACGCCGAGCTGCGGCTGTCGGACGGCCAGTTGCCCGCGGAGCAACGGAGCGAAATGCAGAACATCCTGCGGCAGGCGCAACGGGCCGCCAAACTGCTGCGTGGGTTGCTGCGCTTCGTCCGCGCCGGAGAGAAACGCGCGGCCGCGGTCAACATGAATGACGTCGTACGCAGCGCGATCGACCTGGTGTCGTACCGCTTCAGCATCGACGAGATCTCGTTCGAAGGCCGGCTCGACCCCGGTCTGCCGGCAGTCGTCGGGGACGCCAATCGGCTGGAGCAGGTGGTGGTCAACCTGTTGAGCAATGCCATCGATGCCCTGCGCACGGTCAAACCGCCCCGCCGTCTCACCGTCGACAGCTCCGTGACCGAGGGCGGCGGGGGCGGCGATCGTGTTTGCGTCACGGTGACGGACAATGGGCCCGGCGTGAGCGCGGAGATCATCCAACGCCTGTTCCGGCCGTTTGCGAGCACCAAAGGCCGCCGCGGGACGGGGCTGGGCCTCTACATCTCGCGCCAGTTGGTGCGCGAGGCGGAAGGAGAGTTGGAGCTGGTGGCGCATGCCGAACGTGGCGCGCGCTTTCGAGTGTGGCTGCCCTGCGCGCCCGGAACCGTTCCAGTTGTGCCCGCGCGCAGCGCACCGGCCCCCGCTCCTGCCCCTCCTGCCCAAGCGACCAAAGCGAGCCTGGCGGGTATTCGAGTCTTGTTGGTCGATGATGAAGAGCCGATCCGCCGGCCGATGGCGCGCTTTCTCGGTAAGCGCGGCGCGGAGGTCACCGAGGCCGGTGATGGCGCGGCGGCCTTGGAGCGGATCCGCGGGGGCTTCGAGCCTCAGGTGATCCTGGCGGATTTGCGCATGCCTCGGATGGATGGCGCGGAGTTCTACGAGCGACTGTTGGAGGAGCAGCCGCGCCTCGCGGAGCGAGTGCTGTTCCTCTCAGGCGACATCACGCACCTCGCGGGTCGCGGGTTGGCCGACGTGCCTCGCGACCGGGTCCTGGTCAAGCCGGTCGAGCTGGCGGAGCTCGAACGACGCATCGGCGACTTTCTGCGGGAGATGGCTGCCTAGATGCTGATCGTGGTGGTCTTGTTTGCGACGGTGTTGCTGCGCGCAGGAATCGTGATCGTGGTCGTCTATCTGATCCTGCCTGCGACGCGGGTGTGTCCTCGCTGCGCCTCCGACCTCAGTCTGATCCGGCATCCGGTGCTGCGGCACCTCGTACCGTCCGTCGAGCACCGCTGGTGTCTGACGTGCGGTTGGAGCGGCATCGTACGGCGGACGCCGCAGCTGCCCACCACTCAGTCACGCGTGATCAATCGCGCCGCCCGCTCATAGAAGAAGTAGTCCCACGCCCAGTTGAGCAGCACAAACAACTTGTTGCGAAAACCGATCAGCTGGATGATGTGCACGACCAGCCACATGACCCAGGCGGGGAAGCCGCTGAGATTAAGTCCGAAGACATGGGCGACAGCGGCGTTCCGGCCGATCGTCGCCAGCGTGCCCTGATCGTGGTAGCGGAATTGCTGCAGCGGTTTGTTGTGCAGCGCGCGCGCGATGTTCCGCGCTACCGTCTCTGCCATTTGGATCGCTACCGGCGCAACCATCGGCAGCGGCTCGCCGTTCTGTTCGCCGTACGCGGCATCACCGATGATGTAAACATCTGGATGCCCTTGTACCTGCAGTGTGGGCTCAACAGCGATACGACCCTGGCGCGCGGTTGGGAGACCAAGCCGGGCACTCAATCCCGCCGCGCGCACGCCGGCGGCCCAGATGACGGTGTGCGCGGGAATGATCTCGCCGCTCTTGAGTCGAATTTGCTCACCATCGAAGTCCGCGACCGTCGCCCCGAAGCGCACGTCGATCCACTTGCGCCAGAGCGTCTTGCCGGCCGCTTCGCGCAATCGCTCCGGCATAGACGCGAGCAGCTTGTCCGTGGCTTCCAGCAGCAGGATCCGGACATCCTTGATATTCAGCCGGGGATAATCCTTCACCAGCACGAGCCGAATCAGTTCCGACAGCGCGCCCGCCATCTCGACGCCGGTCGGTCCGCCGCCCACGACAATGAACGTCAGCTTCGCGCGCCGCCGTTCGGGGTCTGTCTCCAACATCGCCTGCTCGAAACAGGTGAGCACGTGATTGCGAATGGTGACGGCGTCGCCGATGTCCTTGAGTCCCAGACCGTGCTTCATCATCGAGTCGAGCCCGAAGAAGTTCGTCTCGCCGCCGTGAGCGAGCACGAGGAAATCGTAGGAGATGGGTCCACCGCTCGTAGCGAGGCGGCGCTGCGCGAAATCGACGCCGGTCACCTCGACCATGCGAAAATCGAAATTCTTCTGGCCCCGGAGAATGGCGCGAACCGGCTTGGCTATCTGCTCGGGCTCGAGGCCGGCGGTCGCGACCTGGTAGAGCAGCGGCTGAAAGAGGTGATAGTTGTTGCGGTCGAGCAGAACGACTTGAACCGGCGCGCGGCGTAAGCTCCGAGCGACGCGCAGTCCTCCGAAGCCCGCGCCGACGACGACGACTCTCTCAGCACTTCGTGATGTTGCAATAGCCGATCCCACCATCGTGCCGCAGGTGCTCGCGCCGGTCGGCCTCGTCCAGCGGATGCATCTCGTATACGGCGGCGCGCACCAGCATCGCCGGACCCATGAAGGCGCTGTGCTTTTCATGCGTGCGGAGCACGTGGCAGACGTCCTGACACAGGAAGCACTCGATGCATTTGCGGAATTCCTGTGGCCGTTCGACCTCATACTGGTACATCCGCCAGGTGCCGTCAGGGAAATCGGGGGCGCGCGGTTGAAACGCGGGAATCCGCTTGTTCACTTCGTAGTTCCACGACACATCCGTCACGAGGTCTTTTATCAACGGGAACGCTTTCATCGGCGTGACCGTGAGCGGTTCGTCGGCGGGATAATCGGACATCCGCGTCATGCACATGAGGCGGGGCTTGCCGTTGATCTCGGCCGAGCACGAGCCGCACTTCCCCGCCTTGCAGTTCCAGCGCACGGCGAGGTCCGGCGCCTGTTCGGCCTGAATGGCGTGCACGACGTCGAGCACGACCATCCCTTCGCCGGTGGCGACTGCGTACTCTTTCAGCTCGCCGCGCTCCCGGGTGCCGCGGAACAGGCGCACGCGACGTTGCTCGGACACGGTCAGGCCCCTTCCTTGATGAGTCTCGCGAGATCAGCCGGGATCGGTGGCTGCGTTTCACGCTGCACGGTCATGCGCGCGCCTTCCTTCCTTATCACAATCTGCTCGCGTGCCTGGCGCTCATCGGAATCGGGATAATCGCTCCGCGTATGGGCGCCACGGCTCTCGGTTCGCTCCAATGCGGCGCGTGCAGACGCCTCGGACACGACCAACAGCGACCGCAAGTCGATCGCCGTATGCCACCCCGGGTTGTACTCGCGACTGCCCGTAACTCCGGCCTCGAGCGCGCGGACCTTCAGCTTATCGAGCTCGGCAAGCGCGGTCTCGAGACCCAGTCGATCGCGGATGATGCCGGCGTGGCGCTGCATGACCGCCTGCAATGCCGACTGCACGGCAAAGGGGTTCTCGCCTTCTGCGCGGTCGAATGGTGCAAGCGCCTCCTGCATCGTGATGTCAATCTCTGAATCGGGGATGTGGGATCGAGATCCTCGTCTGCCCGCCTCCGCGGCATGGAAGCCGGCGCGCCTGCCGAACACGAGCAGGTCGCTGAGCGAGTTGCCGCCGAGCCGGTTGGCGCCGTGCATGCCGCCTCCGACTTCGCCGGCCGCATAGAGGCCCGGTACCGTCGCCTCTTGCGTCTCGGCGTCGACCTTCACGCCACCCATGACGTAATGCGTGGTCGGCCCGATTTCCATCGCGTCTTTGGTGATGTCGACCTGCGCGAGCTCTTTGAACTGATGATACATGCTGGGCAGCTTCTTCTTGATGTAATCGGCATTCTGTTTCGAGGCGATATCGAGATAGACCCCGCCATGCGGACTGCCCCGCCCTTCCGCGATCTCCCGCGTGATCGCTTTGGAGACGACGTCGCGCGTCAGCAGCTCCGGCGGACGTCGATTCTTCTTGCGATCGCCCTTCACCCACGCGTCCGCCTCCGCCTCCGTCTCGGCGAAGTCGCCTTTGAACATGTCCGGCATGTAGCGGAACATGAACCGCTCGCCGGTGGCATTCTTGAGGACGCCGCCCTCACCACGCACGCCTTCGGTGACGAGAATGCCACGCACACTCGGCGGCCACACCATGCCGGTCGGATGGAACTGCACGAACTCCATGTCGATCAGCTCGGCGCCTGCGTCATAGGCGAGTGCATGGCCGTCGCCGGTGTATTCCCAAGAATTGCTCGTGATCTGCCACGCTTTGCCGATGCCGCCGGTCGCGAGCACGATCGCGCCGGCGCGGAAGAGCACGAAGCGGCCGGTCTCGCGGAAGTAACCCAGCGCCCCCGCGATCCCTCCACCGGTGACGAACAGCTTGAAGACGGTGCACTCCATGTGGACGTCGATGCCGGAGTGCACGCCTTTGTCCTGAAGCACGCGAATCATCTCGAGACCGGTGCGGTCGCCGACGTGGGCCAGCCGGCTGTAGGTGTGACCGCCGAACGGCCGCTGGTTGATGCGTCCGTCGGGCGTCCTATCGAACAGCGCGCCCCACGCCTCGAGCTCCTTGATCCGGTCAGGGGCTTCCTGGGCGAGGATCTGCGCCATGCGCCAGTTGTTGTGCATCTTGCCGCCGCGCATCGTGTCGCGGAAATGCACGCGCCAGTTGTCTTCGCCCATCACGTTGCCGAGCGCGGCTGCCGCTCCCCCTTCGGCCATGACCGTGTGCGCCTTGCCAAGCAGCGACTTACAGACGAGCGCGACTTTGGCCTGCTGCGCGCTGGCCTCGATGGCGGCGCGTAACCCGGCGCCGCCCGCCCCGATGACGACGACATCGTAGGTATGCGTCCGGAGATTGGCAGCAGCCACTAAAAAATCCTGACGTCGTGGATCACGCCCATTGCGCACAGGCGGATGTAGACGTCAGTCAGTGCCACCGAGAAGAGAGAGCACCAGGCCCACAGCATGTGCTGCTGGTTGAGGACGGTCACGCCGCGCCACAGCCGAAAGCGGGCCTTCCCGGCGCGCGCGCAGGAGTAGCAGTCCACGCCACCGCCGATGAGATGACGCAGCGAGTGACAGCCGAACGTGTAGCAGGACAGCAGGAAGACGTTGAGGGCCATCACCACCGTGCCCACGCCGACACCGAACTGCCGCAGACCCGGTGCCATGACTCCACCGCTCATGCCGTTCACGGGCCAGCGCGTTGCGAGGAAGACATCGTACGCGAGAATGAAAATGAAGACTACCGCTGCGTACATGAAGAACCGATGGACATTCTGCAGAATGAACGGGAACCGAGTCTCCCCCTTATAGCCGTGCCGCGGCTCGCCGACGCCGCAGGCGACAGGGTCGAGGAAAAACGCGCGATAGTACGCCTTCCGGTAGTAGTAGCAAGTCGTCCGGAATCCGAGCGGGAAAATGAGAATCAAAAACGCGGGCGAGAGCGGCCACCACGACGTCCGGATATAGGGGGAGTAAAACGGCGAGAGGTACGGTCCCCACTCGTAGTTCGTACCGGTCCAGGCTGCCCACGTCGCGTAAATCGCGAAACTGCCGAGCACGAGGGCGGTGAGCGCGGGCGCGACCCACCAGGCATCGCGACGCAGCGTCGCGCCGAAGCCGCGCTCCTGGAGGTCCCGGACGGAAGTCGTCATAGCGTCACCGCAGCCATCGTCTGTTTGACTGCCTCGGCGGATTTCTGCAACGCGGACTGTTCGTCAGGCGTGAGCTTGACCTCGACGATTTGCTCGAGCCCGCGTTTTCCCAGTTTGCACGGAACGCCGCAGTACATCCCCGACAATCCGTACTCACCGTCGAGCCATGCGGCGCAGGGCAGCAGGCGCTTCTGATCGAGAACGATCGACTCGACCATCTGCACTACCGCCGAGGACGGCGCGTAATACGCCGAGCCGGTCTTGAGGAACGCGACGATCTCGGCGCCGCCGTTGCGGGTGCGGTCGACGATCTTGTCGAGCCTTCCCTTATCGAGGAGTTGCATGACCGGAATCCCGGAAACGGTGGTGTAGGAAACCAGCGGGACCATCGTATCGCCGTGCCCGCCCAACACCATCGCCTGGATGTCCTGCACCGAGACGTCGAGGGCCTCCGCCAGGAATGCGCGATACCGCGCCGTATCGAGGACGCCCGCCATGCCGATCACGCGCTCGCGCGGGAACCCTGTCACCTGCTTGGTGACCCAGCACATGACGTCGAGCGGATTCGAAACCACCACGACAATGGCTTTCGGACAAGTTTGCTTGATCTGCTGGGAGACCTGTTTGACGATGTCGGCGTTGGTGCGCACGAGATCGTCGCGGCTCATGCCCGGCTTGCGTGCGATCCCGGCGGTGACAACGACCACCTCGCTGCCAGCGGTCGGCCTGTAGTCATTCGCGGCGCCGACGATGCGCGTGTCGAATCCCTCGATGGGGGCCGCTTCCCACTGGTCAAGGGCTTTCCCCTGGGGAATGCCATCGATGACATCTACCACGACGACGGTGCGGGCGAGTTCTTTCTCGGCGAGCCGCTGGGCAGTCGTCGCCCCGACGTTTCCGGCGCCTACGACTGTGATTTTGTTGAGCATGGTGCGGGAAGTTTAGATGCGCTGGGTTGTTCAGGCAAACCTTACCCGCCCCTTGTATGCATCTCCCGGTGCGGATCGGCGCGCAACGCTGCGAGCGGATACAGCGCCGACCGCGCGGCGAGGCCTAAACGCTCTTCCGCGCCACGGTCCGTGCGGTCCCGCCAACCATCGGTGATGAGATCCGCCAGCTCGGCATCGGTTGCACCGTTGCGCAGCGGTTCGCGCAAATCGATGCCCCTCGCCGCGTATAGGCACATGAACCACGTCCCATCGGCCGTGATTCGGCTGCGGTCGCAGGAGCGGCAGAACGGTGCCGTAGTGGACGCCACAATGCCGAACGTCGTGCCGTCGGTTAGACGGAAACGTTCGGCGGGAGCGCTGGGATCACGACCTTCGGTGACTGGCGTGATAGAACCGTATCGCTGTGACAACACGGCGAGGATTTCGCGCCTAGAAAACACCTGTTCGGGTGACCACGCCGTCGCCCCGCCCACGTCCATGTACTCGATGAACCGCACTTCGGCGTCGTCCTTGCGCGCGAATTCGATCAGATCCACCAGCTCGTCGTCATTCACGCCGCGCATGACGACCGTATTGATCTTCACCCGATCGAATCCGGCTGCACGCGCCGCGGCGATGCCAGCGAGAACGTCGGCGTGCCGATCCGTACGAGCGATTTCGCGCATACGGTCGGGCCGCAATGTGTCGAGGCTGACGGTGATGCGCCCCAGACCTGCCCCCCGCAACTCGCTTGCCTGTGTCGCGAGCAGCAGGCCGTTCGTCGTCATGGCGAGGTCCCGAACCCCTGGGACTGCGGCGAGCATCCGAGTGAGCGCCGGCAAATCATGCCGGAGCAACGGCTCGCCACCCGTGAGGCGAACTTTATGGGCGCCGAGCGAGGCGAATACAGCGACCAATCGAGTGATCTCTTCGAACGTCAGAATGGACTGCTTGGGGAGCCAGACGTAGTCCCGCTCAGGCATGCAGTACCGGCACCGCAGGTTACAGCGATCCGTGACGGAGACGCGAAGGCTGCCGAGCGGACGATCGAAGCGATCAGCGATCACGCAGGCCACCGGCCACCGGTTTTCCGGAGGGATCGACCCACGTGGCCGTGCCATCCGCGTGCATCTCTTTCTTCCATATCGGCAACCGTTGCTTCACTTCCTCGATCACGTAGCGGCACGCCGCAAACGCCGCGTCGCGATGCGGCGCGGCGGCGACGATCGCGATGCTTGCCTCACCGACCGGGATCATGCCGAGGCGATGCTGGAGCATCACACGCGCTTCAGGCCAGCGCTCATGGGTCTCGGCCAGCATCCGCTCGATCTCGCCGATTGCCATCTCGTCGTATGCGGAATACTCGATGCTCGTGACGTCATCGTCTTGGCGCACGGTGCCCATGAAGACACAGGTACCGCCTCGGTCGGGCCCTTGCACGTCGGCGCGAAGCGATTCGACGGAGATCGGGTGAAAGGTGAGGTACGCCATCATCCGCCCGACAGGGGAGGCAACAATGCTATCTCGTCGCCGTCACTCACCCGCGTGTCCAGTTTCACCTGACGGAGGTTCAGGGCGGCGAGAGGACGAGGCGGCAAGTCTCGAGCGCCCGGGACCGTTTGTCGGACCCGCGCGAGGACGTCGCTCACTGTCGCCGTTGGCGGAACGGCCACGGCCGCCGACTCACACCCTGTCAGCTCTGCGTAGCGCGCGAAGAACCGTACCGTGACGGTCGCCATGATCCGATTATAGTCCCGACGCCAGGCCCTGCCAGATCCTTGCCTGCTTGGGGGTCGGATTCGGCGCCCGCGTCAGCGTGAGGTGGGTGAGCGTACGCTCCTTCAGAACGGCGTTGAGCGTCAGCGTACGACCCCCGCGTTGCACCGTCAGTGTGAACGGCTGGCCGGATTTCCCTTGATACTTCGTACGGAACGCCTGGCCCCAATTTTGGTCCGCGGTCACCGCGACGCCGCCGACATTGCTCAACACATCACCCGGCTGCACACCGGCAGCCTCGGCGGCGCTACCCGGTGTGACGGATTGCACCTGCACGCCGCCGGTCGTCGTGGGACCACTCGAGATTCCCACGAAGGGAATGCTGACGACCGAGCGGTTGACCACTACCCCCGCTCTCGCAAACACGCTCTCGTATGGCAATGAGTCGCGGCCATCGATATAGCGGCGATAGAACGTGTCGACGTCGGGCATGCCGGCCGCGCGCAGCTCGTTCAGCAGATCCGCCGTCAGGAATCCTTTGTTCTGGCGATAGTACTTTGTGTACAGGGCGCGCATCACGTCATCGAGACTGTGCGCATTATCGCTGGCGTCACGAATCGAGAGGTCGAGCAGAAAGCCGAGCAGCGAACCCTTCGGATAGTAGAGTTGCGAGCTATTGATGTAGACCTCGTTGATCCACGTCGCCTCACTGCCGTCTTCCACGCTCCACGGCTCGGGTGTCGATTCCACCTGATCCATGTTCGACGTCGCGTTGCGGAGGAATTGATCCGGGGTCCAGAGGCCGGATCGCAGGTTCGTAATGTCCGCGTAGTAGTCGGTTACGCCTTCAGACCACCACAAGAGCGGCGTGTACTGCTCGCCGTGGTAATCGTACGGCCACATCTCGGCCGGGCGAATCCGCTTCACATTCCAGAGATGGAAGAACTCGTGCGACAGCAGCGGATACATGAAGTCGCCCAGGTTGCCGGACGCATCCGCGAATGCCTGCGCGGGCATGATGTCGTACTGCGAGTAGCTGTGTTCGAGGCCGCCACCGAATCTGACCGGCTCGTGGATGACGTTGAAGAAGATCGTGTACACATCGTACGGAGCATCGCCCATGATGCGGTCCTGGACCGGCGCCATTTTCGCGATCCCGTTGCGCAAATTCGCGGCGACCGCGGGCGTGTAGTCCGCGGCGGGCCACAGCGCGATCCGAATCCATTTTCCGCCCGCCTGCAGCGAATCGAGACTGTAGCGGCCCAGGAACGTCATTGCATCCGCCAGCTCGTGGTAGTTGGCGGCGTGGTACTCGCGATTGACCGGTCCTTTGAGCGCAGTCGTCACTTGCCAACCACTAGGCAGGTGGAAGCGCACGTCGGCGGGACGCTCGAGGTGGCCTTCTTCGAACAGAAAGAGATTGGTGCCGAGAAACTGACCGAAGTCACTCCTGACGCGCGCGATGGAGAGATCGATCGTGTCGGCGACGTAATCGAAGTCCACGGTCACGTGATCGCTGCCGCCGGCCACCACACGCCACGTGTCCTTATCCCGCCGATCCCAACGGAGCGACGCGCCGGCCGTGTTGTGCGCCGTGAACCCGTGGACGTAGCGCGCGTAATTCTGGATTTCATAGTTTCCCGGACTCCACGCCGGCAGCGACACGAACAGCGTCTCTTTTCCCGCAGTGGGGAAAATAGCGGCGACGGAGAACTCCTTCGCATCCGGATTCACACTGACATCGTAGACCGTCTGCGTTTGCGAGACCAGAAACCGGGGGAGCATGAGGGTGGTGACGGCAAGCAGGTTCCGACGAGACGAAAGGCGCATCATTACTCCGCACAAGAGGTTCGGGCCTTTGGAGTGCAGCTCACCGATAATACCCACAAATAGAACGGCCCCGGCACTCCGCCGAGGCCATCCGCCAAGTCGTCCCGCTGCAGTGGCTTAGGACGAAACGCGCGCGCTCGCGTCGGCGACCATCGCGCGCAACTCCTTGCTGGGCTTGAAGACAGGAACGGGCCGCGCCGCTACTTCGACGGGATCACCAGTCCGTGGATTCCGCGCCATCCGCGTTTTGCGCTGACGGATCTTGAACGTCCCAAACCCGCGTATCTCAATGTTATGCTGCTCGGCTAGCGCCGCTTTGACCGCGTCGAGGAAGGAATCCACAACCCGCGCACAGTCCTTTTTTGAAATGAGGGGACCGGCTGTGCGAGCGATTTGCGCGGTGACCTTCTCGACCAGATCGGCCTTCGTCATTGGGTCCCCCCGTCCCGAACGTCTGCCGGGTAGCAAAGTCGGGGGCTATGATACGGGCTTACTTATTTAGTGTCAAGAGCTTGTAGGAATTGTTGAAAGTGTCCTTGGGCGTCATGTGGCCCCGGCGACGCCTCCGGATGGTATTGGACGGCAAAAATCGGGTATTCCCGGTGCCGAATACCTTCGACCGTTCTGTCGTTGAGGTTAAGGTGCGTGACCTCAAGCGACTTCGCGCCCGGCACTCCTGACGTCTCCCCGCGGACTGCAAAGCCGTGGTTCTGGGACGTGATAAGTACTTGCCCAGTCGCGAGATCACGTACTGGATGATTGCCGCCGCGATGGCCATAGGGCAGCTTGACCGTTTCTCCACCCAACGCGAGACCCATCAGTTGATGGCCGAGGCAGATCCCAAAGATCGGTAGTGTCCCGTCAGACAAATCACGAATTGTTGCGATTGCGTATCCCACGGCCGCCGGATCGCCGGGACCGTTGGATAGAAAGACGCCGTCCGGGTTGAGGCCGCGGACGGCAGCTGCGGTTGTCGCCGCGGGCACCACCGTCACACGACATCCGTGCTTGACAAACAGTCTCAGGATGTTGCGCTTCATGCCGAAATCGAACGCGACGACGTGATGTGCCGCGTCGGTCGGACCGTCCGTGTACGCGCTGGGAATCGTTGCCGCGCTCGCCAAATCGAGACCGTTCATCGAGGGCGATGCCGCCAGGGCTTTCGTGACCTCGTCGGTTGGCTTCTCGCCCAACGCCAGCACTCCGCGCATCGCGCCGCGCGAGCGGATGTAGCGTGTGAGCTGTCGCGTATCGACATCGGCGATGAGCGGCACTTTCGCGCCCGCGAGCCACTCGAGCAGCGGGCCGGTGGCGCGCCAATTGGATGGCGTGCCCGACAGCTCGCGCACGACCACGCCGGCGACGCGCGGGCGATCCGATTCGACGTCTTCCGGATTGATCCCATAGTTCCCGATCATCGGCGCCGTCATCACAACGATTTGGCCGAGATACGAGGGGTCGGTAAAGACCTCCTGATAGCCGCTCAGGTTCGTGGTGAAAACGACTTCGGCGTAGGCTTGCTCGAACGGCAATGGCGCGGTTCCAGGGAACCAGGCGCCGTCCTCTAAGAGGACGTAAGCGGGTGTGGACTTACGGTCGACGATTGGTCGGGGGCTTGGCCGCTGGTGGCGCGGGTGGAGGCGTTGGCGTGGGCTGCGTTTCGATGGGCAGCGGCGTCTGCTGAACCGGCGCGGGGGCTTGCTGGCCCGCCCCCTGTTGGCCCTGGAGAACGGAGCGGACCTGCGTGCCCCCTGATGACATGAACGTCAGCATAAGCGCGAGGAACAGAAAGATGCCGGCGGTCCACCACGTCACTTTGGTGAGCAACGTGGTCGCCTGGCGACCGCCCATGATCGTTTCGGTGCCCGCGCCGCCACCCAACGTGGCGAGTCCGCCTCCCTGCCCCGCCTGCAAGAGCACCGCGGTGGCGAGGATGAGGGAGTCGAGGATCAGGATGGCGACGAAGAACGTGTACATGCGCCGCGCAAGATACCTAGGTTGCGGCGGTGCGCACAAGCTCGGCCCAGATTTTCGGATCGAGTGACGCGCCGCCGACGAGAACGCCGTCGAGCTCCCGCTCCGCGAGAAGCTGAGAGGCGTTTTTCACGTTGACGCTGCCGCCGTACAGAATTCGTGTTTCACCGGCCTGCCGGTCGTTGAGCCAGCCGCGGATCGCCTGATGCACTAGGGCCGCGTCCTGTGGTGTCGCGTTACGACCAGTTCCGATTGCCCAGACCGGCTCATACGCGACAGTCGCCTGGACTTCTACGCGAGCTCCGAACGCCGCTTCCAGCTGTCGTGTGACGACGGTGAGCGTTTCTCCGGCATCGCGCTGTGCAAGTGTCTCACCAACGCACAGCACAGGATGAAGACCCGCGCGGACCGCAGCCGCGAGTTTTTTGCCCGTTTGCTCGTAGGTCTCGCCGAATACGTGCCGGCGCTCGGAGTGACCGATCAGCGTGGCACGCGCACCCGCCTGCGCGGCCAAGGGACCGGAGATCGCGCCTGTGTACGCCCCTTTGGGTTCCCAATAGATGTCCTGGGCGCCGGCCAGCAGATCGGGGCGCTTCGCGACGATGGTGGCGACAGCCTCGAGTGAAACAGCGGGGGGGAAAAACCAGACCTGCCGGTCCGGTCGTTCGGAGTACTGCCCCAGAAATGTCGACAGATAGGTCCGAGCTTCTTGGGGACCGATGTGCATCTTCCAATTCGCCGCGAAGAGGAGCGCTCTCACGCGTCCTCGAGCGCAGCCACGCCCGGCAGAACCTTTCCTTCCAGAAACTCGAGTGATGCCCCCCCACCGGTCGACACGTGGGTGAGCTTGTCTTCCATTCCGGCGACGGCGGCCACCGAGTCGCCACCGCCCACGACGGTCACCGCGCCTTTCTTGCCCGCCTCGACGAGGGCTGTGGCGACGGCGCGGGTGCCGGCGTCAAACGGCGGCGTCTCGAAGACACCCATCGGACCGTTCCAGAAGATCGTCTTCGCGCGTAAGAGCCGGGCTCGGAAGTCGTGCTGCGTGGCCTCATCGATATCGTAAACGGCCCAACCTTTGGGAATCGCGTCGGCCGGCACCGACCGGCTTTCACGGGCGCGTTCGAGCGAGGGGGCGATGACGGCGCCCCGCGGCAGGATGAGTTTCTTGCCGGATTGCGCGAGCAGCTCTTTGGCGAGCGCGATGCGGTCGGCCTCCACGAGCGACGAACCGACTTCGAGCCCCATCGCGGCGAAGAACGTGCATGCCATCGCGCCACCGATCAACAGCTCGTCGACGCGCGGCAGCAGCGAGCGGATGACATCGATTTTCCCCGAAATTTTGGCACCGCCGAGCACGGCGATAAATGGACGCTTCGGGTCCCGGAGTAACTCGCCTAGGTACTTGAGCTCCTTCTCCATGAGAAAGCCGGCGACGGCGGGCTTGAGCAGGTGCGCGACCGCTTCAGTCGACGCGTGTGCGCGATGGGCGGAGCCGAACGCGTCGTTCACGTAGATATCGCCGAGGGCCGCGAAGGTGCGCGCGAGCTCGGGATCGTTCTTTTCTTCGCCCGGCCAGAAGCGCGTGTTCTCGACGAGCGCGACGCCGCCGCGCGGCAGGCGTCGCGTGGTGGCAACGCCGGTCGCGGGATCGGCGATGAACTCGACGGGCGCGCCCAGCAGCTGCTCCAAGTCGCGCACGATCTGTTTGAGAGAGAACTGAGGATCGGGTCCCCCCCCGGCCTTGGGGCGGCCGAGGTGCGACAGCAGAATCACCCGCGCGCCTTTCTCACGCAGGTACTTGATCGTTGGCAACGACGCGCGCAGCCGCGTGTCGTCGGTGACCTTTCCGTTCTTCAGAGGAACGTTGAAGTCGACCCGCACTAACGCCCGCTTGCCGTCCAACGCCTGCGGGGGAAGATCCCGCAGGCTGCGTTTCGTCAACGGCGGCGCCCGATATAGGCGAGCAGGTCGACGCAGCGCGCGGAGTAGCCCATCTCGTTGTCGTACCACGACGACACGTGCACGAGGTTGCCGTCGATCACGGCCGTCGACATGGAATCCACGACGCTCGAATAGAAGCTGCCGATGTAGTCGACCGATACGAGCGGCTCGTCACTCACGTCGAGAATGCCCTTGAGTGATCCCGCGGCGGCTTGTCGGAACGCCGTGTTCACCGCGTCGACCGTGGTGGAGCGCTCGACTTCAGCCGTGAGATCGACGATCGACACGTCGGGCGTGGGAACGCGAAGCGAAACGCCGTCGATCTTGCCCTTCACCTCGGGGATGACGAGGCCGGTCGCTTTGGCGGCACCGGTCGTAGTCGGGATGATGCTGAGTGCCGCCGCCCGCGCGCGCCGCAGGTCCTTGTGCGGCAGATCGAGGATCTGCTGGTCGTTCGTGTAGCTGTGGACGGTCGTCATGAAGCCGTGCTTGAAGCCGAAGTTGTCCATAACGACTTTGACGACAGGGACCAGGCAGTTCGTGGTGCATGAGGCGTTCGAGATGATGTGATGTTTTGCGGGATCGTACTTCTCGTGATTGACGCCGATGCAGATCGTGATGTCTTCACCCTTGGCGGGCGCGGAGATCACGACTTTCTTGGCCCCCGCGGCGAGGTGTTTGGCGGCGTTATCACGGTCGGTGAATCGGCCGGTGCTCTCGAGCACAAGCTCCACGCCCAGATCCTTCCACGGCAGTTTCTCGGGCTCCTTGATGGCCGACACTTTGATCTGCGTGCCGTTCACGATCAGTGCGTCGCCCTTCGCCTCGACGGTGCCGGGAAAGCGGCCGTGCACCGAGTCGTACTTGAGGAGATGCGCGAGCGTCTTCGTGTCGGTGATGTCGTTGACCCCAACGAATTCCAGGTCTCCGCCGGCCTGTTTCGTGATCGTCGCGGCGCGCAACACGTTCCGTCCGATGCGGCCGAACCCATTGATCCCTACCCGAACCGCCATGACTCTCCCCTTACGTGAAGTCTGGAATTGCTGCGCGGGCGAATGTTATGCCCATGACTCCCGTCGCGCCGGCTTGCTCCAGCGCCCGCGCCGCTTCGGCGAGGGTGGCACCGGTGGTGAACACGTCGTCGACGAGTACCAAAACTGGCCAGGGTGGACGAGGTTTGTGCGCGACCGCGAACGCCCCCGCCACGTTCGCCAGGCGAGTCTCCGGTGTCAACGCCGTTTGCGTCGGCGTCTCGCGCGTGCGCGCGAGCAAGTGAGGCAGCACGGGCACTTTCCACTGTCTGCCCAACGCGCGCGCGAGCGCGTCGCTCTGATTGTAACCGCGCTGCCGCAGTCGCTTCGGCGCGAGCGGAATGGGAACGAGGGCCGACGAACCGATGGTCCGATCCGAAAGACCGCCCATCGCCGCCGCCATATCGTCGGCGATGCGCGGAAGTCCGCCATACTTGAGCGCATGCACGGCCGCTCGAGCACCCTCGGACAGCCAGACGGCGGAGCGCACTGACTGGAGCGCGGCAGGCCAGTCGCTACAGAGACGACATGGGCCGAAATGCGGCTCTGGCTGAGCGCAGCGCTCGCACCATGGCGGGCGCACCGGGCGCCAACGTTGCCGGCACACCGAGCAGACTAACCGCTGTGTGTCGCGGCCGCCCAGCAGTCCATGACACAGGAGACACTCCGCGGGCAGCAGCAGCTGCTCCACCGCGTTCAAGCTAGACACGCAGCGCGCGGTTGACGGCGGCTCGCATGACTTGCACCGGTGCGTCGTTGCCCGGGAAGAAGCGGGCAAACGCTGCGGCTCCTTGCTGCACGAGCATCTCCCGTCCGTCCTGAGCCTCGATGCCGCGTTCGCGCAGCGCGTGTACCCAACGCGTCTCCTTCGGTGCGTATACGAGATCGAGTGCCTTGCTGACGCCGGGAATGTGATTGACGTCTATCGGCAGCGAATCGTGGCCGGCCAGTCCCACCGGCGTGGCGTTGATCGCCACGTCGATCTCGACCGCGCCGGCGGCGACCTCGACATCGGCACCGATCGTTCTCCCCCAGGCGGCGAAGTCCCTGGCGCGGTCCGCATTGCGGGACCGGACCCACAGGCTGGCGCCACGGTCAGCTGCCGTCACCGCGACTGCGTGCGCGGAGCCGCCGGTTCCGACCACGAGCCACCGGCCGCCCTTGCGCGCCACCCCCAAGTGGTCCAACGCCGCCGACACACCGAACACGTCCGTGTTGTCCCCGACCAGTCCGCCGTCTTCTGTCCAGAACGTATTGCACGCGCCCACGCGGGCGCAGACATCCGTTTTGCGCATCACGGATCGTTCGACCGCTTCTTTGTGGGGAACGGTTACGTTGCCGGCGCCGCCTGTGGCCGCTTGCATGGCGAGAACGTCGGAGAGCGAGTCGGCGGAAACGCGCAGCGCGAGGTAGACCGCATCGATCCCCAGCGCGCGGCAGGCGGCGTTGTGCATCACGGGAGAAAGGGAATGGGCCACCGGATCGCCGATGACCGCGAGGAGGCGCGTCTTAGCGCTGATCTCCACGCTTACTTTCGGCGGCGAGCCGTTCCGCGACGGCGGCCGCGAGGGCTTCGAGCTCCTGGCAAGTGTCGCGGTACACTTCGAGGTCTCCACCGAAGGGGTCACTCACTTCGTCGCCACCGCGACCGACATACTCGCCGAGGACGAACACGCGTCCCTCGCCGCCCAACTCGTCGACGCGCGCGCGATGGTGCCGCGCCATCGTCAGAATCAAGTCGGCCTGTTCGACGAGCTCCCGGGTGAGCAGCCGCGCGCGGTGACCGGAGAGGTCGAGCCCCCGCTCGAGCCCTACGAGGTACGCGCCTTCGGAAGCGGGCGCGCCATCCCAGGCACCCGTTCCCGCGGAAGTGACGTTCACGTCGAGCCCTCGCTCCTTGAGCGCGCGTTCGAGCAACGCGGCGGCGAGCGGGCTGCGGCAGATGTTGCCGGTGCAGACAAAGAGGACGTGCTGGGTCATGGAGCGAGGCGACCGACGGCTCGGCGCAGCTCGCTGAGACTGAGCGTTCCCTCGCGCACGATCTGGGCCTCCGGTCGCGTGCAATCAACCACGGTAGATGGCGGCCGGTTCCCCAGGACCCCGCCGTCGAGTACGAGCAGCTTTCCCGACTGCACGGCGGGCGCGAAGTCGCGCGCGATTGCGACGGCACCCGGGCCGGGTGGTTGACCGGGAAGATTGGCGGAGGTCGAGGTCAGCGGAGCGCCGAGAGCTGCGATCAGACTCGCGATCGCCTGATGCGAGGTCCAACGCACGGCGATGCCGCCGTCCGGCCCGCGCAACAGATCCGGCAGCTGTCCGGAGCCGCCCGGCAGGACGAGCGTGAGCGGTCCGGGCCAGAAGGCGCGGGCCAGGGCGTCCGCCGAAGCATTGAACGCGAGGCCGTGTGCCTCAGCCATGCCGCGATCGCTGATGAGCAGGAGAAACGGTTTGCCCGCGGACCGCCCCTTCAACGCCGCGAGCGCCGCCACGTCGGCCGGCAATGCGCGCGAGCCGAAGCCGTAGACCGTCTCGGTCGGATACGCGAGCAAGCCAGCCGCGTTGAGATGCTTGACCACGCGTGGAATCGCCGCGGCGACCTCCGCGGCTGACTGAAATGGCAGCGGCTTCACCGGAGCTCACGGGCGAGCGCCTCGGCGATCCGGAAATCGTCGGCCGTCGTGATCTTGACGTTGTACGGCGAATCGGGAATCAACTCTACGGGGAAGCCCGCCCGCTCACACACTTCGGCGTCATCGCTCGGTGCTCCCCCCCCTCCGTTCTGCGTCGAGTCCGCGAGCTGCGCATAGGCATCGTCGAGCATCTGTCGGGGGAAGCCTTGCGGTGTCTGCGCGCGCCAGATGCGCTCGCGGTCAATGGTGCGCGCAATGCGCGGCGTCGGCCGGTGGCTGCCCTGCCCCACTTCCTTGAGCGTGTCGGAAGCTGGAACGGCTGCCACAGCGCCGACGCCCGCGCGTGCCCGCGCGATCACGGCGTCGATGGTGCCGCGACTCACAAAAGGGCGGGCGGCGTCGTGCACGAGGACGACGCTCGTCTCGGATCGGAGTGCCTGGAGTCCGGCACGCACGGAGTCCACGCGCTGCGCACCGCCCGCAATGAGTCCGAGCCGGTCGCCGCGGAGTTTGGCGAGCCACTCCGGTGGCCGATCGGCATAGCCGGGAGGGAGGACGACAATGACCTGCCGCACTTCCGGATGTGACGTGAAGGGACGCAACGCGCGGAGCAGCATCGGAACGCCGAGGATCGGACGAAACTGCTTCGCCTCGCCGGGTCCCGCCCGGACGCCAGCGCCCGCCGCCACCACGACGACTCCAACGTCAGGCGGCGAGGCGCCGGGTGAGCTCACTGATTCCCTCCAGCCCTATGACCTCGAGATCGCTGGTCGTCCGCTGCGAGCGGGCCGACAAGAACACCCGGCGGAACCCCTGCCGCGCCGCTTCGACGAGTCGCCGTTCGACACCGGCGACGGGGCGGATTTCGCCGCCAAGGCCTACCTCGCCGAGGAACAAGGCATCGGCCGGGACGGGGCGATCGTGGACGGTGGAGACAAGGGCGGCAAGGACGGCTAGGTCCGTTGAGGGCTCAACCAGTCGCACACCACCGGTGACATTCACAAAAACGTCCAGGCTTCCGAACGGCAGGCCGGCGCGGCGCTCGAGGACCGCGAGCAGTAGCGCGAGCCGGCGGTGATCGAGGCCGGTCGCGACGCGCTGCGGCGTTCCGAAACCGGCTTTCGATGCGAGCGCCTGGATCTCCACGAGCATCGGCCGGGTCCCTTCCATCAATGCCGTGATCGCCGAGCCGGACGCGCCCGTCGAGCGCCCGGCCAAAAACGCGGCGGCGGGGTTTGCGACCGGCTCGAGTCCCGCGCCGGTCATGCGAAACACACCAATCTCATCGACCGAGCCGAAGCGGTTCTTCACCGCGCGCAGGATCCGGTGATCGAGCGTGGTTTCTCCCTCGAAGTAGAGCACGGTGTCGACGATGTGCTCGAGCGTCTTCGGTCCCGCAATACCCCCGCCTTTGGTGACGTGCCCGACGAGCAGTACTGCCGGCCCCGATTCCTTGGCGAACCGCATCAGCCGGGCGGCGCACTCGCGCACCTGGCCGACATTGCCGGGAGCGCCCTCGAGCTCTTCAGTGTAAGTCGTCTGCACCGAGTCGAGGAGGACGACGCTCGCGTTCAGTTGCGCGGCATGATGCAAAATGGATTCGAGGCGCGTCTCGCCGACGACGTGGATGCGGCCGGCATCTTCCTGCAAGCGATCGGCGCGCAGGCGCAACTGATCCGGCGACTCCTCGCCTGAGACATACAGCGTCACAACGCCCTGGCTCTCAAGCCGCGCGGCGCATTGCATGAGGAGCGTAGACTTGCCAATGCCGGGCTCGCCCCCCACCAGGACGACGGATCCGGGGACGATTCCGCCGCCGAGGACGAAGTCGAATTCGGCGAGACCGGTCTTCCAACGCGTCACCGACTCGCTCTTCAGGTCGGTTAAGCGGATCGGCGGTTTGGCGGTTGGAAGACTTCTAACCGCCGAACCGCTCAACCGCCCAACCGGCTCTTCGATCAAGGAGTTCCAGGCACCGCACGTATCACACTTTCCACCCCATTTCGGCTGGTCCGCGCCGCATTCGGTGCACCGAAAAACCGAATGGGCCTTAGACACGGCCGGCCTCGACCGGCGCCTCGCGCGCCGTGTAGTTGTCGAAGCGCGTGTATTCCTTCTTGAAGTGCAGCTTCACGGTGCCGGTGGGGCCGTTGCGCTGTTTGCCGACGATCACCTCCGCGATGCCCTCGATGCTCTCGTTCGTCTTGGGATCGACCGGGCCGTCGTAGAACTCCTGTCTATAGATGAAGCAGACGACGTCCGCGTCCTGCTCGATTGCCCCGGACTCGCGCAGGTCGGAGAGCTGTGGCCGCCGGTGCTCCCCTCCTCGCTGTTCGGGCGCGCGCGAGAGCTGCGAGATCGCGACGACGGGCACGTCGAGCTCCTTGGCGAGCGCCTTGAGGGAGCGGGAGATGTACGAGATCTCCTGCTGCCGGTTCTCGACGTCGCCAGGCCCTTGCATCAATTGCAGGTAGTCCACGATCACGAGCGCAATGTCGTGCTCGGCCTTCAACCGGCGTGCCTTCGAGCGCATGGCCAGCGGCGTGAGCGCCGCGGAGTCGTCAATCCAGATGGGCGCCGTCCCCAACAGTCCCGCGGCACGCGCGAGCTTCGGGTAATCGTCGTCGCGGAGCTGGCCGCGCCGCAGCCGCTGCGCATCGACCAGTCCCTCCGAGCAGAGCAGCCGCTGCACGAGCTGATCCTTCGACATTTCGAGCGAAAAGAAGGCGACCCCGGTGTTGTGCTCGATCGCGGCGTGCTGCACGATGTTCAGCGCCAGCGCGGTCTTTCCCATGGATGGACGCGCCGCGATGATGACGAGATCGGCGCGCTGGAAGCCAGCCGTGTAGCGATCCAGATCGACGAATCCGCTTGGGACCCCAGTCAACGCACCGGCGCCCGATTGGAGCTGCTCGATCCGCTCCATCGTCGGCCAGATCAGCTCCTTGATCCGAATGAACTCCTCGGTGCGCCGGAATTGCGCCACCTGAAAGACACGGTGCTCCGCGTTGTCGAGCACTTCGCCGGCGGTACCGTGTCCCTCGTAGATGTCCTGGATGATGCCGGTGGCCGCCTCGACGAGCCGGCGCAGCACCGCCTTGTCGCGCACGATCCTGGCGTGATAGTCGATGTTGGCGGCGGTGGGGACGACGTCGATGAGCGCCGCGATGTATTCCATCCCCCCGGCGCGGTCCAGGTCGCCGCGGCGCGACAGCTCATCGCGCAAGGTCACGGGATCGATGACGTCGCCACGCTCGGTCAGCGACAGCATCGAGCGGAACAGGAGGCGATGCGCTTCCCGGTAGAACATCGTGTCGTCCAGGACTTCAGCGGCTTTGAGCGCTGCGTCCTGGTCGAGCAGCATGGCGCCGAGGACGGCTTGCTCGGCTTCATTACTCCATGGGGTCTGCCGACCCGCGAACTCAGTCGTCGAGGAGGCGAGCGGCGATACGGACGTCATCCCAGGTTGGTCTCTTCCAATGAGGGTTACGCAGCAAGGCAGCCGGGTGATAGGTCACCACGACCGGGATGCCGCGGAAACGATGGATCTGATTGCGGAGCGATCCTAACGACTGTTTGGTGCTGAGGAGCGACTGCGCTGCCGTCCCCCCCATCGCCAGAATCACCTTCGGCTTCACCAGCTCGATCTGGCGATAGAGGAAAGGCAGGCAGGCCGCGATCTCGTCGTACTGCGGGAGCCGATTCTCGGGCGGCCGGCACTTCACGATGTTGCAGATGAAGACCTGGTCGCGCGGCAGCTGGATCGCCTCGAGAATCTTGGTGAGCAGCTCGCCTGCCCGACCCACGAAGGGGCGGCCGGTTTCGTCTTCGGTGCGTCCGGGGCCTTCCCCAATGACGACGAGGCGCGCTGTGGCGGACCCTTCGCCGGGAACCGTGTTGGTACGTCCCTCGCACAGCTTGCACTTCTGACAGTCCGCGATGAGAGTCGCAACGTCGGCGAGTGTCGCTGCCCGTTGGATGGGATCGGCGGCGAAGAGATCAGCTGACGGTGGATCGAAAGAGATCCCCGAAGGAAGAGGATCGGGTTGCATTGGAGATGCGGTCGTCGGGACACGGGAAACGGGAAACGAGACGGGGGGAGCCTCCACGTTTCCCGTATCCCGTTTCTCGTTTCCCGGCTTGTCGGTGAGAATCACCGAATCCCCACCGAGTAGCCGCTGCTGTTTCAGATATTCAATTGCCAGAGCCCGGCCGTCAGTCAAAGCGCTTCTTCCACGACGTCGAGGATTCGTTCGGCCACGTCGCGCTTGGGCAGCAGCGGCAGGTCGACTTGCTTGCCGTTGCGTCCCAAAATGGTCACGCGATTCGTCGTGACCTCGAATCCCGCACCGGGCTCGAGGGCGTCATTGAGGATCACGAAGTCGAGCGCCTTATTCTGCATCTTCGAGCGCGCCTTGGCGAGACCGTTCCCGGTCTCCAAGGCGAAGCCGACCACAACCATCCGCTTCGGTCGCTCGAGTGAAGTGAGAATGTCCGGCGTCGCTTCCAGCTCGACCGTGAGCGGACCGTTCGCGCGCGGTCGCTTCTTGTCGGCGAGTTGCGTGGGACGATAGTCTGCGGGCGCGGCGCTCATGATCAGGGCGTCCGCATCCTTCACGAGCGCCTGGACCGCGCGCTGCATCTCTTCGGTCGTCTCGACGTGCTTCGTTGCAAGACCGGGAGGCGGCGCGAGCTCCGTTGGACCGGTCACGAGCACGACGTTGGCGCCGCGACTCGAGGCGGCCTCCGCTAACGCATACCCCATGCGACCGCTCGACGGATTCGTGAGGACGCGCACCGGATCGAGGTGCTCGCGCGTCGGCCCGGCTGTCACGACGACACGCTTGCCGGACCACTTGCTCTTCGGATTCCCCTGCGGCGGCTTTCCGAGGAGCCGTTCAGCCGCGGCGAGAATCGTCTCCGGTTCGCTCATCCGGCCCGGCCGCTCGCTCGGCCCTTCCGCGAGCGCGCCGATCTCCGGGCCGACAAAATGCCAGCCACGCGCGGTGAGTGTCTTGATGTTCGCCGTCGTCGCCGGATTCGCGTACATCGCGTCGTTCATGGCAGGCGCCGCGAGGACGAGGCGGTCGGCGCGCGCGAGCAGCAGCGCCGTGAGCAAGTCGTCCGCCATTCCCATCGCGGCGCGCGCGAGGATGTTCCCCGTCGCCGGCGCGACGATGACGAGATCGGGATCTTTGGCGAGATCGATGTGCGCGAGGGCGCGGCCCGGCTCCCACAGCGAGGTGAGCACCGGCCGGCCGGTGAGCGCTTCGAACGTCAGCGGCCGCACGAACTCGGCCGCGGCCGCGGTGAGCACCACGTCCACGGTGGCGCCTGCCTCGGTCAGCCGGCGCGCCAGGGTACAGCTCTTATAGCAGGCGATTCCGCCCGACACGCCGAGCACGACGTGACGGTCGGTGAATGACATCAGGCTTCCTGCTGGCGCCGCCGCCGCACCAGGCGGTACTTGAGGCCGCCGCGCACGAGCTCGTCGAACGCGCGCGTGGTGAGCTTCTCTTCCCAATCGACGGAACGGTCGCGCGGGAAATCGTTCACATAGCGCGCGAATTTGGCCGCCACGAGCACGCCGAGATACTTGTTCTGCGTTTGTCCTGCGACTTCTGCCGGAGTCACAATGCGCATTTGCTCAGCCTTTCTGTTGGTGCAGTTCATCATAGAGTCGTTGGGCCTCGGCTTGCAGGCCGCGCCCGTAGTTCGTGATCCACTCGAAGTCTTTCTTCTCCCTGGCTCGGCCCCCGCCCCGCGCCTCGTCCGCGATGCTCACGACCTCGGCGACCGCCCTGTCGAGATCGTCGTTGCGAATCCACCGATCGAACAACGTCGACTGCTGCAACTCGTATTCGGCCCGGTCCAGGCGCCAGCGGATCTGCTCGATCGATTCACTCCTCCGCTGATGCAGTCGCTCCAGCAACACGCGCGGATCGCTCGGCAAAATGAAGATCGAGACTGAGCGGGGATACGGATACTGTTCCCGCACCTGCCGCGCTCCCTCGACCTCGATGTCGAGGAGCACGTGCTTGCCGGACTTCAGTACTTTCTCGACTTCGTCCTTCAGCGTGCCGTACAACTCGCCGGCGTACTCGGCATACTCCAGGAACTTGCCGGCGCCGACCCCTTCCAGGAACTGCGTCCGCGTCTGAAAGTGATAATCCACACCGTCCCGCTCATCGGGACGCGGCGGCCGCGTCGTCGCCGACACCGAGAAGCCGAATCGATCCGGATACTGTTCGCGCGCCGCCCGCGCGATGGTCGTCTTGCCGCCACCCGACGGCGCGGACAGGACGACGATCCGGGGCCGTGCCGTCACTCCAGATTCTCCAGCTGCTCCCGGAACTTCTCGAGGTCCCCCTTCATCGCGATCACGGTCTGGGTGATCCGTGCATCATTGGCCTTGGAGCCCATCGTGTTCACCTCGCGCAACAACTCCTGCGCCAGGAACCCGAGCTGCTTGCCGATCGGCTGATCCGAGTTGAGCGCCGCGCGCGCTGCCTCGACGTGAGCGCGAAAGCGCACCAGCTCCTCAGTGATGTCAACGCGGTCGGCGAGCAATGCGATTTCGATGGCCAAACGCTGCTCATCAACTGTGGCGGCCGACGTCAGCTCGGTAATGGCTTGTTTCAGCCGCTGATGCTCTGCCTTCAGCCGTGCTGGTGCCTGCGCCTCGATCTCGCGGGCCGCACTCTCGAGCGCATCGAGCCGCTGATTCAGCTCGATCGCGAGCGCCCGACCCTCGCGCTCGCGCATCGCCACCACGTCGTGCGCCGCTCGTTCCACGATCGGCTTGACGTCAGCCCACTGCACGGCGTCCTGATCGCGGCCATTCACCGCCGTCAACACGTCCGGATGCCGGGCGACGAAGGCCAGATCCACCGTCCCCCTGAGCTTCAGCTTCTTCTTGAGCTGCTGCGCGGCCGCAAGCACCTGCTTCGCGCGCGACAGGTCGACGGCAACACCGCGCTCCGTGGCCGGCCCATCGACCCATCGCGCGGTGACCGCCACATGCCCGCGCTCCAGCAGCTGGCGCAGTCGCTCCCGCATCTCGATTTCGACGCCGGCGAGATCGGCCGGCAACTTGAGCTGCGGGTTGAAGTAGCGGTGGTTGACGGTGCGGATGTCCACCCGCAGGCGTCCCCTCCCACTTGAGACTCGATCCTCGGCAGAGCCGAAGCCTGTCATGCTGCGCGGCACAAGTCGTTAAATGTAGTAGGGGAAGCTAGTTCGTGAAGAACCAGCGGGCGCCATACTGCTGCACGCTCTTGGGAAAGCCCAGCCCCGCCACGTAACTCGAGCGCATCACGTTCATGTTCTGGATGTACCAGAAGATCGTGACGCCGGCGAGCTGCAGCTCGAAGTTCGTGTCGACGAAGCTCGCGCCACCCATGGCGCGCTGGATCCCCGCGGTATCGGCGCCGCCCAGCGCCCATCGGCTCCAGGATTCCATGGCCACCTCACCGTGGAGCGCGAAGATGCCGCTCTTGAAGACGCGCCAGAATTTGGAATGGAAGGTCGCGGCGATGCGGGCGTGATGCGGCGGCTCGAAGTCGCCACCGCCCACCACCGCATCGAAGTACCAGCCCGACAGCGTGAATCCCGGAAGCACCCGCAGGGACGCGTGGCCGGCGATAAAGTCGGTCGAGGGAGTGGGATGCAGAGCGGTGACCGTCTTGATGCTGCCGGCGAACCCGAGCGGGGTGAATGGATCGCGACGCCCACGCCCGACCTCGATCATGAGTCTCGGGTTGTCGAAGCGCACCCATCCCGCGACGTCATTCGTCTGCTGAAGCGGATCCTTGGCAACAAACATCGCTTGTACGTCGCGTTGCCACGCCGCCTCCGCGCGGGCGGAAAATCCCAGTGGCAGCGCGATGCCGGCTGTGAGATATCCGCGGTCGCCGGTACGTCCACCCGTGTAGCTGGAGTGACGCATTGTGCCGGCCAGCGTGAAGAACGAAACGGGTGACCAACCGGCGCGCGCCTCGAATTGCTGTGGAAAGCCGGCGGCGCCAAGCCGAGCAGTCGCGGTCACATTGGCTCTGCGCCAGGTATTGCTGGCTTCGAGCGTGATGCTCGAGACGGTGCGCGGCGCGATCGTCGTGTCATGGCTGATCCCGCTGGTGGCGAGCGTGGTGCTCAGCCGGTAGCCCAAACCATCCTCACGCTCGGCGACAAACAGGCGCAGCAGCCGCTCGCGACGATCCTGCCGCCACGCGTCCACGCCGTCACCAGCCGTGCGATGCCAACTCGAGCTCGCGATTTGAAAGGAGGCGCCCACGCGCGCGCCCGGCGGCACGTACTCGAACTTGACCCAGAGATCACTCGTCCCGAAGGGCGTGGTCGTATTGCCCACCGGCCCAAGGCCGATGCTGTTCCAGTCGGCGAGGAGTGCGACGCCAAAACCGGAACGTCCGCGCGTCGCATATCCGGCGCGGTAGCCGGCGATGTCATCCACGCCTGTCAGAATCCCGATCTGTGTGGCCGCGGACGTCGACCGGGTGCGAGCCGTGACGAGATAGACGCGCAGCGAGGCTGGAAGCACGATGACGTCGACGCGCTCGAGCGGCGCCAGGGGAATGCGCGCTGGGTCGATATAGATCGAGTCCCGCCCCAGAGGCACGAACGGCACACCATCCCAGTAGATCTCGAGCGCCGCGGGACCACGGCCGCCATACAGGACGATCTCCGCCTGTCCGTACCAGCCCCCCCGCGCGACATACACGCCAGGGATATGGCCGAGGAGATCGCTAAGCGTGCGAACTCGGTTGAAGAGCAACGAGTCGGTGGTGAAGGTGTACCGCGACCCCAGGGGCAACGGGCCCGGCGCGATCGCGGCGGCGAATACGGGCAGCAGCGCCGGCGTGGTATCGCGGGCCGTGGTGTCGCGTTGCGTTGAGTCGTGAGCTGCTGTGGTGTCTCGGCGGGTCGTGTCAGCCTGAGCGGCCGCACCGGACGCCAACGCGCCGGACAACCCGAGCGCGAGCAGACCGCCGCGAATCAAGCGCCCGCGGCGCCAGCGCGTTTGAGCAAGAATTCGGTAAACAGCCGCACGCCGATCGCCGTCGGTCCTTTTGCGTGACTTGGGCCTTCGCCCTCGAGATAGGCTGTTCCTGCGATGTCGAGGTGCACCCACGGAAAGCTGTCCACGAACTCACGCAGGAACCACGCTCCGGCAATTGTGCCGGCCGCGCGTCCGCCCGAATTCTTGACGTCGGCCACGTCGGACTTCAGCAGCTCCCGATATTCGTCCCAGAGTGGCAGCGGCCAGCAGCGCTCGCCGGCGCGCTCTCCGGCGTCGCGCACCTCGGCGAGCAATGCCTCGTCGTTGCCCAACAGGCCGATCGCATGATGGCCGAGCGCGACCACGACGGCGCCCGTCAGCGTCGCGGCATCGATGGCCGCCGCCGGCTTGAAGCGCCGAGCGTACGACAGCGCGTCGCACAGAATCAGACGCCCCTCGGCGTCGGTGTTGATGATCTCGATGGTCTTCCCGAGGTGGCTCTTTACGACGTCGCCCGGTTTGATCGCAGTGCCGGAGGGCAGATTTTCCGTGGCGGGGATAAGGCCAACGACGTTGATCCTGGGCTTCAGGCGGCCCAGCACTTCGAACGCGCCGAGCACGGCGGTCGCCCCCGACTTGTCGAACTTCATGTCCTCCATGTTCGCGGCGGGCTTGATCGAGATCCCACCCGAATCGAACGTGACGCCTTTGCCGATCAGTACGACGGGGGCGCCTGTCCCTCCCTGATACTCCAGTACAATAAACCGCGGTTCCTCCGCGCTTCCTTGGGCGACGGCGAGCAGCGCCCCCATCCCTTCCTTCTTTATCTGCGCGAGATCGAGGATCGTGACGCCGAATTTGTAGGTGGTCGCGAGTTTGCGAGCCTGCTCGCCGAGGAACGTGGGCGTGCAGAGGTTCCCAGGCTGCATTTGCAGGTTGCGCGTGAAGAGGTAGCCAGCAGCCACGGCATCGCCGATGCGCCGGCCGGCCTCGGCGTCCTCTTTGTCGGCCTTGTTGATGACGATTTCGACCGATTCGAGCTCGGGCTTGGGATCCTCGGGCTGCTTCTTGAGCTCGGTGAATTGCCATCCGCCCTGCGCGGCGCCTTCGATCGCCACCTGTACGATCTCGGCGACGCCGAGTCCTCCACGCGCTTCTTTCGCGACCGCTATGGTGACTGTCTTGGTCCCCAGGCTGCGCGCACGTCTGGCGGCTATCGCCGCGCCGCGGCGGATCGAGCTGCGCGTGATCTCGGTCGCTTTTCCAATTCCCACGAGCAGGATGCGCTCAGCCTTGCCTGGGGGGGCGCCGTAAACAAGAAGCGCCTCGTCCTTCTTGCCCTTGTAGTCTCCCGACGCGATGGCACGCTCGAGACTAGCATCCTTGAGCGGGGCTTGATTGTCCGAGACCAGCACTGCCAGGAACGGACTCTCGACGCTCTCAAGAGAGCGCGTGGAGATAAGAGTCTTCACGACAGGTGCTCGATGATGGCGTCGGCGAATGCGGAGGTCGAGACCTCCGTCGCGCCCGGGAGCTGCCGCGCCAGATCGTAGGTGACGTGTTTCGACGCGATCGCGCCTTCGAGGCCGCGGACGATCGCGCGTCCCACATCTTCCCATCCCAGCTCTTCGAACATCATCACGCCCGAGAGGATGACGCTGCTGGGATTCACCTTGTCCTGCCCCGCGTATTTGGGCGCGGTGCCGTGCGTCGCTTCGTAGACGGCGTACCCGTCCCCGACGTTGCCGCCGGGCGCCAGGCCCAACCCGCCGACTTGCGCCGCCGCCGCATCGGAGAGGTAGTCGCCGTTGAGATTGGGCGCGGCGATCACGGAGTACTCGTCCGGACGCAGCACGAGCTGCTGAAACATGGCATCGGCGATGCGGTCCTTGATCATTACTTTGCTCACGTCCTCTTTGCGCTTTGCGCCCTCGGCCTCAGTGACGGTCTGCTCCGCGAATCGCTCCTTGGCGACTTCGTACCCCCAGTCCCGAAACCCGCCTTCCGTGAACTTCATGATGTTGCCTTTGTGAACGAGGGTCACGGAAGGACGCCGCCGCTTGATCGCGTACTGGATCGCCTTCACGATCAGGCGCTGCGATCCGAATTTCGACATCGGCTTGATACCGATCGCGCTGCCGGCGCGAATCTTCGCTCCAAAACGGCGCTGCAGGAATTCGATGAGCGCGTCGGCCTCCGGGCTCCCTGCCTTGTACTCGATGCCGGCGTAGACGTCTTCGATGTTTTCCCGAAAAATGACGATGTCGAGTTTCGCCGGTTGTTTGACGGGCGCCGGGACGCCGGCGATATGTCGCACCGGCCGAATGCAGGCGTACAGATCGAGGACTTGTCGCAGCGCGACGTTGAGCGAGCGAATGCCGCCGCCGACCGGCGTGGTCAGCGGGCCCTTGATGGCGACGCGGTGCTCCCGGATGACGCCGAGGGTCTCTTCGGGCAGCCAGTCGCCCGATTGATTGAAGGACTTTTCTCCGGCCAGTATTTCCCGCCAGACGACGCTGCGCTTGCCACCCGACGTGCGCGCGACCGCGGCGTCGAAGACCTTGGCCGCGGCGCGCCAAATGTCGGGCCCGGTGCCGTCGCCTTCGATGAAGGGGATGATGGGATGGTCGGGAACGATCCAGTGTCCATCGCGGTAGTCGATCTTCGCCCCGACGGCGCCGCCGCGGCGACCTTCAAGCTGGGTTGGCATGGACCCCAGTTTACCACAAAAAGGGGGCTTGCAATATCCGGCGACGGAGGGATCTAAACCGATTTCAGAATGAGCGAATTCGCCTTATTGGGGTGACGGGCGGGAACGGTTGGGGTGGTAGTGCGTAAGACAATTATGCGACTCGCTCACTCTTCGATCGTGCTCAGCCTGATCGCGCTGGTGATCACCGGCTGCGGTGACGGCTCCGGATTGATCGGCATCGCAACCGGAGGCGGTGGCGGCGGCGGCCAGACTACGCGGGCGCTCGCCTTCTTCGTTCAACCGAACTCAGCGACGGCCGGCCAAGCCATTTCGCCGCCCGTCGAGGTCGTCGCAAAGGATTCGTTGGGAAACACGGACAGCACCTTTACGGGCGCTGTCACCGTGTCACTCGCTTCCAATACAGCAGGCGGCTCGCTGAGCGGAACTACGACTACGCGTGCCGCGGCGGGTATCGCCAGCTTCAGGACCCTCGTGATCGATAAGCCCGGGACCTATACTCTGAGCGCATCGACAACTGACGTGACCGTCACCAGCAACGCATTCACGGTCATAACAGCAACCGGGCCGTAACGCTCCGCCCCACCACTAAAGCCGGTAGCCGACCAGCGTTCCCGACGCAGTCCGCAAGAACAGCATCCCAGCGATATCGTCGACCGCGTATACGGGCTCGCGTTCTTTTCCGAGATCGACGCGAGCGCGCGGTTGCGCGCTGTCTTTGTCGATTTGTAAAAGGACGTTGCCGTCTCCGTCTGGCGAGCGCGTCAGCATGAATACGGATCCAGCTACCGACAGCGATGCCTTAAACCGCTTCGTGGCCAGCGCGGCCGCCTGGTTGGAGTAGCCCTGCAGCTGTGCCCCTCCCTGCGTGTACGTGGTGGCGATCTGTCCCATGATGCGGCGTGCATTCGTGTCGGTCGCCGTGCGCGACGCTTGCGCGAAGGCGTCGCCATAGGAAGATGCAGCGGCGCCGTACAGACCGGCTCTGATGGACTGTATCCGATACAGGGCGCGCAGCAGTCCCGGCAACCGTGGAGCGGGATGATAGACCTGCTGCTTGATCTGCCCGTCGCGGCCGAGCACCACGAGATTCTGCGCCGCGATCAGAACAATCCCGGAGGGCCGCAGCTCCATCGCCGTCGGATCTTCCCCGCCCTCCATCTTGATCTCGGCACTCAGCGCGCGATAACTGCCGGCTTGCCGGTCGACGGCATACAACTTGTGATCGCGATTTGCGAACACGTAGAGCGTCGATCCCTCAACGGCATGATGCAGCAGATACCGGTCGGCTTTGTAATCATCGGCGTTGAGCGGCTTCCCGCTTTCGATCGCATCCTTGAACTTGGGTTCCCCAGACGTGAGATCGATGATATTGACTTCGGCGTTGATGGTGGCATCCGGACGCGAAATGTACAGGAGTCCGGCCGGCGTCAGCTCCGCATAATCGAGCTGCCCTTTGATCTTCACATCTTTCTGGAGGCGCACCGTCGCGGTGGCGACATCCAGGACGTTCACGAAGGTGCGTGACTCCGCGTCCACCGCGAGGACTGCCGCGCCCCCGGTGATGAGCGCCTGCGTGACGGTACCGCGCATGCGCAACGGCTTCGGCGCGATGGTCGTACCATCTTCGTAGCGCGCGACGTTGAGACCCGTCTGCACCACGCCGTTCACGATGCGTACGTTGCCCGTCGCTTCGTTCGCCGGCGGCGACTCCGGCAGGATGATGATCCCGTTCGGGTGCTGCACGATGTCGTGCACCCATCCGTCGATGATCGCAGGCTTGGGCCACAACGCCTGACCGTCGGCGAGCCGGTACGCCATCAGCCGGTCGTCGAAGCTCACGTAAATGCGGTCGTTCTTGTCGATCGATTGGTAGAGCCGCACGTGCTTCGCGGGATTGCCGGCGTGCGCCGTCGGCAGCGTCGCGGACCAGCGGACCGCACCCGTCTTTGCGTCGAGCGCGCGCAGTCCCATGAGTGTGTGGACGACGATCACGTCGGGCCCCGCCTGCAGCACCTCGAGCGTGGTGCCTCCTGAGGCCAGGCGCACCAGGCCTTGCATGAGCCCGCCGAGGCCGCCGCGCTTCGGTTCTGTCTGCTGAAAGAGGGACTCACTCACCCAGCGCTGCGTGCCCGTGGCGAGATCGTACAGCGCGACGACCGGTGGGCCGCTCTGGCGCTGGCCGTGCACGAGCAGCGTCCCGGTCTGCGGCATTACTCGTCGCGTGACCACCTTCGTCAGGTTCAGGCGCCGTGAGTCGAAGAGGACGGTGCCGGTGACTGGATCGAAGACGAGGAGGAGTCCCGGGCGCGCCGCCTCCATCAGCAGCGACCCTTCCACCATCCGCACGCTGTCGGCCGGTAATCCGCCGAGCTCGGGCTTCTGCCAGACGATCTGACCGCGCTCGATGTCGACAGCCGCGAGCACATTGTCGGTCGACACGAGGAGCGCGCCCGCTGGGGTGACCTGCTGCCAGCGGATGTCGCCGCTGAATCGTGCCGTCCACACCGGAGTCGCTCCGGTCGGCGCCGGCGTCTGCGCGACAGGGGTCTGGACGACAAATGTGGAAAGGAGTAAGAGGACGGGCGTCAGCGGCATGGAGACCCCTCGTAAGAGAGGCCCCATATCCCCCCATGACGGCGTTTAGCGCAAGTCCTGGGTGGGCGTCCGGCGGCGGAAGCGCATATCGATCAGGCGCTGCGTCTCGATCCGCTTGGTGAACCGCCCGAAGCGATAGGTGGTGATGGCGATGAGCGAGTCCTGGAGCGGGATGCCCGGCGCGATGCTGTGAAAGCGCGTCCGCGCGGTCATCGTGTTCACCTCGGTCAGCGGTGAGCGCTCGGGGTGCGTGAGTGACGTTTTCCGTAAAGCGCAATTCGTACGAGATCGAATCGAGGTACGCCGCGCCGGCGATATCCGCCCATCCGAGCCGCTCCGCCGGCTCGAAATCAACGCGTACCAGCGTCTCGCCCGCGATGGTATCGCGCCCCGCGAGATGGAAGCAATGGTTGTCGATGAACGTCTTGTTCGCGAATTCTTGCAGCACGGTCGTATGCACCAGCAGATCGCCGTTCCAGGGTCCCCATCCCGGTGCGACCACGCGACCGACTTCGTACGGTCGTTCGTCATTGTTGCCGAGCGAGAGGATGTCCACCGTCTTGAGCGTGTCGCCGCGGCGCGTGACATCGCGAAGGGTTCGCTCCAGACGGAAGCGAAACGGATAGGAATCGGCGAACAGCTCGAAGCGGCGCGCGTTCTCCTGCAGTTGGTCGAAGACAGCTACCAGCGCTGGGTCATCGGTGGACTTGGGGGGGCCTGGTGCGGTACACGGCCCGTAACCGATCACGACCACGGGAGGCAGCTGAACGATCAGCGGGTGCAACGCGATCCGAACCGTGGATGGGTCATCACCACGCAGGGCGATCTGGGTGTCGACTGGCGAGAAGCCGATCTGTCGCACGCTTAGGAGATATGTGCCATTTCCCAGATTTGAAAATGCGAACCTGCCATGTGCGTCCGTGAAGATGCGCGCGCCTCCAGGGGACAGCATGACAACGCTGAACGGCAGCGGCTCGCCGGTTTGAGCTAGAATGACGGTGCCGCGGATCGATTGCGCGGCCGCGGTCTGAAGCAGAAAGCCGATTGTAGCGGGGGTCAGCGGAATGCGGCCGAAAATGGAAGATGCCCGAGGAGAGAGTCGAACTCTCACGGGGTTACCGCCGCTCGAGCGGCTGTAGCGATGGCGCGTGCCCCCGCGGCGATCCCGGCGGCGTTCCAGTGGGTGTCGTCGCGCCAGAAGATCAGACCTCCGCCCCTGCGCGCCGCGGCGTCTCGGGCGGCGGCACGGAGCGGTTCCAGCAGATCGACCACCGCGATGCCGCGCGCGCGCATGCCAGCCTCGAGCGCGGCGAAATAGCGGGGCGTTTCCGCCAGGCCCGTGTCCGGCTCTGCGAGCAACGGCGCGTACACGCTGTACTTGTGTGGTGTGAGGACGACGAGCAGCCGCTGCCGCTGCAGCGCGAGCCGGTTCGAGAGCCACGTGAGGCGCCGCAGCACATCCTCGCTCGAGCGGCGTCGGTGATACGTCGCCCGCTCGTCCCCGAGGAACAGCAACTCGGTCCCGCTTTGCAACCGGGTCCGGATCACGTGCCTCGCGGCCGCGTTCGGGAGCACGCGGTCATTCTGCAAGCGTCGATACAGCCGCGCCGCGAACACCTGCAGCGCTGAAACGACAAGGCGATCGCTCACCCACGTCAACGCCCAGCACGTGTATCGCCGGTCCCACACCCCCAGGATCACTCGGCAGCGCAGCTCGCGCGGGTCCGGCAGAGCGGCGGTGATCGGCGGCGGGTCCGCGCTCTCGAGCAACTCGAAGATCACGAGCCCCCCCCCCTCCCGCATGCCCACCTGGGCGGCGAGCGCGCGCACGCGCGCCGGCGCCGGATCGCTGGGCGCCGCGTTGTACACCTCGCGCCCACCGGCGCGGCCGATCTGGACGGCCGGGCTCTCCCAGTCGCTCACCTCGGAGCCGGCCGAGAATGAGCTGCCGAACAGAATCGCCGAGACGCTACCGCCCGTCGCGAGGTCCGGCCGGTTGTGATAGCCCAAGCTGTCTGTGGTGAAGACGACGCGGTGATACTCCCGCAAGTCGGGCTGATTGCCGAGGGCCGCCAGGTTGCCGTACACCCGCGGGCGGTCGTAGCGCGCGTTGGGGCGGAACGGTGTCTCGGCCCCGAACGTACGCAACGCCTCCCACACGCGATAACTCACCCGGTCGAGCGGCAGCGCGCGGAGCCCGATGTCCGCCGCGAGCCAGGCCGCAAGCAGGACCGGAACCAGGAACCCCGGTTGCCAGGAGGGGCGCAGCCGGTCGAGGCTCAAAACTGAAAATAGAGGAAAGGGATCCGCTGTCCCGCGTACATCACCAACAGGGACACCGCGAACAGCGCGGCGAGCCCGACCCCCACCGCGCGAGGCCACTGGTGGCTCACCTGCCACGTGTTGCGTCCGGCATGGGCCACCACCGCCGCGACGCCGAGCACGAGCACGAGTCCGATCATTCCGGCGAGCTCCGGACCCGAGGTCCAGGAGAACATCGTCCCCAGCAGGCCGGAGGCCATGCGCCAGTCATTCGCGCGGAACGCCACCCATCCGATGAGGACCAGGAAGAACATCCCGGCGCGCCGCAGCGCGGCGGGGAGTGCGTCCCAGGCCGGCCCCGCCAGCCGGTAGGCGACGAGCAACAGCCCGTGATAGCCACCCCACGCCACGAACGTCCAGCTCGCGCCGTGCCACAAGCCGCCGAGCAGCATCGTGATCATGATGTTGCGATAGGTGTGCCACGCGCCTTCGCGACTGCCCCCCAGCGGCACATAGAGGTAGTCCCGCAGGCAAGTCGAGAGTGAGATGTGCCAGCGCCGCCAGAAGTCGGACGGGTCGGTCGCCTGATAAGGAGAATTGAAATTCTGGGGGATCCGGATCCCGAAGAGATGGCCCAGGCCCACGGCCATATCGCTGTAACCCGAGAAATCGAAGTAGATCTGGTAGGCATAGCCGAGCATGCAGAGCCACGCGCCTGCGGTGGACAATTGTCCGTAGCCGGCCAGCGCGGGGTTGATGATCGCCGCGATGCTGTCGGCGATGATCACCTTCTTGATCATCCCGATCGTAAAGAATGACCACCCGATGTTCCAGGTGCGGCCGGGTTGGTGCTGGTCGATCTCCTCCAGATCCTGCTCGATCTGGCGGAACCGCACGATCGGGCCGGCGACGAGCTGCGAAAATAGCGAGACGTAGCAGGAGAACTCGAAGAAATTCCGCGTCGGCGTGATGGTGCGGCGATAGGCGTCCACGATATACGTGATGGTGTGGAACGTATAGAACGAGATCCCCACCGGCAGGACGATGTCGGGGCCCGACAGGTGGAGCGGCACGTGGAGCCAAGCGGCGACGCTATTCGCCGTATGGAGCCCAAAATTGGCGTACTTGAAGAATCCGAGCAGCGACAAGTCCACCGTGATCGGCGCGATGAGGCACAGCCGGCGCACGCGCGGGTCGTCCCAGCGGGCCAGGCCCAGACCGGCGAGGTAGGCGACGACCGTGGACGTCGCCATGAGGGCGCAGAAGCGGTAGTCCCAGGCGGCGTAGAACAGGTAACCGGTGAGCGTGAGCCAGACGTAGCGGTCGTCCTTGCGCTTGAGCCGCCAGAACACGAGGTAGGTGACCGGCAGAAACGCGAACAAAAACAGCGGGCTGTTGAACAGCATCTCGCTAGTCGGACCGGCGGAACAACGCCGCCACGTCCGGCTTGGTCACCTTCCCATCGCGTTGCGGAGGATCAGCGGGATGCGATCGAACATGGGAAGATGCCCGAGGAGAGAGTCGAACTCTCATGGGGTTGCCCCCGACGGATTTTGAGTCCGTTGCGTCTGCCATTCCGCCACTCGGGCGCGCGCGGAAATATACGCGGGAAAAACAAAAGGACGGACTGGGGGGCAGCGTCCGTCCTTCTGTCCTCTACTGGTCCTACTTCAGATCCCCCGGCGTCGGCCCTGCGGTCTCAACCCGGGCCGCACCCGCGGGGGGGGCGCTCCCATCTCCCGACGCTCGCGCCGCTCCGCGCGCATCTCGTTCACCCGCTGCATCAACCGCTCGCGCATCTGTTGATAGCGGGCCCGCTGCACGGGATTGAGATACCCGCCCATCTCCCGATCCTCGTCCCTCTCGATCTTGAGCATCTGCTCCCGGCCAGCGCGCATGCCATCCATGAGCTTGCGGACTGAGTCGGCATTGGCCGCCACCCCAGGCTGCATCTGATCGTCGAGCGCACGGCGCCGCTCAGACTGCTGGCGGATGACATCACGCCGGAGCGCGCCGAACCGTTCCTGACTGGCGCGTAGCTGGGCCGCCTGATCGGGCGTCAGCTTCAGCTCCTGCTGCACCCGGTCGCTGAAACGCTTTTCGATCTGCGCCCGCAGCTGCCCGGCTTCCCCCGTGTCACTCGGCTGTTGCGCTCCGAGGACCGGGGCGGCCATGACCGCGAGCGCCAAAAGCCAGAACCTCTTCATCTTCATCCCTCCAAAGAGTGCAGCACGCGCCGCAGCTGCTGCTCATCGAGTTCCCGCAAATCACTGCTGCCCTCCGGCAATGTCGTGCCGGTGCCACCAACCAGCTCATCGAGATCGGAAGAGCCAATCGCCACTGCGGCGGCGATCCTGACCCACTGAACGTGAATCCACTCGAAGCGATCAGCTGGCTGTTCGCGCAGCCGCTCCATGACCTTTCGCGCCGTGGCCTCCACGTCGAGGCGCTCCGTCGGTCCGGTACCCAGTCGCTTCGCAGCCGCAATCATGGCATCCTCATTCATTTGACCGTCTCCTTCAATCGCCGCACCGCATGGTGGTAATGCACCCGCGCTGCCCCAGGCGTCGTCGCCAACGCCGCCGCGATTTCTTCGTATTCGAGTCCCTGCTGCGCGCGCAACAGAAACACTTCACGCTGCAGCCGCGGCAGCGCCTTCAAACCCGCCGCCAATCTGGCTTCCGTCTCACTCGCTTCCGCGAGCTCGTGGGGGTCTCCCGTCACGTCGCGGACCATTTCGTCCAACGGAATCACGGCTCGCCGCTTCATGCGACGTCCGAAATCCTTGAGGACGTTTCCGCCGATCGTCATCAGCCAGGTGCGGAACTGACATTGGCCGCGGAACCGGTCCACACTGCGGAACGCGCGGATGAATGTCTCCTGCACCAGGTCGTCCAACTCACTCTCTGGTGCGCCCGCCCCCGTGAGAAACCGCGCTAACGCGCGGGCGTGGCGCCTGACCAACTCGGCCGCCGCCTGTTCATCCCCCGTTTGCCACGCAGCAATGAGCGCGGCGTCGGGGGTCGTCTCGGTGCGCGGCAGAGGTTGTGCCATGAGCTCCGATGCTGGGTGGACGTGGGAAGCGACGGAATATTAAGGGCCTTGTGATCACGGAGACGCAGGGATAGCTTGTGAATTCGAACGATTGTTCGAAATCATGCGACCCTACGATGAGCGTCTAGACCACCTGCTCGCCCGCGCCGCACGGGTATTCGCGGACAAAGGCTATCACCCCACCACCATGCGCGACCTGTCCGCCGCCAGCGGCATGTCGCTCGCGGGGATGTACTACTACGTCCGCGGCAAAGAAGACTTGCTCGCGCTCATTCAGGAACGCTGTTTCACGCAGGTACTCGACGGCGCGCGCCGGGCCATCGCGAAGGCGAACGATCCGCACGAACGGCTCCAGGCGTTCATCCGGCATCACGTGGCGTTCTTCGCGCAACACATGGCCGAGATGAAGGTGTTATCGCACGAGGCGTCGCCGCGCGGCGTGCTCGCGATCAAGCGGCGCTATGTCGATCTGCTGGAGTCCATTCTCAAAGACGCGGCACCGGAGCAGACGCGCGCCGATCGCAGCGCCGCGACGTACATCCTGTTCGGCATGATGAACTGGATCTACAACTGGTACGATCCCGCCGGCGAAATCGATCCCGGCCGGTTAGCCGATCTCATGACGAGCATTTTCCTCGGCGGCTTCGTCGAGGCCTATCCGGAGGCTAAGTAATCATGGCGACGATGACGGAACCGCAGGTCAAGACACTGGTGCAGTACCGCACGGAAGATGGTCTCGCGATCATCGAGCTCGACGATCCGCCGGCGAACACGTACACCTACGACATGATGCGTCAGCTCGACGAAGCCATCCTGCGGGCGCGCTTCGACGACACGGTCCACGTGATCGTGCTGCGCGGCCACGGTGACAAATTCTTCTCGGCTGGAGCCAACATCGGCATGCTCAATAAGGTGACGCCGCGGTTCAAGTACTACTTCTGTCTCCACGCCAACGAGACGCTGAATCGCCTCGAGCAGACGCCCAAGCTCACGATCGCTGCGCTGAACGGGCACACCGTCGGCGGCGGGCTCGAAATCGCGATGGCGTGCGATCTCCGTCTCGCGAAGGAAAATGCCGGCAAGATCGGACTGCCCGAGGTGAACCTCGGTGTCTTGCCGGGCACCGGCGGCACCCAGCGCCTCGCGCGCATCGTCGGCAAACCACTGGCGATCGAGCTCATGGTGAAGGGCGAGCTGTTCTCGTTCGACAGGGCCAAGGAAATCGGGCTCGTGAACGACGTGCTCGACGCCAAAGACTTCTGGGAGCAGGTCCTCCTGTATGCCAAGCAGTTCTGCCCGCCGCACAAGGCCTCGAAGGCGGTCGGCCTGATCAAGCGCTCGGTGCAATCGGGCGCCGAGGTGCCCTTCGAATCCGGCCTGGCGATCGAGCGCGAATTGCAGCAGCAACTGTTCCAGAGCGATGACGCCAAGGAAGGCATCGCGGCCAGTCAGGAAAAGCGGATGGCGGAGTTCAAGGGGAAGTGAAGACCGACCTCTTCATTGACAACGAGTGGCGGCCGGCCACTTCGGGGAAACGCTTCCCCGTCGTGAACCCTGCGACCGAAGAGGTGCTGGCCGATGTCGCGGCGGGGGATGCGGCGGACGTCGACAATGCGGTGCGCGCGGCGAAGGCCTGCTTCGAGTCCGCCGCCTGGCGCGACCTGTCGGCGCGAAAGCGCGGGCGGCTGCTGTTCAAGGCCGCGGATCTGCTCGAGGCCCGCCTCGACGAAGTCGCGCGGCTCGAGACGGCGCAGAACGGCAAGACGCTGTTCGAGTCGAAAATCGAAATCGGAATGACCGTCAACACCCTGCGCTACTACGCGGGGTGGGCGGACAAGATCGTCGGCGACACGCTGCCCGTCGAAGGGCCGTTCTTCACCTACACGATTCGCGAGCCGATCGGCGTCGTGGGCGCCATCGTCCCCTGGAATTTCCCGCTCAACATCGCGAGCTGGAAGTTCGCGCCCGCCCTGGCCGCCGGTTGTACCATCGTCTTAAAGCCCGCTTCCGAAACGCCGCTCACCGCCCTGCTCTTCGCCGAGATCGCACTCGAGGCGGGGCTGCCGGCCGGTGCCTTCAATGTGATCACGGGTGGAGGCTCGACCGCGGGCGCGGCGCTCGTGCGGCATCCTGATGTCGATAAGATCTCGTTCACCGGCTCGACCGAGGTCGGCCGGCAGATCATGAAAATGGCGTCCGAGACCAACAAGCGCGTGACGCTCGAGCTGGGCGGTAAGAGTCCCAACATCATCTTCGCCGACGCCGATTTGAAAGCCGCCGTGCGCGGAGCGCAGACCGGGATTTTCTACGGCAAGGGCGAGGTGTGCGCGGCCGGATCGCGCCTGCTCGTCGAGAAAGCCGTGCACGAGCAAGTCGTCGAACAGCTCGCCGAGGGCGCGAAGAAGCTGACGCCCGGTGACCCGCTCGATAAGAACACGCGGATGGGAGCCTTGGTCTCGAAGAAGCAGCAGGAGACCGTGCTCTCTTACATCAAGAAAGGCGTGGACGAGGGCGCAAAACTTGTAGCGGGCGGCAAGGCCGCAAAACCCAATGGCAAGGGTTATTACGTCGAAGCAACCGTGTTCGACGCCGTCCAGCCGGAGATGACGATCGCACGCGAGGAGATTTTCGGACCGGTGCTCGCGGTGCTCACGTTCGACGATTTCGAGCAGGGCATGAAGCTCGCCAATCAGACGATTTACGGCTTGGCCGCCGGCATCTGGACGAAGGACATCCAAAAGGCGCATCGCGCCGCTAAGGCGATTCGCGCCGGTACGGTGTGGATCAACTCCTACAATTCGTACGACTCCGGCGCGCCGTTCGGGGGGTTTAAAGCATCTGGATTTGGCCGAGACCTCGGACGGGAAGCGCTGGACGGATATCTCGACACGAAGACCGTTTGGGTCGGATTGTGACCGAAGCCTTCATTACGACTGCGCTGCGAACGCCGGTCGGCAAGCACGGTGGGGCGTTGGCGGGCATTCGACCGGACGATCTCGCCGCGATCCCCATCAAGGCCGTTGTCGAGCGCTCAGGCGTCGATCCCCAATCAATCGATGACGTGATTCTCGGCTGTGCCAATCAAGCGGGCGAGGACAACCGGAACGTCGCACGCATGGCCTTGCTCCTCGCCGGTCTTCCGGTCGAAGTGCCCGGCCAAACCGTGAACCGGTTGTGTGGCTCGGGCCTACAGGCCGTCGCGAGCGCCGCGCAGGCGATCAAGGCGGGCGAGGGCGAGACCTTCGTCGCCGGCGGCGTCGAGAGCATGACGCGCGCGCCGTACGTGATGCTCAAACCCTCCGAGCCGTTCAGTCGCAAGACGCCCGAGGTCGCAGATACGACCGTCGGATGGCGGTTCGTGAATCCGCGGATGAAGCAGGAATGGACGATCTCGCTGGGAGAGACGGCGGAGGTCGTCGCGGCTCGCTATAAGATTTCGCGCGCCGAGCAGGATGCGTTTGCCGTGGAGAGCCAGCAGCGCGCGGCGCGGGCGCTCAAGGAGTGCGTGTTCACGAACGAGCTCGTGCCGGTGACGCTCCCGGACGGATCGACGTTCGCGAAGGACGAATACCCGCGCGCCGGCACCACGCTCGAAGCGGTCGCCCAGCTCAAGCCGGCGTTCAGGAAGGACGGGACGGTGACGGCGGCGAGCTCCAGCGGGATCAATGACGGCGCCGCTGCTCTCCTGGTCACCGGAACCGGAAACAAGCCGCTCGCTCGTATTCTTACCACAGCTGTCGCAGGCGTGGATCCCAGCTGTATGGGCCTCGGGCCGATTCCGGCGACGAAGAAAGCCCTCAAACGAGCCGGCCTCACAATCGATCAAATCGATCTCGTCGAGCTGAATGAAGCATTTGCCGCGCAGGCGATTGCCTGCATCCGCGAGCTGAAGCTCGACCCCGCGAAGGTCAACATCTACGGCGGCGGTATCGCGCTCGGTCATCCGCTGGGTTGCACCGGCGCGAAGCTCTTAACGACGTTGGTTCACGCCTTACATCGTACGAAGTCTTCTTACGGTTTAGTCAGCATGTGCATCGGCGTCGGCCAAGGGATCGCGATGATCGTGGAGCGCGTTTGATGGCCGCTTACGAGCGGGTGCTCGTCGAGGTCAAGGGCCACGTTGGCACGGTGACGCTCAATCGGCCGGAGAAGCTCAACGCCTTTGATCCCGAGGCGTGTGACGATCTGATCGAGGCGTTGCGCATGCTCTCCACAGCCGACGCGGTGCGCGTCATCGTCATTACGGGCGCCGGGCGGGCATTCTGCGCGGGTGCGGATCTCGGCGTGCTCGGCTCGCGCGGAGAAGAGCTTGTGCGTGCCGGCAAAGACATCGCGCTGACGATCCGCAACGCACCGAAACCGGTGCTCGCGGCGGTCAACGGACCGGCGGCCGGCGGCGGCGCCAACCTCGCGCTGGCGTGCGACTACCGCCTCGCGTCCGATCAAGCATCCATCGGCCAGGTATTTCACAAACTGGGGATCGGGCCGGATTGGGGCGGCAGCTATTTCCTGCCCCGTCTGACTGGCATCTCCAAGGCGCTCGAGCTGGTCTGGAGCGCGCGCATGGTCCCGGCGGCCGAGGCGTTGGCACTCGGACTCTTTGATCGGGTGGTTCCGCAGGCGACACTCGCCGCGGAGACGATGAGCCTGGCCGAGCGATGGGCGGCGATGGCGCCGCTCGCCGTGCGGAAGACAAAGGAAGCGTTGTACCGCTCCGAGCACTCCACGCTCGAGGAGATGCTCGACGTCGAAATCGCCGATCAACAGGCATTGTTCGCTACACCAGAGGCCCGTCAACTGATAAGGAACCGCTGATGGTCCGCAAACTCCACAACTTTGACGACTGGATCGACTACTTCAAATACTGGCAGGACTCGATCGGACTTCCCGAAGGTGCGATTCGCGCCTTCAAGTTCGAGGCAAAGTTCGGCGACCCGGAAGTGCCCCACATCGAGTTTGGGCATTACAAGGGCCAGCGAAAATGGCCGACGATCATGCACATCCCCGATCAGCGCATTCGTGATGCCCTGCTCAATCTGATTGTGTACCAGGGAGACACGGAGTTCGCGTCCGTCGAGCAGCAGCGCAACCTGCTGCAACACGCGCCATCGGACTACGACCTGTTGTCGCTGCAGCGCGTGATGACCGAAGAGATGCGGCACGGCTGGCAGATGTCCTACCTGCTCTGCTCGCACTTCGGTGATGAAGGCAAGCGCGAAGCGGCAAAATTACTCGAGCGCCGCGCCGATGAGGGCGAACGCCTGCTTGGCTCGTTCAACGAGATCGTCGACAACTGGCTCGACTTCTTCACCTACACCCAGTTCATCGATCGCGACGGCAAGTTTCAGCTCAAGATGCTGTCGGTCTCGGCATTCGATCCGCTGTCCCGCTCGATGGGGCCGATGCTGAAAGAGGAGTCCTATCATCTCGGCACGGGCAACAACGGGCTGCTCCGCATCGTCAAGGCGGGCAAGATGCCGGCTGAGGTCATCCAACGCTTCTTCTATAAGTGGATTCCGACGGCGTTCGATCTGTTTGGCACGGACAACTCATCGTCCGCCCACTGGGCCTATATCTGGGGTCTCAAAGGCCGCTACGACGAGCGCGAAAGCGGGGGGAACGGAGAGCCGGATAAGAGCAAGCTCAATGAGCTCGCGCGCAATCTCTATCGTCAAGAGATCGTGAAGCTCGTCGAGCGGCTCAACATTTTCATTCCCGAACGCGACCGGCAGCTCAAGGTTCCTGATCTCAAGTTCAATCGGCGGATCGGGATGTATGCGCATCAGCATTTCACGGTCGATGGGGAGCCGATCGACGCGGCGAAGTATCCCGCGTACCTGGAATCGGTGCTGCCGCGTCCCGAAGACGTGGCCATCGTGCACGACATCGAGAAAGAGCCGGACTGGATCGAACCGAAGAAGGCCGACAGCCTGCAGCAGTGAAAATGGTTCCCCTCGTCATCGCCCATCGAGGGGCGTCGAGCGTCGAGCTCGAGAATTCCCTTGCCGCCTTTCGGGCGGCGGGTCCGTTAGGCGCTGACGGGATCGAGCTGGACGTGCACAACACGCTCGACGGCGAGCTCATCATTCATCACGACCCATCGGTGCTCGGCCTGCCCATCGCGCAGGCGCGAGCTGGCGATCTCGCCATGCTGCATCTCGCGAACGGCGAGCCAATCCCCACATTGGCGCAGGCGCTCGACGCCATAGGCCCGCGACTCAAGGTGTTCGTCGAGATAAAAGTCCTCGATCCGCGCTGGGACGATCGTCTCCTCGAGACACTGGACCGCGGTCCGAATCCCAAGGGATACGCCATTCACAGCTTCGCTTTTCACGTCGTCCGCCGGTTCGCCGAGAAGCGGCCGGACCTGCCGCGCGGCGTCCTGTCCGACGTCGAGACGCGCAATCCCAGGCGGACACTCGAGGATGCCCGCGCCCAGACGCTGTGGCAGGAGCGCAAGATGCTGGACGAAAATCTCGTCCGCACGGTCCACGATCTCGGCGCGCAGATCATCGCCTGGACGCTGGACAGCCCGTCCGACATAGAGCGATTCGTGCGCATGGGTGTCGATGGGATTTGCACGAATCATCCGGAGCGCGGCCGCAGGATCGTGGATGCTCCCCGGGCCGCATGAAGTCCACCCTCGTCGCGGTGATCGGCGCGGGCACGATGGGTCACGGCATCGCGTATGTGGCCGCGCTCTCGGGCTGTGACGTTCGTCTCACCGATGACCGTGCTGACGTTCTACCGCAAGCAAAAGCCAAAGTCGAGGCTCTGCTCGCCGGCGGTGTGAAACGGGGCAAACTGAGTGAGGCAGACGCGGCGGCGGTGCGCCAGAGATTGCAGACCGAGCCGACCGTCCGGAACGCGATCGCCGACGCCGATGTCGTCATCGAGGCCATCGTTGAGGACCTGGCGATCAAGCAACGGCTGTTCGCCGAGATCGAGCGTGCCGCGCCGGCCACTGCGCTGCTCGCGACCAACACATCCTCGCTGTCGATCGCGCAGATTGCCGCCGCGATGAAGCAGCCCGGCCGGTTGATCGGGATGCACTTCTTCAATCCGGTGCACGTGATGAAGCTCGTCGAGGTTGTCACCCACGCCGGCGCCGCCGCCGAGCGAGCCGTGCAGTTCGCGCGCCGGCTCGGCAAGGAACCGATTGTCGTGCGCGATTCGCCCGGTTTCGCATCCAGCCGCCTCGGTATCGTACTTGGTCTGGAAGCGATGCGCATGCTCGAACAGGGCGTCGCCAGCGCGGAAGACATCGACAAGGCGATGGAGCTCGGCTACAACCACCCGATGGGACCGTTGAAGCTCACCGATCAGGTCGGTCTCGACGTGCGACTCGCCATCGCGGAGTATCTCCACGCCACACTCGGCAAGCCGCACTACGAAGCGCCCAAGATCCTGCGCGAGAAAGTGAAGAAGGGAGAGTTGGGCAGGAAGACGGGAAAGGGGTTCTACACCTGGAGCGACTGAGTCGCATCACCGACGTGCACATCCACATCCAGCCATGGCGCGACCTCAAACCCCAAGTCCAGGAGGCGATGCGCAGGGGGAAGGAATCCCATTGGGATTTCCTGCTGTCCCTCATGGACGATCCACGCGCGCTGCTCGACGTCATGGATCGCGCCGGCGTGTGGCGCGTGGGACTCGTCAACTATCCGAGTCCCGATGTGATGGGGTTCGACGATTCCACGAACACGTTCGCCGCGAAGTACGCCCAGGCGAATCCCGAACGGCTGATCGCGTACGGCGGCGTGCATGCCCGCTACACGCGAGATCCCGGCGGTGACGTCGACCGGTTGATCGACCAGGGGATTCGGCTGCTGAAGATTCATCCGCCTCATCAGTGCTTCGCCGCGAACGCCTACACTGATGGGCTCGACGCACTCGGCAAGATCTACCGCCGCTGCGAGGAACGAGGACTGCCGGTCATGGTGCACACGGGCACCTCGATTTTTCCCGGGGCGCGCTCCAAGTACGGGAATCCGATGGAGCTCGATGACGTCGCGATCGATTTCCCCGATTTGCCGCTCGTGATGGCCCACGGTGGGCGGCCGCTCTACATGGAGGAAGCCTTTTTCATCCTGCGACGTCATGGCCGCGTCAGGCTCGACGTCTCGGGCATTCCGCCGTCCAAGCTGCTGGAGTACTTTCCCCGCCTAACGGAGATCGCGGACCGCGTGCTGTGGGGCACCGACTGGCCCAGCCCGGGCGTCAAGGATCTGCGGCAAAACATCGATCAATTCCTGGCCCTGCCCCTTTCGGATACCCAGCGTCGGGCCATTCTCGAGACCAACGCGCTCGCGCTTTTTCCCGGAGTTTAAGCCCCGAATGAGACCACTCTGGCTGGTGGCGACCCTGATCCCGGGCGTGCTGTCGGCGCAAGCGGGTGCAGGTCGTATCGCCTTCGAGCAGTTCACCCTGCCGAACGGCCTCCACGTCATCTACTCGGAAGATCATTCGGACCCGATCGTGACCGTTGATGTCTGGTATGAAGTGGGCTCCCGCAACGAGCGCCCCGGCCACTCCGGCTTCGCCCATCTCTTCGAGCACATGATGTTCGAGGGATCGGCACACGTGAAAAAGTCGGAACACGATCAGCTGATCGAACGCGCGGGCGGCGATTTCAACGGCAGCACGGCGGAAGACCGGACCAATTTCTACGAAACCGTGCCCTCCAATCGGCTCAACCTCGCCCTCTGGCTCGAGGCGGATCGGATGCGGTCACTGGCGATCACCGAAGCGAATTTCGAGAATCAGCGGCAGGCCGTGAAAGAAGAACGGCGCCTGCGGGTCGACAATCAGCCGTATCAGGGCGCGTTCACCGACGGCCTCACCTGGCCGTTCGACAGCAGCAGCTGCTTCCCCTACGCCCATACCGTCATCGGGTCGATGGCGGATCTCGATGCGGCGAAGTTGGCCGACGTGAAGGCGTTCTTCGACACCTATTACGCGCCGAACAATGCGACACTGGTCGTCGTCGGCGATTTCAGTCCCGCGCAACTCCGTAGCCTCGTCAATCAATACTTCGCCAGCGTGCCCAGCCATGCGGCGCTGGAGCCACCACGCTGCGATACGCCGGCCAGCGCCACATCCCGCCGTCGCGAAGTCCATGACGCGCACGCCAATCTCGATGCCGTCATTCGGCTCTATCGAGTCCCCGAGCACCGGCACGCCGACACCCCGGCGCTCGAGGTGCTCAACGTCATCCTCGGCTCCGGCGAGAGCTCGCGACTCAATGTCGCCGTCGTGCGACGCGACAAGGCCGCCGTCGCCACCGGCGCGCTCCTGAATCCTTTCGGCTCGCGCAACGGGCCGGGTATCTGGGCGGCCTACGGGATCGTGAATCAGGGAATCTCTGCGGCCAAGCTGGACAGCCTGATCGGCCTGCAGCTCGATAGCATCCGCGCGAATGGGATCGCGGCAGAAGAGTTGGCGAAGGCAAAAAACATTATCCGCTCTGGAATGATCGCCTCCCGGGAGACGACCTTCGGAAAGGCGGAAGAGCTCCACCATTACCGGACGTTTCACAACTCCCTCGACGAGATCAATACCGATCTCGATCGCTTCATGGCCGTCACGACCGACGATGTGAAGCGCGTCGCGACCACCTATCTCGCCCCCAATAACCTCACGCTGGTGATCGTCCGTGCGGGTCCGGGTCCGACGTCGGGAGGTGGACGATGAGGGCCGTTGGGCGGTTGGGCGGTTTGGCGGTTGGCGGGAGCGCGGTTCTGTTTCTGACCGCTCAACCGCTCAACCGCCTAGCCGCCCAGGAGTCATTCCCTACCCATCCACCCGCGCCCGCCCGGCTGCGGCCCGTCCAGTTCCCGCCGTTCCACGACGTCGCTTTGCCGAACGGGATGACGCTGCTGCTCGTCGAGAATCACGAACAGCCGTCGCTGACGGTCAGCCTGAGTTTCCGCGCTGGCACAGCGTACGATCCCGCGGGCAAAGAGGGACTCTCGGATATCGTGTCTGAGCTCCTCACCAAGGGGACGCCAACCCGCGACGCCGACCAGATCGCGGCGGCGATCGAGGGCGTGGGGGGAAGTTTGAGCGCGAGCTCTGGCAACGACTTCCTCACTATCTCTACGGACGTACTCAGTGACCATGCCGACCTCGCGTTCGCGCTCCTCGGCGACGCCGCCCGCCGCGCGACGTTTCCGGACAAGGAATTGGAGCTCGCCCGCACCAGGGCGTTGTCCCGTCTCGAGGTTGAGCTGTCACAGCCCGAAGCCGTCGCCTCGCGCGCATTCCAGAAAGAGATCTACGGCCGCCACCCCTACGGGCGTGCGACCAGCGCGGCGTCCTTCAAGGCGATCACGCGCGACGACGTCGTGAAGTTCGCGAGCCAACGGCTGCGGCCCGCCGGCGCACTCCTGGTCGTCGCCGGGGACATCACGTTGCCCCAGGCTCGCGAACTCGCGGACAGCGCGTTCGGCGGAGGGGGGGGAACCTGGCGAGGCACGCCACCCGCGACGCCGGCGCAACCCAGCGTGCCGACGAAGCGGCGCACCGATATCCTGCTCGTCGACCGGCCCGGCTCCGCGCAGTCGAACATCGTGATGGGGAACACGACCTTCCCGCCGACGGACACGGGGTACTATGCCGCGCGCATTGCGTCGCACGTGCTCGGTGGCGGAACGGACTCGCGGCTGTTCCTCATCCTGCGTGAGCAGAAGAGCTGGACCTACGGCTCCTACGCGGTGCTACGCCGGAACCGCGGCATCGGAAATTGGGAGGCGACGTTCCAGGGGCGCACGGAGGTGACTGACAGCGCGCTGGCGGAGATGTTGCATCAGATCGATCGGATCCGCGCCCAGACCATTCCCGACAGCGAGCTGAACGCGGCCAAGGGTTTCCTGGTCGGCTCCTTCCCGCTGACGATCGAAACGCCGCGGCAGATCGCCGCGGTCGTGACGACCGCGCGACTCCTGGGGCTTCCCCCCGACTATCTGCAGCGTTACCGGCAACGTCTCGCCGCCGTGAGTGGCACGCGCGCCCGCGCAGCCGCGCAGCGTGTGTTCCGCCGTGACGCACTCACGATCGTCGTGGTTGGCGACGCCAAGTCGCTCTACGACAAACTCAAGGCAATCGCTCCGGTACGGCTCGTCGACGTCTCGGGGAATCCGGAGGATCCCGCTCAGCTCAACCCGGTAGTCTCCCTGGCGCCAGTCGTGTTCGATCGCAACCAGATCGTGTCGCGCAGCGACAGCTTTCAGGTGCTCGCCCAGGGCAACGCGCTCGGATCGCGGGTCCTCAAGGTCGATGTCACGCCGGATTCGATCGTGTACACGCAGGTCACGAGCATCGGCGCCGGCTTACAGCAACGGTCGACCGTCGTTGTGAATGCGGACCTTTCAATGCGGCGCAGCGATCAGACGTCAACTATCCAGACTCAGCAGACGGAGACGCACCTCGCGTATGCGAATGGCCGAGTCAAAGGCACGTCGATGTCCCCGCAGCAGAATGGCACACCGAAGTCCGTTAGCGTCGACACGACGGTGACGGCGGCGACGATCGACGACAATGCGCTGAGTGTGTTTCTGCCCGCACTCCCGCTCGAGACCGGCAAGATGTTCAACCTCAGCGTGTTCTCGTCGGGTGACGGAGTGACCAAGTCGGTCAGCGTGAAGGTCGGCGCGATCGAGAACGTCGCCGTGCCGGCGGGTACGTTCCCGGCGTATCGGTTGGAGCTGTCCGGCATGCAGCTGCCGATTGTCATGCACGTGACTGAGCAGGCGCCGCGGCGCGTCGTGCGCATCGCGCCGACCGGCGCCCCGTTGATCTTTGAACTCGTGAAATAGGAGATCAGGCATGCGACATCTGTCCGTTGCGGCAGCGGGGTTCCTTGGGATCGCCTTAGTCGCAGGCTGCGCGTCCGGTGGAACCCGGACGGCGACAGCTGGAAGCCCCACTCCAGTTCCGCCGGCGGCGCCCCCCCTCGCTGCTGTGGCTCAGGATACCACGCGCGAGGGTGGTCTTGGATCCCAGTATCCCTCGAGCTATCGCCGGCATCCGAATCCCCCGGTGTTGATCCGCAACGCCACAATCATGACGGCCGCGGGCCAGGAGATTCAGGGCGGCTCGATCCTGTTCCGTGACGGGAAGATCGTCTCGGTCGGTACCGGCGCGCAGGTGCAGCCGCCAGCCGACGCCGTCGTCGTCGACGGAACCGGCAAGTGGGTGACGCCCGGTGTGATCGACGTGCACTCCCATCTCGGCGTCTACGCCGCACCCGGCACGTTCGCCGAGTCGGACGGCAACGAGGCGACGCAGCCAGTGACGGCGGAGGTTTGGGCCGAACATTCGTTCTGGCCGCAGGATCCGCAGATCCCGCTCGCCATCGCCGGGGGTGTGACGACGATCCAGGCGCTCCCCGGCTCGGCCAATCTCATCGGCGGCCGCAGCGCGATCCTGAAACTCATTCCGGCTCGCTCAGTCCAGGACATGAAATTTCCGGGCGCGCACTACGGCCTGAAGATGGCCTGCGGCGAGAATCCCAAACGCGTGTACGGGCAGCGGGGCGGTCCGTCGACGCGCATGGGCAACATGGCCGGCTACCGGAACGCATTCATAGCTGCACAGTCATACCGCCAGAAATGGGATAAGTGGAACAAGGATCATCAAGGCGATCCGCCCGAGCGCAATCTCCGCAACGAAACGCTCGCGGAGGTGCTGCGCGGCAACATCTACGTGCAGAATCACTGCTATCGCGCGGATGAGATGATGCAAATGCTCGATCTCGGTCACGAATTCGGATTCAAGATCCGCGCCTTTCACCACGCCGTTGAGGCCTACAAGATCGCCGACGTCCTAGCTCGAGAGGGGACGGCCTCGGCGGTGTGGGCCGATTGGTGGGGCTTCAAGGAAGAGGCGATGGATGGCATTCACGAAAACGCCGCGCTGCTTCAGCAAGCAGGGGCGCGCGCGGACATTCACTCCGACGACCCCGGAGGTATTCAGCGGCTGAATCAGGAGGCGGCGAAGGCGATGTACTACGGTCGTCGCGCCGGCATCCCGGTGACCCGCGATCAGGCGCTGCGCTGGTTCACGGCCAATGCCGCCTGGGTCCTCGGCATCGATTCCGTCGTCGGAACGCTCGAGGCCGGCAAGATGGCCGACGTCGTCCTCTGGTCCGCCGATCCACTCTCGGTCTACGCCAAGGCGGTCCAGGTCTACAACGACGGCTGGCTGGTCTACGACCGCAACGATCCCGCGCATCAGCCGCGGACGGATTTCACTCTGGGGCGTGAGCCATGATCGCGTTTCTGCTCGCTCAAACGATCGCCATCACGGGGGCCACCGTGTTCCCCGTCTCCGGTCCGAAACTCGAGAATGCGACCGTGCTCATCCGCGATGGGCGTATCGCGGCCGTCGGAACCACCGTCGCCGTCCCGCAGGGCGCGACGCGCATCGACGCGTCGGGCAAGTGGGTAACCCCCGGTCTCGTCGACGGCGCCGGCCAGATGGGGCTGCGTGAAATCAGCGCGGTGCAGAATACCAACGAAGGCCAAGTGCAGGGGAATGACGTCGCTGCGTCGTTCAACGTGCTCGAGGGCATCAATCCCGGCTCCAGTCTGATCCGGGTGACCCGGATTGAGGGCGTCACCACGACGCTCGCGACGCCGGGCGGCGCGCTGATTTGGGGCCAGGCGGCGCTGATCGATTTAGACGGCGCCACTATAGAAGCCATGCAGGTCAAGGCGCCTGCGGCTATGGTGGTCGATTTGAGTGAAGGATCGAAGAGTGCCGGGGGCGGCTCCCGCGCCGGAGTGGCGCAGCGGCTGCGCCGCGTGTTCAATGACGCGCTCGAGTATGCCCGCCGCCGCAACGATTATTCACGCGCGCAGATGCAACAGCTCTCGGCAAGCGCGGCCGACCTCGAGGCGTTGTTGCCCGTACTGCGGGGGCAGCTCCCGTTAATCGCCGTCGCCAACCGCCGCAGTGACATCGAAACCGCGCTGCGCATCGCGCGCGAGTACAATCTGCACCTCATTCTCGGGGGAGCAGCCGAAGGGTGGATGATTCCGAATGAGATCGCCGCTGCCGGCGTCCCGGTGCTCGTCGAGCCGCTCGACAACATTCCGAGCTACGACGCGCTCGGCATTCGCTACGAGAACGCGGCCCTTCTCGGCAAGGGCGGCGTCAAGGTCGCCCTCATGGAAACGGCGACCGAGAACACGCGCGACTTGCGCCAGCAAGCGGGGAATGCGGTGGCCAACGGCATGACGTGGGATCAGGCGCTGCGTGCCGTGACTCTCACGCCGGCAGAAATCTTTGGCGTCGCCGATCGCTACGGCTCGCTAGAGGCCGGGAGGGTGGCGAACGTCGTTGTTTGGAGTGGGGACCCCTTTGAGTTTTCGACGGGCGTTGAACATGTCTACATTCGGGGCCGAGAGATCCCGCTGCGAAGTCGGCAGACGGAGTTGCTCGAGAGGTATAGGACGCTGCCGCCGAAATACTAGGCGGCAATGGCGGCAGGGG
>MNDR01000078.1 GCA_001915025.1 Gemmatimonadetes bacterium 13_2_20CM_2_65_7
GAACCTCCTCGAGTCCGAGCTCTTCGGTCACGTCCGCGGCGCATTCACCGGCGCGAGCGCCGACAAAACGGGACTGTTCGAGCACGCCAACGGCGGTACGATCTTGTTGGACGAAATCGGCGAGTTGCCGGTTGGTCTGCAGGCCAAGCTGCTGCGGGTGCTCCAGGAAGGAGAGATCCGGCGCGTGGGCGATCAGAAAACACGCAGAGTGGATGCGCGCGTGCTCGCAGCTACGGCCCGGGATCTCGAGGCCGAAGTGAGGGCCGGGCGGTTTCGCGAAGATCTGTTCTACCGCATCAACGTCGTCGCGATCGAGCTGCCGCCGCTGCGCGAGCGGCGGGACGACATCGCGCCGCTCGCTCGGCACTTCGCTGCACGATTATCACAGCGGTTTGGCCGGCCGCTGTCATTGAGCGACGCGGCAGTTGCGTGGCTCCAGCAGCAGGATTGGCCGGGCAACGTTCGCGAGCTCGAGAACGCGATCGAGCGTGCTGCAGTCCTCAATGAAAAGCCGGTTCTCGAGCCGCAGGATCTTCACGCCGTTCCCCCTCGCCGCGAAGCGCAGAGGGGGTCAGAGGGTGAGGCCGGCACGCTGGGCGACGTCGTTGAGCGCGCTGAACGCCAAGCCATTGTCGAGGCCTTGCAGGCGACCGAGGGCAATCGTCGTGCGGCAGCCGAGCGGCTCGGGGTCAGCCTCCGAACGCTGTTTTACAAGATCGATCGCTATGGAATCGGGTAATGCAAAATTCTGCACTGGTGAAGCATTCTGCAGGGTTTTGTGCGCATGCTAATCCACGTAAATCATTTAATCAGCGGCTGTTACGTCGAGGCATGGAACCTGTAAGGCATAGGCCGGCGAACGGAGGCTCCTTATGAGTCGCAGAGGCTTCAGCTTGATCGAATTGATCACCGTCTTCGTACTCATCGGGGTCATTGCCGCGATCGGTTTGCCGCGGCTGCGCGACGGGCTCGAGAAGCAAAACGTCCGCAGCGCCAAGGCACTCATCGCCACCATGGCTGCGACGGCGCGCGGTGCCGCGATCCAGCGCGGCTGCGCCGCGACGCTGAACATGACGGTCGATAGCGCCTGGGTGACTGCCTGCGGCGTCAATCCGCCCGCGGCCAACGTGCAGGTCGGGACCAAGAAGCTCATCGGCGACGATTTCGGGGTCACGTTGAATCCCTCGGCCGCAACGATCGTGTACGATCCGCGTGGGATCGCGACGGTATTCCAGACCACCACGGTGCAGGTCATCGGGCCGCATAACCAGGACTCGGTGGTCGTCAACCAGGTGGGGAAAGTGATCAAGCAATGAACGCCAACGCAAAGCGGCGCGGCTTCACGATCATCGAGATCATCATCGCGATCCTCGTGCTCACGGTCGGCGTACTCGGCATGGTCACAACGGCCGCGCTCGTGACGCGGATGATCGCCCGTGGGCAGCGCTCCGCCGCGGCGTCAGCCTTCGCCGCGCGCCGGATCGAGCGGATGCGCGTCGCCGCGTGCGACAACGTGCAACGGGTGAACGGCTCGGACACGCTCTATCGCGGCTCGACGTGGGTGGCGTTCAACAACTGGACGTTTACGGATCTTGGCAACCTGAATTATCGGCTGAAGGTCGTGTCCACCTACAGGACGACACAGAACCGGGTGCGCAACGATTCCACGGAGACTACGATCACATGCAACGCGTTCCTATGAGCCCGGCACGCCGCGGTTTCACGATGGTCGAGCTGTTGGTTGCGCTCGTTCTGTTGGGCATCGTCAGCGCCGCCCTGTACCGCGTGCTGGTGAACAACCAGCGCCTGTATCAGGCCCAGACCGCGCGCATCGATTTGTCGCAGAACATCCGCGCGGCCGGCTCGATCCTGCCGGCCGAGTTCCGCCAGCTCGATGCGTCGGAAGGGGATATCTCGACGATGTCGGCAACCAGCATCTCCATCCGCGCGATGCGTTGGTTGGGCTTTCTTTGCTCCCCGCCCGCTCTCGGTGGCGGGTTGAACGGCGTGGCGATCATCATTCGCGGCGGCGCACCCGGTCAACCGCTTTTCTATGGTGCGCGAGGCATCAACAACAACACGGACTCGATACTGGTCTATTACGACGGCGATCCGACCACGCGTGCCGATGACTTCTGGGCTATAGCCGGGATTACGGCCGCGCCCAACGGCCAAAACTGCCCCGACGGCACGAACGGCCAACGGCTCATTCTCAACGTCAACCTCTTGGGGTTGGGAGTGAACGCCGCAGGAGCAGTTCCGGTTGGAGCACCGGTGTGGGGGTTCGAACACGTCACGTATTCGCTGTATCAACCGGCGGGCGATACCTCGTGGTACGTCGGCTTTCAGCCGGCCGGCGCCTCGATGCAGCCGCTCATCGGACCGGTGTTGACCAATGGACTCACGTTCACGTACTACAACGCGGCTGGCGCCGTCACGGCTGTCAAGTCACAAGTTGCCCGCATCGACATCACTGTACGGGCCAGGACGGCGTCCGCGATTCGCGCGGGCGGACAGGCCGCTCGGTTAACCGCGACCGATAGTGTCGTGACGAGTGTGGCTTTGCGCAATAACCGGCGGTTTTAGGGCCGTCCGGAACCCATGAAGGAGATAGGCATGAAACGGATTCCGCGGAACGAGCGCGGTATGGCGCTCGCGGTTGCGATCTTCGCCCTCGTCGTCGTGGGCGCGTTGGTCGCAGGCGCATTCTTCGCCGGCACGCAGGAGCAGCGAGTCGGTGAGAACCAGCGCCGCGTGCAGACCTCGTTCGGCGTGGCCGAAGCCGGGGCCCAAGAGCGCGTCTTGAGCTGGGACGCGACGTCGATGAACAAGCGTCCCCAGTATCCGGCCGACTCGGTGGTCATCGGCCCCAACGCCACCGCTCCCAACGGGACGGGCTCGTACGGCGGCTACAGTTACAAAGTGGGCCCGAACCTATTTCTTATCGACATGACCGGTCGCGACAACGCGAGCGCCGCAGGTGCCATCGCTGGTGGCGGTGGAGCACGGCAACGCATCGGCATGCTGACTCGCATCGCGCCGGTGGATTTCGGCATCCATGCGTCGCTGACGACGCAGGGTTCCGTGAGCATATCGGGTAACGCGGACGTCAATGGCGCTGACCAGATCCCCGCCGGGTGGACGAGCTGCGATCCTCCCGGGCCGCCCCAAGCGGGCGTCCGGGATCAAGGCGGCAACGTGACCGAGAGCGGAAACGGGACTGTGCTAGGGAATCCGCCAGTCGTGAACGACCCGACGATTAACAACAACACGTTCACGACGTTTGGTGGAGCGACGTACGCCCAGATGACGGCGAGGGCGAACCTCGTGATTCCGGCCGGCAACTATTCGACGGCGCCAGTCGTGACCAACGGTCAGTGCGACCGGACCGTGCTGACGAACTGGGGCGATGGCGAGAACCCGACCGCACCATGCGGTAGTTACTGGCCGATCATTCACGCCACCGGGACGATTACCCTCAACAACACCCAGGGCCAAGGTATCTTATTGGTAGACGGCGACTTGAACATTCAAGGCTCGTACCAGTTCTTCGGTATTGTGATCATCCAGGGCGACCTGAAGACCGCCGGTGGTGGTACGACCGACGCCCATTTCTGGGGTGGAGTGATGGCGAAGAACGCCGACCTCTCGACCCAAAGCCTGAGTGGTAAGGCGACGTTGAACTTCTCTAGCTGCAGTATTCTCACGGCTTTACAGGCGACGAGCCCAATTTCGATGATGCGGTCGAGGGGTTGGGCGCAGCTGTATTAAGTGGTCTAAGTATCGGCAGGGACGATAGTTGTTGCTTCGGCCTCAAGTAGGTTCGAGGCTTGACAGGATAAGGGGCGGGGCCTATTGTAGTTTGCCCTCGCCCCTTCTTGTCTCTAGACGAAAAGGTGCACATGGCCCTTTTTGGCCTTCTAGGTGGCAAAAAAACCTCGGTCGGTCTTGATATCGGCTCGGGCATCATCAAGCTCGTCGTCATCGACCATGGTGGCAGCGAGCCTGAACTGAGCAAGGTTGCCACGACCGAGGTGGCCGCCGACGCCATCGTCGAGGGCGAAGTCATGGACCCCGGCCTCGTTTCGGAGGCTATTCGGGGTTTGTTCGAGGCCGCCGGCGTCAAACGGAGATCCGTCGTGACGGCCGTCGGCGGCCGCGACGTCATCGTCAAGAAAATCCAGATGGATCGGATGAAAGAGGCAGATGCCCGCGAGGTCATTCGCTGGGAAGCCGAGCAGCACGTGCCCTTCGACATGGCGAACGTGGAGCTCGACTTTCAGATCCTCGATCCGGACGCCGAAGGTCTTCAGATGAACGTCCTGCTCGTCGCTGCCAAACGCGAGCTGGTCGAAAGTCGCGTTGGCCTGCTCGGCGAAGCGGGTCTCGATCCCTCGATCATCGACGTCGACGCCTTCGCGATCCACAACGCCTTCGAATTGAATCACCCCGACGCCATGCAGGGCGTCGTCGGGTTGGTGAACATCGGTCACGAAGTCACCAACGTGAACATTCTCGAGGATGGTATCCCGGTTCTGACCCGCGACTTGTCGGTCGGCACGCGACGCTTCCGCGAGGACCTCCAACGCGAAAAGGGTCTCGCCAGCGACGAAGCCGAGAAAGTGATTCAGGGCACGTCACAGAGCGCGGACCTCGCCGGCTATGTGAATGCCCGCGGCGAGGAGATCGCGGTGGGGGTCGAACGGGCAGCGGCCTTCTTGGCCACAGCCTCGCGGTCGGCGGGTGGTTTGTCCCGCGTCTACACGACTGGCGGCGGTGCCCGCATTCCGGGGCTCAACGACGTCCTCGGATCGCGCCTGAAGGTGGCGATCGAGCTTGCCAATCCCGTGCAGCGCCTGCGCGTGCGGGATGACGTGTTCGAGACCGTGCCGGTGGATGAAGTCGCCCCGCTGCTGATGCTGGCGGTCGGGCTGGCGCTGAGGCGCGCCGCATGATTGAAATCAATCTACTCCCCGGCAAGAAGAAGGCGGCCAAAGGCGCGGGCTTTCAGCTCGCGATGCCGGACTTCAAGGGCCTCCTCGCGCAGGTCAAGGACCCGTGGCTGATCGGCGCGATCGCGGCGTGGGTCATCGTGGGCGGGGGCGGCGCGGCGCTGTTCATCGCCGAACGTGCCCGGCTCGCGGCTGCCGAGGCCCGGCTCGTAAGCGTGCAGGGCGAGAAGCGCAAGTACGACATCGTGATCGCGCAAAAACGCCAGATGGAAAAGGTGCGCGACTCGCTGGTCTACGAGATCGGGGTCATCCGCAACATCGATGCGGACCGCTACATCTGGCCGCACGTGCTCGACCAGGCGACGAAGGCGTTGCCACCCTACACGTGGATCACGCGGGTTCAGGCGGTGACCCAGACGCTCGTTCCCGGCGCGGCGCAGCCGGCGAACCAGCCGGCGGTCGTCGCGATGGACACGTCGGGCGCGCCGGCGGTGCGCGTGTCGATTAAGGGCCGCACGGTGGACATCCAGGCCTACACGACGTTCCTGCGGCAGCTCGCCGCGTCGCCCTGGTTCACGGAGGTGACGCCCGCGAGCTCGCAGATCGTCATCGAGGCAGATCGTCCCGTGACCGAGTTCGACGTGACGGTGCGGTATCGCGTGGCGGACTCGGTGTACATCCGCACCGTCCCACTCGTGCAGTCGCTGAGGTAGGAGGGAGCCATGGCGCTCGGTTTACCAACCGACCAACGCGGTCAGATCATGGCGCTCCTGATCCTCGTCGCCCTGGCCGGCGGCTATTTCTTCTGGACCAAGGTGCACCAGCCGCAGAGCGCGCAAATCGTGGCCGAGACGCAGCAGGCCGACAGTCTGGAGAAGATCGTCGAGGCTGCGAAGCGCGACCTCGCGAGCGGCAGTATCGAGGATTTGCGGCGCCGTGTCGAAGAGTACAACGGCTCGCTTGAGCTGATGCGGCGGCTGGTCCCCGACCGCAACGAGGTCCCGACGCTCATCGACGACATCTCGACGAAGGCGAAGGTCCGCGGCATCACGCTCGGCAAGATTCAGCCGCTGACGCCCGATCTCGGGACGCCATTCGACACCTACCGGTACCGGCTCGAGGTCTACGGGCATTACGACCAGATCGGGGAATATCTCGCGGACGTCGCGTCGTTGCCCCGCATCGTCGTGCCGGAGGAAGTCATCCTCTCGACCGCGTCGCAGGCCGCCCAAAAGCAGCTCGCCGACACGGCTGGCTCATTGCTACTCGCGGAATTCTCGATTCGCACGTTCGTGAAGTCGTCCGGACCGCCGCCAGGCACGAAACCGGCCGCCAAGCCGGCAGCGGGGGCGCCGCGTGCGCGCAGCTAGCCTGACGCTCGCGTTGCTGCTCGTGGGGCCCGCGATCGCCGGCGCTCAGCAGCACGATAGCGCTGCGGCGTCGCTGCAAGCCGCCTCGCTCCAGCGCGAGGTGTTCGCGTATGAGGGCGGCGGGCGCGATCCGTTCATGTCGTTGCTCAAGTCCGGCGACGTGCGGCCGCTCATCTCCGATCTCAAGCTCACGACGATCGTCTACGATGGCCGGTTCGCGGCGCGCAGCGTCGCCGTGCTGCGCGACGTCACCAACCGGCGCATTTATCGGGTGAAAGCGGGCGACATCGTCGGCCGCCTGAAGGTTACGCAGATCCGGCCTCGCGAGGTCGTGTTCACCGTGCAGGAATTCGGGTTCGAGCGGCAGGAGACATTGTCGCTCGCCAAGCAGGAGGAGACGCCATGAAGGTCATTCTTCGCCTGGCGATGGTGCTCGCCATCGTCGCTCCCCGGGCCCTTGCGGGGACGACGATCGGCAGCACCGGCCGGGACGGCGAAGTCCGCGGGGTGAGTGTTCTTCCCGCCTCGGGCAAAGTCGACATCGTCATCGACGTGCAAGGCGACGCCCAGGTCACGGACTTCACGCTCGCCAATCCCGCCCGCCTCGTCATCGATCTCACGGGCGTGCGTCTCGCGGCGCCGGCCACGCTGTACGACGGCCTGAATCGCGGCGGCGTCAAGAACATCCGCTACGCGCAATTCAAGCCGGACGTCGTCCGCGTGGTGATCGATCTCGATGCACTCAAGGACTATCAGGTCGAGCACGTCGCCGGTCAGGTGCGCGTGCACATCGGGACGGAGCGGACCAGCTTCGCCGCGTGGTCGAGCGCGACGGTGACCGCGGCAGCCGTTCCGCCTCCACGCAAAGCGGAGCGGGCGTCCGCCGGCGAGGCTCCGCCGGTCACCGGCGGTCCCCAGCGGGCCGCGCGCGTCACCACGCCGACGCTCGGCCGGTCGCTGTCGATCGAGGAGTATCTCGCCATGCATCGTGCCGACGCGCTGCAGTCGCAGGCGCCGCGGATCACCGTGCAGTGGGACAACGCCAGCATCGAAGACGTCGTCGCGGGCTTCGCGGCGTTCAGCGGCCGCACCATCATCTTGAGTAAAGACATCAAGGGCAACGTCACGGCCGAGATCAAGAATCAGCCGTGGGACCTGGCCCTGAACGCGGTGCTCGAGTCTCAGGGACTCGCGGTGCAGACGCTGCCGGGCGGGATTCTCAACGTCGTCAGCAAGATCGAGCTGGCGCGCGCCGATTCGACGGTGCCGATCACGACGCGCCTCGTGCGCATCAACTACGCGAAGGCGACGTCGCTCGTCCCGTCGGTGCAATCGATTCTGAGCAAGCGCGGCCAGGCGGTCGCTGATTCGACGAGCAACTCGCTCGTGATCACCGAGGTGAGCTCGCGCATCGAGGACGTCGTGGAGTTCGTGAAGGGCCTCGACCTGCGCACGCCGCAGGTATCGATCCAGGCGAAGATCATCTTCGTGGATCGCACCGACGTCGAAGAGCTGGGCGTGAAGTACGATCTCGGCTCGGCCACACAGTTCTTCAATCAGCTCGTGCAGCGGCCCGACCCACGCACCGCGAAGCCGGTCGATACGAACCTGGACGGCATTCCCGATGCGCTCGTGCCGCAGTCGAATTTCCCGGCGAACCAGAACATCGTCGACCTGGGTGGCAACTCACTGTCGGCGCTCGGTAACGCGAGCCAGGAAGTCGTGAACCCGGCGCTCAACCTGATCTTTTCGACGGCGATCGGCAATTTCGATCTCACGGCCTTCGTGCAGGCGCTGCAGCGCATCGAGCTCGCCGACATCCAGGCCGAGCCGACCATCACGACACTCGACAACCGCCAGGCCGAAATCCTGGTCGGCGATCGCGTGCCGATCCGGATCATCGACGTCAGCGCCGTGAGCACCGGTACGGCCGGCGGCGGCACGGCGGTCCCGCGCGCGACGGTCCAGTTCCAACAGACCGGTATCAACCTGCGTGTCACGCCGCACGTGACGAATAACCGGCAGATCCTGATGGAAGTGCACGCCGAGCGTTCCAACGTGCGGCCGGCGGCGGTGGACATCGGCTTCACGTTCCAGACGCAGCAGGCGGACAACCAAATCCTGGTCAGTGATGGGGAAACGGCCGTAATTGGCGGACTTACGGTGACAGAGGTCACGGTAACGAAGTCCGGAATCCCGTTCCTTGTAGATCTCCCGATTCTGGGCAAGCTGTTCGGATTTACGTCCCAGACGGAGAACCGGCGTGATCTCCTGATTCTGATCACGCCTCACATCATCGACGATCTGGTCGCGCCCACGGGGCAGTAGGCCCGGGTGCGAAGCCGGGAGCGAGTGGATATGCGGCTGGTGACACGCGGAACCGCACTGTGGGGGATCGTTGCGCTCGTCCTGGCAGTCTGGGCGTGCGAGACGACCCGTAATCCCGGCGGCATTCAGCACGACGTGATTTCGCCGGTCATCACGCTCTCCAACACCGCTGGCGACACGCAGCAAATCGCCGGTGGCCTGCGCTTCACGGTCTCCGCCGCGGACAACCTTTCCTTGAAGAGCGTCGACCTCACGTTTAGCGGCGGACTCATCGCCACACTCGACACGACGTTTATTACCACGACGCCGACATACACCAAGTCCTACACGATCAGCTTCGGCTCGAATTCCGGCGCCGGCGGTAACATCATGATCGTCGGCGTCGCGACCGATGGCGCCAGCAACTCCGCCGCAGATACGCTTTTCATCTTCCTTTCGAACGTGCAGGCGTTGCGGGTGCGGCTCAACCTGCCGTCACCGGGCGCCCTCGGATCAACCGGGAAAGGCATTCCCGTCGACGTGGTGGCCGTGCAAAACTCAGGCGTAGCGAAGATTGGCTTCCTCATCTCGCCGGCCGGGAGCGTCACCAATCCGACCACGCCGCCGAACGACTCGCTCGTATTCACGGCGCCGCTCGCGGATTCCGCCGAGTACGTCGATACGCTCGTGGTCGTGCCGTCCAGCGGAACGTTCAACGTCCAGGGGTTCGCCGAAGACTCGGCCGGCCGGCGCGGGTTCAGCACCGTCGTGACGGTCACGATTCAATCGGTCGCGACCGATAACACGCCGCCCCTCGTCGCGCATAGAATCAACTCACGCGTCGAAGTGGATGACACCGTCCACGTGCGCGCCCAGGACCCGAGCGCGATCTCCTGGATCGGCTTCAAGGTCGACACCAACGGCGTAACGATGAAGTTCGATACCGTGAACGTCGCGGCGGGTAACCTCACCGACGTCACACGGCATTTCACGCTCGGCCTGCAGGGCCTGCAGCCGTTGCCGCGCACCATCGTCGTGGTGGGCTATGCCTGCGACGGCGCTGTAGCGCGCAACTGCTCGTTTACCAACACGACGACACTCATCCCGAGCGCGCCGGTGCTGCCGATCACCAGCGCCACGGCCATTCCGGTTCTGCATCCTTCGGCCCAAGGGTTGATCGATACGGTCACGGTCGTCGCCGGCGTGACGCGCGCGCTGCCGTTCGGCGGCAGCATCGCCGACGCGATCTTCAACGGTAACGATAGCAGCCTCTATCTCACGAACCCCGCGTTGGGGCGCGTGGAGATTTTCCAGGTCGCGAATACCGCGTTCGTCGCCGCCGGCATTCCGACGTCGGGTCCACAACCGTGGGGCATCGCGCTGTGGCCACGTGACACGCTCGGCAACTACGGCGATACGATCGTCGTGGCCAACGCGGGTGGCGCGGAGCTATCGGTCATCGACGTGCGGCCCGGCGTGCGCCGGCTCGTGTGGCGCCAGGACCTCCCCGACTATCTGATCGAGACGTACCGCATTCTGACGAATCCGACACGCGAGGAGATCATCGTCTACGACGTGTCCGACCGGCCGCAGTACGTCGCCACCGTCTGCCGGCCCGCCGGTGGCACCGCGTGCTTTCAGGATTCGATCTTCGCGATCTACTCGACGTCCCCGACCGTCAGCAGTACGGCTCCGTTCAGTGGACGGGCGACGCTGCGGATGGAGAAGCTGATCAACAGCAGCGATACCCTGCAGCTCTTCAGTCACCTGTTCTGGGAGCTGTCGGGCGACAGCACCCTCTCGAGCACGAGCCGCGACACGTTGCGCGTCGAAATGCGCCGCGGGCGGCCCTACAATCAGCAGGCGCTCCAGCTCACTGCCTGCGCGGGCGTCACCATCGAGCTGGCGACCTTCGGACTCGGCGATTCGACCTATGTTCGCAACTCCGGAAACTTCACGCACGCGATCGTTGGTGAGGGCGGCAACATCACGACCCGGTTCGCGCGCGTCATCGGCTATACGACAAAGGCCCAGCTGCTGCATGGGGCGCCCACTGCCCGCCGCTGCGATACGAGCTTCGGTGGCGTCACGTCCGATAGCGGTGACAACGATCGCGATGTCGGCGTTACCCCGTCGATCGACGTGAGCGACTTCATCAGCAACACCGGCGTCAAGATCCATTCGATCGCAACCAACTTCAACGGCGGTACGAATCTCGTCCGCGCGGACTCGATCTACTTCCTGGACGAGGGGATGAAGTTGAAGGGAACCGCGCCGGCTCCCACGGGCGCGTTCGGCATGGACATGAACTATAACCATGCCTTCTCGGCGAACGATCCCGGCACGCCCACGTTCGGCGGCACGGGCAACCCCAATGACCGCATCGCGTTCTCCGCGCGTACCGATGGCAACATTGACGTGTGGGATACCTTCTTCTTCAGTCAGGTAGGGACGATCGTCGTGCGCGATCCGATCATCG